>CAMGZU010000121.1 GCA_946183085.1 uncultured Erysipelotrichaceae bacterium | reverse complement strand
CGCCATCGCCAAAGAGACGGCCGGGTTCGCGTGGCCTCCAGAGATCTGACCGACGGTGTAGGCCAAGATCACGATCGAGAGGCCAAAGGCGGCCGCGGTCGCAACGATGCCACTGGCATCACCACAGCCGACGCCGATCGCAACGCCGCAACCAACCAACACAAGGATCATGGTCGCGCAGAATTCAGCTAATAATTTCTTAAACATGGTTATTCTCCTTTCGGCGACAAATTATACGCCTCCAGAAATGAGTGAGGCCAAAGAAATCAAAAATACCAATAGAGGAAACCCTCGTCTAAGGTCATGCCGAGGGAACGCTGAAGGTTCATACTTTTGTAGTTGTCCAAAACGACGTGATCAAAAGGAATCTTGCCCTCGTCGAGGAATTTGTTGATGAGCGCCTTCTCCAAGACGGTCCCGATCCCTTTCCGACGGTGGTTCTCATCGACATAAAGCATCCCCATCGCGTGCTCCGGGTGCTCGCCGATAAAGGCCATGATCTCGCCCTCTTCGCTTACCGCTTTTAGCATCCCCCGATCCAAGGCTTCTCGAAAATAAGAGTCGTCATCGCCAATTCGCGTGTAATGCGCAGCAAGGTAATCGAGATCCTGCAGCCCCATCTTTTCGATTTTATAGGGGGCGTTGATGGAAAAACGCGATCCGTGGTAGGTGAATTGTCTCACTTTTTGGAAGCGGTGGAACTCATCCGATACAGGAACCTCAATGTCGGTTAAGGAGATGACGCAGACGGTTTCTTCCTTCTTTCTCGCTTTGTGGAGCAAAGAGGGGAGATCGCATTCTTGACCGCCAAGGCAGATGTAGAAAACGCCCGCTTTGGGATCGTCGATCAGCCGATAATGTTCTTTGTCTTCCAAAACCGTCGCTTGGTCGAGGCTTAAGGCCTCCCTTGCAACGAGAAAGATGCCTTGCTCGATGTTCATGCTTGAAGCTCTTTCAATTTGGCGTTGAGCTTGGTGAGGTCGTAGACGTCTGCGATGTCCATTGCCACGTTTGGCTTGGTTCCGGCTTCGGAATTCACGAAGCTGCCGTCTTCTTGCTTCTCGGGGAAGCCGACCGGGCCGTTATAGGCAAACATGTAGCCCATAAGGTCGCAGCGTCTCGTCACGCCACATCCGCCGCCAGCGGTCGGCTCGCCAATCGTGGTGGCATAGCCGCCATTTTTCGCCGCGGTCGGGAAAATGTTGCCGGCGGAGAAACTGCCGCCAGCCTGGATCACGTAGTAATTGTATTTGCCCTTCCAGGTGTCGTCTTTCCCGCCATAGACGCCATCGCCATTGAGGTCGACCAAATAATGGCCCTCGATGCGGGAGCCGGTGATCGAATTTTCGAAAACCACCATCGGGTCATCGGTCATGATCGCGGAGATGAAGGGCACGAACATGACATAGCCGCCTAAGTTATAAGCGACGTCAAAGCAAACGTTTTTGATCGCCTCGTTCTTTTTGATCTCGTTCATCGCATAGCAGATGCCCTCGACGAAATGCGCGGTCATCTTGGAAGTGATGAAAGCATCCACGTTCTCGGTGCCCTCCGGGACTTGATAGGCGTCGATGCCCTTGAATTCCTTTTTGTAATCCGCGCTGAAGCTCGTGAAGGTGATGACGGCGGTCTCGCCAAGGACGTTGAGCGTCATGCCGCTTAATTGGGCATTGGATTTCGCCTGGCTTACTTTCGCAGAGCCGCTTTGGTGGCGGACGATGCGTTCGCCAGCTTCGTCGCGGTATTTGGTGCCCGATTTCACACCAGGATGGAGCGAAGCAAAACCTTCGCAGATGGCGGTGTAATGGGAGTCGCCCATTTTCCCCGACACCAAGAATTTGGAGAGGGTGTCTTCGTAAGCGTCGATGTCTTTACCGATCAGTTTCTCTTTGTAGCCAAGGCGCTGGAATTCGGCGTCGAAAGAAGAGATACCGAGCATGTCCTTAAGGCCATATTGATAGTCGAAATCCATGCAAAGCTGGTAGTAATTGGCTTCGGCCATCGATTGGGTGCGCTCGGTGGTGTGGTAATAACCGCCTTCGGAGAGATCGATGTATTGGGTCTCCGCCTTCCCCATGCCTTCGGGGATCCAGTTGGCGATGAGGATGTCGCCCTCTTTCTTCCAGCTGCCGCGATAGTCGACCGTCTCCATGATGTCGTCGCTTTTGATCGTGAGGGTGCCGTTCTCCAAGAAAGAAGCGACGCACTTCATGTCGTTCTTTTTGAAGTCTTTCAAGGTCGCTTCAAAACGATATCCTTCGCCCGAATTGGCGGGAACGCGAGCAAAATGAGCCGCGGTGTCCGGCGTGCTTTGATAAGACCAAAGGAAGCCGGAGGCGTTCGAATAAGCGCGGACGACGTTGGCTTCTTGGCCGATTAATTTGGCGGTATAGAAGTCCTTGCCGTTATAGGAGAAGGCGTTGTGCATCGGGTTGACCAAAAGATGCGAGGCAAAGGAGAAAGGGACATAGAGATGCCCGTCTTGATCCACGATGTCCATGTGATACTTCTT
>CAMGZU010000120.1 GCA_946183085.1 uncultured Erysipelotrichaceae bacterium | reverse complement strand
GGGCCGAAGGTCATCTTGGAAAACGATGATTACCGCCTTGAAATCCAAACGGATTTTCCGTGCTGTTGCATCTACGCGGACAATTACCCGCGCGATGGTATGATACTCAATACCGGCTTGCCCGAAGAGCGCCATAGCGCCATCGCGATTGAGCCTTGCGAAAAGCCGGGCGACTTCGAGGCGATGTGCGTCTCGCCCGAAGCGAAGAAAACGCGCCAAATCACTTACACGTTCTTGAAAAAAGGGGAATAGACATGATCACTGCAAAACAACATTTCGAAAGCCGTTATCCGGATTTGAAACCACTCCACATGAAAAGCCATGGCCGATTGGAAATCCTTGGCAACCATACCGATCACAACCATGGCCTTTGCCTGGTCGCGGGCGCTTCGATGGGCATCGAAGCCTATTTCGCCGCGAATGACGATGGCAAGATCGAAATCGCCTCCTCGGGTTATCCCGTTTATGGCTTTTCGCTCGATGACCTCTCCATCCACGAAGAGGAGAAGGGGAAATCGGTCGCTTTGACGCGCGGCGTTTGCTTCAAGATGAAGGAGCTCGGCTATAAGATCGGCGGCTTCCGCGCCACCTTGGAGTCGGACATCTTCCCGGGCGCTGGGGTTTCTTCCTCGGCCTGCTACGAATCGCTCATCGTCGGCATTCTTTCCGCCCTTTATAACGATGGCCACGTCTCGCCCCTTGATATGGCGAAGATCGGCCAATTCGCCGAACGCGATTATTTCGGCAAACCCTGTGGTTTGCTCGATCAAGTCGGTACCTCTTTTGGCGGCATCGACTTCTTGGATTTCCGTTCCGTTTTAGATCCGGTCGTCCTCCCGATGAAATTCCCCTTCGACCTTCAGATCGTCTTGGTGAATTCGGGCGGCAGCCACGCCAAACTCACCCCGCTTTACGCCCAGATTCCGACGGACATGTTCCACATCGCCAAAAAGTATTTCGGCAAGGAATACCTCCGCGAGGTCGATCCCAATGACTTCTTTGCCCACGATTGGTCCAAAGAAGATCCCAAAGACGCTAGGGCCATCAAACGCGCCGATCATTTCTTCGAGGAGAACGCCCGCGTCTTGAAAGCGAAGAAGGCCATCCAGCAAAAAGACCTTTCTCTTTTCTTAGAAGCGGTCCGCGAATCGGGCGAATCCTCGACCAAGAAACTCAAAAACACCATGCCGCCGAACCATTATCCTGGCTCGCCGCAAGAAGCGATTGACCGCGCACGCCCCTTCTTAAAAGGCGGCGTCGCCCGCATCATGGGCGGTGGTTTCGCTGGATCGATCATCTGCTTCTTGCCCAAGAAAGAAGGGCCCGCCTTCATAAAGAAGATGGCGTCTTTCTATGGCGAGAAGAACGTCGTCCCCGTCTCGATCGTCGACGGCGGACCCGCGTTGGTTGAATAAAGCATAAGGATAAGAAAGAAGGATGCCGATTCAGACCGTCCAAATGTTCAACTTCCTTCACCTCCTCTTCTTGGGGGTGTTGGTTTTTTCCTCGTTGACGGCCTATTTCCTCTGCCTCCGCTTTGGCAAAGAATTCGCGAGGCGCTTCTGCCTCGTCCTCATCTGGGGCAATTTCGCCATCCATTTCCTCAAGCAGTTATCGCCTTCTTATATCGCGGAATGGCCAACGGGCTTGATTCGTTCCACCCCCGAGAATCTCTGCGCCCTTTTGATCACCGTCTCGCCCTTCGTTTATCTTTCGAAGAACCGCTACCTCAAGGATTATCTTGTTGTGGTGGGGCTCGTTTCGGGCGTGATGGCGATTTTGATTCCGACCGTGCCGACGGGCTTAGGCGAAAAGATCCAACAATCCGAAGGCCTTTTGGAATCGATCCGTTATTTCGCGTGCCACGTGCCGCTTGTTTTGGTGGGCATCATCTCAATCGCCTTTGACATCCATCGTCCCGATTATCGGAGACTTTGGGCCTTGCCTTTGCTCTTTATGGCCGCCTTCTTGATCATCTTCTTGGACGACCTATTGATGGCGGGGATCGGCTTATTGAAGCCTGAGCCTTTCTATCAGCTTTTCTCCCGCGATTTCTATAACCCATCCCTTGTCTTCGGCGTCACGTCGAATTGGGACAAGGTCTTCTCCTGGGCCTATTATTGGCTCATCCCATTCTTGTATCACCTTCCGAATGGCGAACTCGCCTTCGTGCCGGTGATTTGGCCGTTACTGGCCCTTTATTTCGCTGTCTATCCTCTCTTCTTCTTGGCCTATATGCCCTTCCAACACAAACGGATGAAAGAAGACTTCCTCGCCTTGAGGGCCCGCTTCAAGGAGAAGCGTGCCTCCTCGAAAGGCAAGGATTCGTGATAGACTAATTAGTTGGTGAGGTAACTCTATGAAACTTAACGAACGAAAAGCCGGGGTTTTGATGCCCGTCAGCGCCCTTCCTTCGAAGCATGGCATCGGCGATTTTGGCCACGATGCCTTCCATTTCGTCGATCTTCTTAAGAAAGGCGGCTATACCCTTTGGCAGATCTTGCCCTTGAATCCCCTTGGCTATGGCCAT
>CAMGZU010000119.1 GCA_946183085.1 uncultured Erysipelotrichaceae bacterium | reverse complement strand
TTATCTTCTCGGCAAAAGGAAAACGGGGGAGAAAGTCGCGGTGATCGGCGGTGGCTTGACCGGCTCCGAAATCGCCTATGAACTCGCGTTGCAGGGCAAGAAACCATTCATCGTCGAGATGAAGAAAGACCTCGTCGCCCAAAAAGGCGTCTGCTTGGCGAATTCCTCGTATTTAAGGGAGTATTTTGCTTATCACAATATCCCAGTTTATCTGGAGACCAGCTTGCTGGAAGTCAAAGACAAAGGGGTCGTTTTAAAACGAAAGGACGGCAAAGTGGTGGAGGTCACCTGCGATTCGGTGATTTCTTCGATCGGCTACGTCCCAACTCCGTTAGCGAAAGAAAGCAAACGCGTTCACTTGGTAGGCGATTGCTTCGAAGTCGGCAACCTCCGTTCCGTTATCTGGCGGGCGTATGAAGTCGCGATGAAGATTTAGCCGCTTTTGTTTGACCTTTATTCATCTTTGATGGGTTTTACCCATTTTTCTTGCATAGCAAGGTTGAATAATGCGCGCGCGACTCTTAAACTTTGTTTAACTGCGAAAGGAGATACATATGGCCGATAAGAACGTCTTTGCCAAGATGAGGGAATGGCAGCTCAATCTTTTTGTGATGGGGATGCTTGCCCTTTTCGTCGCCATCTGCCTTTTGCCTTTCGCTTTCTTTGGCCATCCTGGCCTCATCTATGGTTGGCTGGCGGGGAGCGGCGTTTCTCTTCTTGCCTATCTTTCGATCGTCTTCGGCGCGAAGACCCTCCTCCAACCCGATGGCGCGAAAGGGGTGTCGCTTCTTTTGACCGTCGTCTTCGCCTCTGTGCGGTTTTTGATGTTCGCCGCTGTGTTAATCGCCGCGGCCTATGTCACCTTCTACCTTAAGTCTTATGATTTCAACTTCTGGTGCGTCTTCGCCTCTTATTTGCCGATGCCTGCCGTCTTATTGACGCGCGCCGCTTTGAATAAGCGCGAAGCGAATGCCAAGAAGAAGAAAGAAGCGGAGGGGGAGACCAAGGAATGATCGAACGCCTCGGCAGCTTCTTCGAATACACCCCCAACGGCGCTTTGACGTCTTCTTTGATCGTCATGCTCCTCGTCGCGATTGTTGCGATCATCATGGGCATTTTGGCTCGGCGCGCCGACCCTTTGAAAAAGCCGAAGGGCTTATTGCTTTTGGCCGACATCTACGTCACCTCGATGCAGGGCTTCGTCAAAAAGAACATGGGCGAAGGCTGGGAGAAGATGACGGGCTACTTTATGGCTTTAGGCGGCTATCTTTTCCTCGCCTTCATTTGGTCGATCACCGGCCTCCCTTCAATCATCGACAACCTCTGGGCCCCGCTTGCCCTCGCTTTTGTCATGTGGGTTTTGATCCAATTCACCGCCCTCCGTTATCAGCATTTCCATTATTTCCATCGCTACATCGAGCCGATCTTCCTCTTCTTGCCGATCAACATCATCTCGGCGGTGACCCCGATCCTCTCGACGACCCTTCGTATGTTTGGCAACGCCTTAAGCGGCACCATCATCATCTCCATCATCACTTGGGCGCTAAAAAGGGTTTCTTCCCTCGCCTTTGCTTTCATGGGCGATGGTCTTTCGTCCATTTGGTTCGCGCCGATCCCCGTCGGCGTGCTCAATCTTTACTTCGCGCTTTTCTCCGGGTTCATCCAAACCCTGGTCTTTATGTCCCTTAACGCCGTATGGATCGCCAATGAGCGGCCAGACGAGGCGATGGGCTTAACCGGCCAGGCGCTCCGTGGCCCGGAAGAAAAGAAATCCATTTAGGAGGAAAACAAAATGGGTATCAATTTTTTAGCGGGCGTTGACCAGATCGGGTTGATCGCCATCGGCGCCGGCATCGCCGTCTTAACCGGCATCGGCTCCGCCATCGGCGAAGCCATGATCTGCGCCAAGGCCATCGAAGGCATGACCCGCAATCCGGAGATGCAGTCGAAGCTCAACTCCACGATGATCCTCGCCGTCGCGCTTGACGAATCGACCGCGATTTACGCCCTCGTCGTCGCGATCTTGATCATCTTCGTCCTCGGCGTCCCCGCCCTCTCTCTCGCTTAATTTTCCTTAAAGGAGGAAACCTATGGCTCCTTTCTTCTTGCCTTTTCTCGCGGATGTCCCCATCGACTCCGACGACATAATGAATCAACTCTTCCCGAAGGGCTTCGGCTGGGATTTCGTCATCCAGCTGATGGCTTTCATCGTCCTCATTTTGATCGTCTTCCACCTTGGCTATAAGCCGGTGAAGAAATACCTCAAAGCCAGGCAGGACTACATCGAGAAGAACATCGAAGATTCCGAAAAGAGCAAAGAAGAGGCGTCAAAGCACGAGAAAGAGAGCTTTGCGGCGATCGAAAAAGCCAAAGAAGAGGCCAAACGCATCGTAAATGACGCCAGAAACGAAGCCAATCTCTCCGCGGAGAACATCCGCGACGAAGCGAAGAAAGACGCTGTTTTGACCCGCAAAAAGGCCGACGAAGAAATCGCCCTTGCCAGGGAAAAGGCCAGAAAAGACGCCAAAGACGAAATCGTCGGGGTGGCGATCGCCGCCTCGAGCCAAGTCTTGGGCCGCGAAGTCAACGAAGAGGATGAGAAGCGCCTCTTGAAGGACTTCGTGAATGATGTGGAGGAGCGCT
>CAMGZU010000118.1 GCA_946183085.1 uncultured Erysipelotrichaceae bacterium | reverse complement strand
GGCCGCAGATCATCTCGCAGAGCTTGCCAAAGCAAACGACTACACCATCGGGACCGGCTTCCCCGGCACCCCGTATATCCTTTTCGCCCTGGCGGACAATGGCCATCTCGAAGAGGCCTATAAGATGCTCCTATGCGAAAAATCCCCCTCTTGGCTCTATGAGGTTAAAATGGGTGGCACCACCATCTGGGAACGCTTCGACGCCATCAAAGAAGGCGGCGAAGGCAATCTTGGCCAAGACGATGGTACGGGCGGCATGGTTTCCTTCAACCACTACGCCTCCGGCGCCGTCGGCGACTTCTTCTATCGCCGCATATTGGGCATCGAGGAAATCGAGCCTGGCTATCGCTCCTTCCGCTTCGCCCCCGCTTTTGGCGGCGACATCACCTCCGCCAAAGGCCATACGCTCACGCCTTATGGCACCATCGAGGCCTCTTGGAAGAAAGAAGGAAACCTCCTCAAAGCCGACATCGCCGTTCCTTATGGTACGACCTGCGAAGTCAAAGTCGGCGAACCCAAGCTCCTAAAACAGGGCAAACATCACCTGGAAATCAAATTATGATTACCTATCTCGCGATCGACATCGGCGCTTCCAGCGGCAGGGCGATTCTCGCCTGCCAAAAGGGAGGGAAGCTCAACATGGAAGAAATCCATCGTTTTCCCAATCACCCGAAGCGCGCGAGCGATAACAAACTCTATTGGGACATCGACGGCCTTTTCCAAGAGATCGTCATCGCCCTCAAGAAAGCCAAAGAACTCGGCAAAACCCCGTCTTGCATCGGCATCGACACCTGGGGCGTCGACTACGTCCTCCTCGACGAAAACGGCAAGAAGCTCGGCCACGCCTATTCTTACCGCGACGCTTCCCGCCAAGCGCGGAGCGAAGAAGTCGAGAAGATCCTCTCCAAAAAGGAGCTCTTCCAGAAAAGCGGCATCGCCTTCCAGCCCTTCAATACGGTCTATCAGCTTTATGACGATTTGAAAACCGGCAAGCTTGAGAAGGCTTCTTGCTTCCTCCAGCTCCCCGATTATCTCAACTACCGCCTGACCGGACTCAAAGCCCAGGAATATTGCAACGCCACCACGAGTGCGATGGTCGACAAAGACACCCATGCATGGAACGAGTCGATTCTTGAGACCATGGGCTTCCCGAAACGCCTCTTTGGCAAACTCTCGCTCCCCGGCCAGATCCTTGGCCCCGTCAGCGAGGAGATCGCCCAGGAAATCGGCTACCGCCCCGACGTCGCGATCATCGCGAGCCACGACACCGCCTCCGCGGTCCTCGCCATCCCCTTAAAGCCCAACGAACCCTATATCTCCAGCGGCACTTGGTCGCTACTAGGGATCGAATCCCCCACCGCCCACGTTGGCGAATTCGAAGAAGAATCCGGCTATTCCAACGAAGGCACCCCCGATCAGGGCTTCCGTTTCCAAATCAACATCATGGGCTTATGGATCATCCAGGAAGTCCGTCATGAGCTCGGCGACAAATACAGCTTCGCCGAATTGGCGGAGCTCGCCAAAACCCATCCAAGCGACAAGCGCATCGACGCCAACGACCCCATCTTCCTCTCGCCGAAATCGATGATCGAAGCGATTGAAAGCAAGGTTGGCAAAGTCGAGGTCCCCGAATTGGCCCACATCGTCTATGCTTCGCTCGCGGATTGCTACAAAGAGAAGCTCTGCGACTTGGAGCATCTCCTCGGCAGACGCTTCGACGCGCTCCACATCACCGGAGGCGGAGGGAAGAATCAATTCCTGAACGCCCTCACCGCCAACGCCATCGCCCGCCCCGTCCTCGTCGGGCCGATCGAAGGCACCGCCTTAGGAAATCTATTGATGCAAATGAAAGCCAAAGGCGAAATCAAAACCATCGAAGAAGGAAGAAAACTCATCCAAGATTCATTCCCATTACAGGAGGTATTACCCAATGAATCGATTTGAAGAAGCCAAGAAGATCTATGCCGAAAATGGCGTCGACGTCGAAAAGGCGCTCGAGAAAGTCAAAAACATCCCCGTCTCCATCCACTGCTGGCAAGGAGACGACGTCCTCGGCTTTGAAGGCGTCACCTCGTTAGAGGGCGGCATCCAGACGACTGGCAATTATCCCGGCGCCGCCAAAGGCCCAGAGCAGCTTTTCGCCGACATCGAAAAGGCGTTCGCCTACATGCCGGGCAAAAAGAGGCTCAATCTCCACGCCTCTTACGCGATCCTAGGCAAAGATCTCGGCAAGGTGGACCGCGACCAATACACCTTTGAGTATTTCAAACCCTGGGTTACGCTCGCCAAGCGCCTTGGCGTGGATGGCATCGATTTCAACCCGACCTTCTTCTCACACAAGAACGTGAAAGATGGCTTGACCCTTTCTTCGCCAGACGAAAACATCCGCCATTTCTGGGTGGAGCATGGCAAACGCAGCTTAGAGATCGCCACCGAACTCGGCAAAGCCTTCGGCAAGCCCTGCTTCGTGAACATCTGGGTCCCCGATGGCTTAAAAGACGTTCCCGCCGACCGCCTTGGCCCGCGCCTTCGCCTCAAGAAGTCGCTCGATGAGATCCTCGATTCCAAATCCTACGACCCCAAATGGGTCATCGTCGGGGTCGAAAGCAAAGTCTTCGGCATCGGCGTCGAATCCTATACCGTCGGCAATTCCGAGTTCT
>CAMGZU010000117.1 GCA_946183085.1 uncultured Erysipelotrichaceae bacterium | reverse complement strand
GTTTTCTTTGTATTCCTTAAGCTGAGCGGCCACCTCTTCTTCGCTGACGCTCTTCGCGATATCCACGACGTCGCCGATGCCGTAATAATTGCTTTCCCAACCCAGGCGGATCTGGCTTTCGACCCGATCGCCATCCGTGACGGCGACTTCCCGCATGTTCGAGCCGAACATCGCCGCTTTGAGGTGATGGGAGTAATCCAAAGCGGAAGCGACTTCGATGAACCTGGCGATCTTCGATACCACTTCCTCGTTTCGGTAATAGCCGACGACGATGTCATGCGGGATGTTCAGCCTTTTGAGGATGAAGGCGTATTCCCGATCGCCATGGGCGGATTGGTTGAGGTTCATGAAATCCATGTCGATGGAGGCGTAGGGGAGCTTCTCATTGGCTTGGGTGTGGAGGTGGAGCAGCGGCTTATGGAGGAGCTGCAGCCCCTTGATCCACATCTTGGCCGGGGAGAAGGTATGCATCCAGGTGATGACGCCGATGCAAGCATCGTCATTCGTGGCGTCGAGCATGACCCTTCTTGCCTCTTCTGGGGTCTTAATGACTTCTTTCGATACGATTTCCGCATAGGCGGATAACCTATCGTTGAGGAAAGCCGCCATCTTGTCGGCGTCCGATTTGACCTGGCGCAGGGTCTTTTCGCCATAAAGGTCTTGCGAACCGGTGATGAAATAAACGCGTTTCATTCTTTTTCTCCTTGTCCATATCGGGCATTGCTGCCATGTTTTCTTTCGTAATGCTCCTTCGCTAAGTACGCGGGAACGGGTTTCGCCTCGGGATTCAATAGAAGCGTCTGGAACGCCATCTTGGCGCAGCTTTCGATGACTAAGGCGTTCTCCGCCGCTTTTCTTGGGGAATCCCCCCAGCTGAAGACCCCATGGCCGCTTACGAGGCAACCGGGCTTATCCAGATGCCTTTCCCCGAGGCTTTCTATGATGACGAGGCCGGTGTTCTTCTCGTAGTCGGCGGCGATTTCCTCTTGGGTCAATTCCCGGATGAGGGGGATGTCGCCATAGAAGGTGTCCGCCTGGGTCGTGCCATAGCATTCGATGGCTCGCTTGGCCTGGGCGAAGGAGGTCGCGTAGTCGGAATGGGTATGCACAACGCCTTTGATATCCTTGAAGCGCTTGTAGAGTTCGATGTGGGTTGGGAGATCGACCGAAGGCTTTAACGATCCTTCTTTGATGTTGCCTTCCAGATCGACGACCACCAAATCGTCGGCCGTCATCTTCTCGTAGGGGACGCCGCTAGGCTTGATGACGATGAGGCCTTTCTCCCGGTCGATCCCTGAGGCATTGCCCCAGGTTAGGATGACCAAGCCGTTTTTGACCAAGGAGAGGTTGGCCTCCAAGACTTCTTTTTTCAGTTGCTCTAGCATGCGGAAAGCTCCTTTCCCAACCGCCTTTCGATCGGAAGGCAACGTTCGTACGTCTTCCGGAAGGCTTTGAATTGGTTCGCGATCCTTTGGTCTGGGATTTCTTCGTGGCGGTCGGCCTTCGCGAATACTTTTTCCTTCAGATATTCGGCTAATGACATGTCTTTGCTGAAATGAAGATAGCTGGCGAGTAGGGCCATGCCCCAAGCTCCGCCTTCGCTCGCAAAGGAGTTGGTTTCTGTCTTTTCGCCGAGAATCGAAGAGAGGATCCTTTGGGCGACGACGGGCGTTTTGAATAAACCGCCGTGCAAGGTGATTTTCCGGATATGGGGCTGCTGCTCCCGCAAAAGGTCCATGCCCAAGGCGAAGGAGGCGAAGGCGCCGAAGAAAGAGGAGAGCATGAGGTTGGCTACAGTCAGCCTTCCATTTTCGGAATAGGCGAGGGCCATCGCGCCGGAGGCCACGTTGGTGATGTTTTCGCCAGAGAGGTAGTTGTAGACAAGAAGCTTGCCGGCATCCTCATCGGCGGAGAACGCGGTTTCGAATAACCTTTGATAGAGGTCTTTCTCCTTCACCTCGATCCCTAAGGCTTTCAAACTTCCCCGGACGATATTCAAAAAGCCATCGATGCCGCAGGTGCAATTGTTGCAATGAATCATCGCAACGCATTTGCCGCTCGGGGTATTCACGACATCAATGGCTTCATTCCATCCGTCCATCTTTTTGTCTAAGACAAAGGAGCCGAAGACGGAGGTGCCGACCGAGATGTTGCCTTCTCCTCCCTCGATGGAATTGGTCGAGACCATTCCGGTCGCCGCGTCGCCTTCTGGGGCGACGAAGGGGATGCCAGGGAGAAGATCGCCTTCCTTATCGAGGAGTCTCGCCCCCTCTTCGCTCAACTTGCCGGCTTCTAAGCCCGCCATGACGATGGAAGGCAAAAGATCTTTGAGATTCAGGTTGTAGCCTAGGCTTTTCAAAAGCGCGTTGACGATGGTGATCCTGTCTTCGTCGTAGTTTGCCTCTTCGTTTAAAGGAAACATGCCCGAGGCATCGTCGGGTCCGATGCAGGAAACGCCCGTCAGTCTTTGGTGGATATAAGAGGAAAGCGTGGTGATTCGAGATAAGGAAGCGAGATAGCTTTCGTGGCGTTTGGCCGAATAATAGAGGTGGGCCACGCTCCATCGCGCGGGGATATGGAAGCCAAGCAAGTCGGAGAGCTCTTTGGAATCTTCCTCCGCGTTGTTGTTCCTCCATGTCCGAAAGGGAACGAGGAGGTTGTTGTTCTTATCGAGGGCGAGGAGACCATGCATC
>CAMGZU010000116.1 GCA_946183085.1 uncultured Erysipelotrichaceae bacterium | reverse complement strand
CCGTTTCTCAATAGGCCGTTTTCTCAATGTGTCCTTGACATGGGGTCCACATTAATTTCCGCTTTGTTTCTCAAGACGAGAATAACTTTGTTATCGGAATTCAAGTCGAAGAAAGACAGTTTAGGAGATGCGTCCAGTTAAAAGACAAATCTGACGCTGAGCTCTTTTCGCTCTTCAAAGAATCATGGCTTGACGGTGTTTATTGTGGTCATAGGAACGACGATACTCGCAGAATCGTTTGGCCGGGAATGGAAACTAAGCCATTACGAACGACTCTGACTCACTCGTATGGAAAATACCAAGTACCAAACGAATATTGCTTTGTGTACCAATACGCCACTCTGGAGAACGAGGATTTTGAATACGAGCGCCTTTTTGATCTTCTCATCGAGAATTTAAACCTAGCCAAGCGCTTGTTTGATGAAGCCTTAATTGAGAAGCCGTGGGAGAAATAACTTCTTGAAGTAGAAGGGCTTTTCAATTGCTTTCTTTTTGGTACACTAAGAAAAACCAAAGGAGACAACATGGCTAAGAAATTTGGCGACAAAGACGGCTATATTTATGCCGTCATCAACGACAGGGGCATCAAAGACCGCTTCCAGGAAGTGACGAGCCTTACGAAAAACGGGGTGACCCTCGTTTTGGCGTATTACCGCTCCCTCTTGGCGGACCCCTCTTCCTACAACAACGAACCGCATATCCTCATGGTGGAAAAGGCCGGGCTCTTCAAGAAGAAATTCTTGCTTGTGAGGGATAGCTTCATCCGCGAGGATTTCCTAAACGAATTCAAAAAAGCGGGACTCTATTGATTCCAGCGAGAATCCGACGCGCCTCTTCGCGCGTCTTTTCTTTTTGAACGGGGCTTTCGCATAACTCAAAAAGTGTTATCATTCAAATAACGATACGCATTGATCGGCGGACGCGACATAGCTAGGGCATAAATCCCCTTTTTGGGATAAGTCTAGCCGCAATCCGCCTATGGAGGTGCTCATGGATTATTACGTTTTCGTCCAAACCGTTTCGGAGAACGGAACCTGGGAGCTTTTGCTGCCCGCCGATGGCTCGGTCCACACGAGGTTCAACGCCATCAAAATCTCCGAGGACACCTATCGCTTGGAGTATGGCTATCAGTATTTCCCCGTCGGCGGAAGCGATCACCGCAAGGAAATCAAGACGATAACGATCGAACTCCATCCGAACCAGATCATCGAGACCGAGGTCACCCAGACCAACTGGATCTATGGCCGCGGCTCCTACAACACCCCCGCGAAGCTCATCGCCCGTTTGGTCGATGACGAAGAAGCGTATCAAACCGTCAAAACCCGCGAGCCTTCCTACCAATACGGCCGTTTGCTTTTGACGCTTGGCAAGACCGACGAATTCAAGAAGATGCTCGACAAGATCAATGAGCCAAACGACGGTTTCTGGTCGATTCATCGCGCCGGCCAATTCGAGATGCTCTCCCTTGCCTATGGCAAAGCGGCCGGCCGTCCGAAAGACAGGAGGAAGGCGATTCTTAACGCCCTCCGCGGTCAAGACATCGCCGCCATCTTCCATTACCTAGAGAAGGGCTATCTTGAAGATACGATCCCGAGCCGCGAATTCTTGATCGGCGCCCTTGTTGGCGAAAAGAGCAACGCGGACGATTATCTTTTCGGCATGGCCCTCATCAGCGAAGGCTTCGTCGAAGCCGGCGAGAAGCGCATCCTTTGGGGCGCGAACAACATCGCCTGGAACGCGCCCGAATTCTACGCACCGGGCAATTCGACCCCCCGTTATTACCAATCCTGCCTCCACAAAAAGGCGGCGGAGATCTATTTCGACCGCGGGGAGGATTCTGACGCCATCCTCAATTATGGTGCCCACCTCGCTTACGAACGCTTTGGCGATGACCACATGATTCATTACACCAAAGTTCTCCGCGATTCCGACCCCGACAAACCAAACAACACCTTCGTCCAGAACATCTCCGACATGGAGATGGCCGCCCGCCTCGTCAAAGAAGCGGCGGATGGCGGCGACGAATTCGCCAAGAAGCTCGTCTCCGTGATGCCGGAATAATCGTTCCTCAACGTAAAAAGAAGGACTTGGAGCATTCCATGTCCTTTTTTCGTCACATATAGAGGCAAGTTGTCATCCTTAGGATGACCTTTAGATTGTTCTATGTATAATGAGGGTGCTCAAACCAATGGACCTCGGACGGCCTGGCTGAGCAAAGAGGATATGTCGGTTCTCTTTGGTCGCGACCGCAGCGTCATCTCGAAACACATCAAGAAATTGTTGACCGAAGGGACATTGAATGAAGGGAGCAACGTGCACGTTTTGCACGTTTCTAATTCTACTAAGCCGGTTCCGTTTTATAACTTGGACGTCGTGATTGCCGTCGGGCAAAAAACCAAGTCCAAAAATGGAATCTTGCTGAATGATTTTATAAATGAATTCTTCCGGCAACAAGCAAATAAAAATGCCGATAACATCGTCATTTTTGAGAATGGGAACGTCTCTCTTCCCGTGCAGGTTTCCCCAATGGGAAACACCGTATGGATCAGCAAGGAGGGGCTGATCTCTCTTTTCGGCACATCCCGTCAAAATATCGAATATCATATCGCCAACATCTATGGGCAAAACGAGCTGGAAGAAGGGGCAACATGCAAAGAAATTTTGCAAGTTCAAAATGAGGCGGGCCGGAGGACG
>CAMGZU010000115.1 GCA_946183085.1 uncultured Erysipelotrichaceae bacterium | reverse complement strand
TGTCTTTCGTTTTACGAACCCGTGGATTCGTAGCGCCTCGCGCAAAGCGTCCAAACGACGGTCGCCAGCGTGAAGAAAGCGATGGAGGCCCCGACGATGATGAGGCTCAGCAAATAGGGGTTGTAGCTCCCATAGAGCAACGTGTCGACCGGCAAGGAGATGAATAAGCCAAACGGGAGGATGAAAATCAAGATGAAGCGGATCGCTTGGGGGAAGATGGCGATTGGATACTTCGCATAGACGGTGAAGTTGTAGACGATCTGAAGGAGGGGGCCGCTGCGCTTGAAGATGAAGGCCAAAGAGGACAAAGCGACCTTAAACGAAGTGATGATCACCGCGCCGAAGATCGCGCCGATGATTAAGACGAAGATTGCCCCAAAGCTGACGGATACCTGGAGATTCAATCCGCAGATAAGGATCATCGCGACGCCGACGATGACCTCGCCAAAGCCATCGGGCTGGAACGTCTCCGCGAACATCTGAAAGATGACGGGGACGGGGCGCAAGAAGTGGCGGTCCATATCGCCCAGCTGCACGCGACGATAGGCGACGAGCCAGAACTCATCGCTGAAGAGGTGATCCAGGGCGATCGGGAGCATCGAGAAGCCATAGAAGAAACCGACTTCCGCGGGTGTATATCCCCTCAAAGAAGGGATGGCTTGCAAGATGAAGAAGATCGAACCCAAGGAACAGGCGTTGGAAATCAAGAAGGCCAAAATCGAAATGATGGTGTCCTTTTTGTATTCCAAGCGGGACAGCATGCTGCGTTTGATGCAGGTGAAATAGAGCTTAACGTATCTCATATCATCCTCCCTGCACCGTCACGATTTTGATCGCGCGGCTGAAAAGCCATTTGCCGAAGAGCTCGAGCAAAACGAGCCAAGCGAAAGAGATTCCGATCACCTTGGCGCATTCGAGGTAATCGTATTTCCCCATCAGGATCAATATGGGGTTTTGGCTCATGCCCGCGAAGGGCATATAGGTGACGATTTCACGGAAAACGTTGGGGAAGAAGGCAATCGGAAGCAGGGTGCCCGACAAGAAGGAGATGATGGTCCTCTTCAAGGCGTCCAAACCCCACGCCGCGGAAGTGTAGAAACACAAAATGCCAAAGATATAGGAGATGGCTCCGTTTAAGAGGCAGGCGAGGACGCTTGCGACCAAGAACAAAAGGAAATGGGCGATGAAATCCCAGGCGGAAGCGATGGGGAGATACCCAATCCCAACAAGCACGCCGAGGCCGCCCACATAAAGCGGGGCGCCGAAGACGAGCGACATCATCAAGAACCCGCCGAGGTTCGTCGCGATGAATTGGCCGCGGTAGGAGATCGGCTTGATCAAGAAATTGCCGATCGTCCCCTGGCGGACGTCCTGGTTGATCTGCCAAAGCGTTTCGTCATTGAAGGTCACGAACCCGAAGATCGTCGTCAAAACGACGTAGACGATCATCTCTTTGTACGTAAAACCATTGATGGAGGCGTCGATTCCACCTTCGCTGGATTGATAAACGGCAAGCCAGAGGAACACCAAGCAAGCGACTTCGAAAACGGTCACGATCGCCCACGTGAGGATGTTGAAGCGGTAGGCCATCATGGACATGGCCCCCGCCCGGGCAAACGGCTTATATTTTCTTAGACTTCGCATGTTCCTCCTCCTGCTGAGCAAGGATGGTCTTTACGACGTCTTCGATGGAGATGTCGGCGATTTTCATATCGATCGCGTGGTATTGGGAAAAGGCGTATTGGACCACGTGTTCCAAGTTCACTTTGTCGGCGTCGAAGCGGAGCACGACTTTGTCTTCGTCCATGCTCATCGTGACCTCGTCGGAAAAAGGCGCGACCGCACGGGGGTCAATGTCGGGCGGGGTGGTCAAGGTCAAGGTCTTGATGTTGCCGAAACGCCGCTTGATGTTTCCAAGCGGCCCATCATAAATGATCGAACCCTTCTCGATCATGATGATGCGGGAGCAGAGGTTCTCGATGTCCGCCATATCGTGGGTCGTAAGGACGACGGTGGTGTGGTATTTCGCGTTCAACGCGTGAATCGCTTTGCGAATTCTGTCTTTGACAAGAACATCCATGCCGATGGTCGGCTCATCAAGGAAGAGGATCTTGGGATTATGGAGCATCGATGCGGCGAGGTCCGCGCGCATCCTTTGGCCCAAGGAAAGGGTGCGGACGGGTTGGGTCAAGAACTCATCGATGCCGAGGACGGAGGATAAGAAAGCGACCCTCTCTTCGTAGTCTTCGTCGCTGACCTGATAGATTTCCTTGAGGACCTTGAAAGACTCCACCAACGGGATGTCCCACCAGAGCTGGGTCTTTTGCCCGAAGACGACGCCGATGTCTTTGGCGACGACCCGGCGCTTCAGATAAGGCTCCAAACCATCGATTAAGACCTTTCCGGAAGTGGGGGTGAGGATGCCGCACATCATCTTGATGGTCGTGGATTTGCCTGCGCCATTGGAGCCGATATAACCAACAATCTCGCCTTCGGGGATGTCAAAAGAGACGCCATCGACGGCGCGGATCTCCGTGTATTTGCGGGAGAAGAGCGTGGCGAGCATCCCGCCGAGGCCTTTGCCGCGGATGGGCTTGCGGAAAACTTTGACGAGATTTTGGACTTGGATCATGGTAACGACAACTTGTTGTCTTTTGATTTTATCGCATCGGAAAAGCAAGAGAAACGGACTCTCACGCGATTTT
>CAMGZU010000114.1 GCA_946183085.1 uncultured Erysipelotrichaceae bacterium | reverse complement strand
CAGGCCTCGATCATCTTCTCGTGGCCTTTGAGGGACTTCAAAACCCTTGGCGTAGAGCCGGTGGCGACGATGACTTCTTTGTCTTTGAATTCGGAAAGGTCCTTCACCTCTTGGTGGAAGTTGACTTTGATTTCAAGGCGGGCCATCTCATCGATGTACCAATGGAGAAGCTCACGGAGCTTTCCTTTATAGGATTCCTTGCTCGCGGCGATGAAGGTGCCGCCTAAGGCATCGCTTTTTTCGTAGATCACCGGCTTATGGCCGCGTAAGGCCAAAACCATCGCCGCTTCCATGCCGCCGATGCCACCGCCGATGATGATGACTTCCTTCGGCTTGTCCGTCTTCTCGATGTAGTGCTTCTTGCTTTGCATCGTCTCGGCGTTGACCGCGCAGCGGGAAAGATGGAGGGAGTCATTCAAATCCTGCTCGTTCGGCACGCCCTCGTAATGGGCCATGTTAAAGCAGCCGTTATGGCAGCAAATGCAAGGACGGATCGTCTCTTCTTCGCCGTTTTGGAGTTTCTTGACCCAACTAGGATCGGCCAAGAAAGGACGGGCAAAGCCCACGCCATCCAAAGAGCCGTCTAAAACCGCTCTTGCGCCCGCCTTCGGGCTCATTCTGCCCGCGCAGACGACGGGGATGTCCACGAAGCGCTTGATGTGGGCGACTTCGGGGAGGTTGCAGTTCTCGGGCATATAAATCGGCGGGTGAGCCCAATACCAGGCGTCATAGGTGCCGTTATCGCAGTTGAGCATGTCGTAGCCCGCCTCTTGCAAATATTTGGCGGCCTTTTCGCTTTCCGCCATGTCGCGGCCGACTTCTTCATAGATTTCGCCCGGCAAAGCGCCCTGACGGAAGCCTTTGGTTTTGGAGACGACCGAATAACGAAGCGAAACGGGGAAATCTTCGCCGCACGCCTTTTTGATCGCCTTGACGACCTCAACGGCGAAACGGTAACGATTCTCGAAGGAACCGCCGTAATCATCGGTTCTTTTGTTGATGTATTTTAGGGTGAATTGGTCCAAGAGATAGCCCTCGTGGACCGCGTGGACCTCCACGCCATCAACCCCGGCGTCCTTCAAAAGCTTGGAGACCTTCGCGTAGGATTCCACGAAGCGTTTGATCTCTTTGACGGTCATCTCGCGGCTTGGCATCTTATCCGACCAGCGGTTGGGGGAAGGAGATGCCGAGGCGGTGATCTTATCGAAATTGAAGATCGGTTTGGACAAAGCCCTTAAGAAACGGTTGGTATAGAGCTTTTCCATCATCGGGCTCACGGTGAAGGAACGTCCGAAGCCCGCGGTCAGCTGAACGAAGAGCTTCGCGCCGGTTTTGTGGAATTCGGGCATCCACTTCGCCAAATCGCGATACATCTTTTTGTTTTTCTCCAGCCACTGCCCCATCATCGGATTATAAAGAGGCTGGCAGCCTGGAAGAATAAGCCCCGCGCCGTTTTTGGCGACTTCCAAAAGGAAAGCCGCCCCTTCTTTGTCAAAATGGTTCTTCTCCATCCAGCCAAAGAGGTCGGTCCCGCCCATCGAGGTCATCACGATGCGGTTTTTGATCTCGACGTTTCCAATTTTCCAAGGGGTGAACAAAGGCGCGTATTCTTTTTTCATACGCATTGAGTATTTCAAAGAAAGGACAACTTTTCAAACTCTTTTATGCGCGTGCGTATTTATAAAATAAGTAAGTGCATTTCATGGCTTTTTCCTGCAAAATAACTATTGCGCTGAAACCGCTTTCATTATAAGATACTCGGCTTCGACGAAAGGAGCATGTCTACTTATGTCTTTCACCATCCATTATCTTGGCGAGAGCAAGACCTTCGAAAAGAAAGTCACCCTTCTCGACCTCATCAAAGAAAAAGATCCCGAGCGGCAATACGTCGCCGCCAAAGTCAATAACCGCGTCCGCGAATTGACCTACGAAGTCTATTACGACGCCGATGTCGAATTCCTGACCGTCAAAAATAGCGAAGCCGTCAAAATCTATGAGGCCACCCTCCGCTACGTGGTCGCGATGGCTTTCGCCCGCTGCTACCCAAACCTGAAGATTCGCTTTGCCTATAACGTCTCGCGCTGCGTCTCCATCCACCTTTTGGACCCGAGCGTCCGCGCCGACACCGCCATGCTTTTAAAAATCCGCCACGAGGTCGAAGAGATCATCAAGGCTGATTATCCTTTGAAGAAGACGATCGTCCCCAACGAAGAGGCTGCCAAAATCTACGCCGAAAAAGGCTTCGCGGACAAATTGGAGATCCTCTCCTACCGCCCCGAGAAAACCGTCCATCTTTACGAATGCGATGGCTATTTGAACTACATGTATCAGGTCATGCTTCCTTCGACTGGCTACATCAAGGCCTATAAGCTTCGTCTTTATTCTCCGGGCTTCTTGCTCCAATACCCGCGCGCCGAAAACGGCGGCGAGATCCCCGAATTCAAAGACGCCCCGACCTTCGGCCGCGTCTTAACCGACGCCCACGACTGGGCCAAAACCATCGGCATCAACACGGTGGCTGGCATCAATTCGACCATCAAAGACCTCGGCATCATCGAGTTCATCAACCTCTGCGAAGCCCGCCACAACCGCATGCTTTGCGAGCTCGGCGAGATGATCGAGAATGATATCGACGAGATCCGCCTCATCTGCATCGCCGGCCCTTCCAGTTCTGGCAAAACCACCTTCGCCAACCGCCTCCGCATCGAGCTTTTGGCGCGCGGCATCCATC
>CAMGZU010000113.1 GCA_946183085.1 uncultured Erysipelotrichaceae bacterium | reverse complement strand
AGGCGTTTGGATCTCTTTTGCTTATGGAAGGTGATGGCAAAGCGATGCACTTCGTCCTGCATCCGCATGAGCAAGAAGAACAAAGGCGATTTGTTGTCGATCGGATAGACATTGCCATCGCCATCGATTAAGCCTTCGGTCTCATGACGGTCGTTTTTGAATAAGCCGGCGAGGTTGATCTTAACCCCCGCTTCTTCTAAGGCTTCTTGGGTGGCGTGGATCTGGGTGAGCCCGCCATCGACGAGGATTAGGTCCGGGAAGCTTTGGTTTTCTTCTTTTAAGCGCGAATAACGGCGGTAAGTGACTTCTTTCATCGAGTGATAGTCATCGCCCGCGTCTTCCTCTTTGAGGTTGAATTTGCGGTACATCTTCTTCGCGGGCTCGCCATTGATGTAGCAAACCATCGCGCCGACGGGGCTCGAGCCTTGTAAGTGCGAGTTATCGAAAAGCTCGATGCGAAGAGGCGTATCGATATGAAGGATTTGGCCAAGTTCTTCGAGTAGAGCGAGGTTATCGTCATTGAGCCTCGCGGACATGAAATGGGCATCGAGTCCTTCTCTGGCGTTAAGCTCGGCGAGATTCACCAAGTCGACAAGCCTTCCTTCATGAGGATAGACGACCGAGAGATTGCCATCATAAAGCTCTTCGAGCTCTTCTTTTAATCCAGGGAGCCTCGCGACCAATTCTTTGGGGAGTTCGTGGGAGGAATAATACTGTTCCAGCAAATCGGGGATTTGATCTTCCGCTTCGCCAAAAGAAGGAACCACATGGATCTTTTTGCCAAGCAATAAGCCACGGCGGTAACTGAGGATCGCCAAAGAGCGGTAGCCTTCTCGTTCCGCATAAGCGATGACGTCGCGCGGCGTTTTATCGCCAACGAGCTCCACGCGTTGCTTCTCGATGGTTTCTTCGAGGGAATCGAGGGTTTTCTTCGCTTCGCCCGCCGCTTCGAAATCGAGACGTTCGCTGGCTTCCATCATCTTTTTCTTGAGGGTGGCTTTCGCTTCGTCGGTATCGCCATTTAAGAACTTCTTGATGTCGTCATATAGCTTTTGGAGGACTTCGGGCTCAATGGTATTGACGCAGGGCGCTAAGCACTGCCCCATCTGGTAATAAAGGCAGGGTTTCTTGCCTAACGTATGGCATTTCCTTGTCGGGAAGATCTTGTTGAGGAGATCGATCGTCTTATAGCAAGCCCCCGCATTGGGGAAGGGGCCGAAATAGAAGTATTTGCTGTCTTTGGTGTTGCGGGCCAACTTAAGATAAGGATCCCCGCCTTTTCGCAAAGCGATATAGGGATAATGGCTATCGTCCACGAGCATGATGTTGTAACGCGGATAATGGGTCTGGATGAGGTTCATCTCCAAGATGAAGGACTCTTTGTTGGTGCCCACCACGATCGTGTCGAAATGATCGACGTGGGAGACCATCGCCGCGACTTTGCCCGCTTGGGGGCGAAGAAAATACTGGCTGACGCGCTTTTTGAGGTTCTTCGCTTTGCCGATGTAGATGATTTTGTCGTCCTTATCCTTCATCAGATAACACCCAGGCTTATCCGGGAGGAGGGCGATCAAACGTTTTAGTTTCTCACTTAAGATCATTTTAAGAAGACGATGGTCGCCCCAAGCCCCCCTTCGTATTGCCCGGCGTCTTCAAAAGAAGCGACGAATTCGCTGTGCTTCTTGCAATAGCTTTGGACCATGTTGCGGAGGGCCCCACTGCCAAGGCCATGGATGATGCGGACCCTGGAATGCTTGGCCAAGCGGCAGGAATCCAAATAACGTTCCAAGGTTGGCAAGGCTTCATCGATGTGGAGACCGATGATGTTAAGCTCCATCGAGACGGGGTTATTGAGCATGCGGTCGACATTCGCGAGCTTCCTCTTCTTCTGCTCGGCGGGGGCGCTCACTTTCCTGACCTTCTTCGGGCTCACCTTAAAGGAAAGGCCATCGGGGGTTTGGATCTCGATTTGGTTGCCTTTGGCTTTGACGACTTTGCCACGGACATTGAAGGAGGGAATCAAGACATAATCTCCTGTAGAGATTGGTTCTTCGTTTTCTTCTTCCTCTTCTTCGGTTTCGAGCGCTTCGATCTTGCGTTTGGCTTCGATCGCTTGGTGGAGTTTGACGTCGGGCGAAGACAAAGCGGCGATGATTTGGCTCACTTCTTTTTTTGCCTTTTCCAAGGCTTTCTGCTCTTTTTCTTTGAGGGCTTCGTTAAAGTGCTCCTCTTGTTTCTTTAAGGCTTCTTCCCGGCGGAGGAAACTGGCCTCTTTCTTCGCGAATTCGGCTTCTTTCTCTTCGAGGAGCTTTTTGGCTTTCTCTTCTTCGACGATGAGTTCCAAAAGGCGTTTGGTCCCCTTGGATTGGTCGCTTTCTTTTTCTTGGCCGAGGAAGTGCCTCGCCTCATCGACGATCTGTTTGCTTAAGCCATAGCGTTCCGCCACTTCAAAGGCATAGGATTCGCCGGGAAGCCCACGCTTCAAGGCGTAGGTCGGCCTCAGGTTATCCTCATCGAAAAGCATCGATGCGGAGACGATTCTCGGTTCGTTCAAGGCAAAGGCTTTTAAGGCGTTAAAGTGCGAGGAAATGAGGGCAAAAGAGCCAATGAAAAGAAGGTATTTGGTCGCGGCATAGGCGATCGCTTCGCCTTCTTGCGGGCTCGTGCCCGTGCCGATTTCGTCTAAAAGAACCAAGTCATTCGGGCCGACTTGCTTGAAGATTTCGGAGACGTTCGCGATATGGGCGGCGAAGGTCGAGAGATTCTC
>CAMGZU010000112.1 GCA_946183085.1 uncultured Erysipelotrichaceae bacterium | reverse complement strand
TTTGACGCCACCCTAAAAATGGGCGGTCATTTGGCCTATGTAGGCGGCAAGCCGTTCTTCAAGGTCATTAGCGACGACCAAAGGTCGGGGTCCGTAGGAAGCAACCTCGTAGACGTCGCGGAGACCATCTTCACAGTTGACCGAAACAAGATTCGCGAAGGCATGGCCTTGCCCTTCTATTGGATTGAGCCGATGGTTCTAGGCTGGCTAAACGCGAAGGCGGTGGCCTTCTACGAGAGATGGAGAAATTGTCGGGACGACAAAACGCTTTTGTCCCATTTCTTCTTTTGGCTGATGGGCTGGACCCATCGAAGGCTTAGCAAGGTCTACAACCGGTATGGCTACAAGGAATGCCGGATGGCTACAAATACTAGCGACTCCGTCGGCAACCTCGTGGCTGGAGGCGATATCCCCTACTACGTCCTGTTCGCGGTGGATTACGCCTATCGCTTCGACTCGGCGTCGTTCTCAGGGTTCTTGAACCACGGGAAGGAAAACGCCGCCAAAGGATTCTTCGACTTGCCGTCATTCCAGGGAATCACGGCAACAAAAGAGGAATTCGAACGTGAAAACAGTTATCTAGTCCGCTTCCTGGACGAGACGAAAGGGGAATGACATGCGCGGCAGCAAAAGATCCAAACCCCCGCCAAAAATAAGCCAGGGTGCAAACGGGAAACGTTTGCGGGAAGGAATCCCCAGGGGCGGCCCCAAAAGGCCGCCAATCCCTATTACCAATCGCGATAGCGATATAGGACGCAAAAGCGTCCGTAACTACCTTCCTCGAAGGGAAGGAAGTCGTCCGGTGGAAACGGAGGGGCCCCAAGACTTCAGTTGGGGCCCGGCCTCGGACGGAAAGGAAATGTATGAACAACAATGACAAATGCGACAAAGCCATCACGGATGTGCGAGCGGGTGGAGGGGTGAGTGAAACCCCTCCTAGCTCGTACTCCGACTATCAGGTCTGCATCGATTACCTTAAGGTAAGGTTCGATGGGGAATTCAACCCAGAAAGAGCAAGCTTCAAGCATCTCGAGAAGCTGATCGAGGCTTTTGGGGGAGACATCAAAAAGGTTTTCCCCAAGAAAGGGGTAGGCGGGTACGACAGGATGTACAAATACGACGAAGAACTCGTCGTGTTGGCCGGAGGCAACCTGACCAAGAATTCGTTCGGCGAAGAAACGTATGTGATCGAAATGAAAGGTCAGGCTTGCCGGAATTTCGAGATTAAAGTTCAAGGTTCTCACTTTGGCGAAAGCGATGAGGTGATTGGAAAAGCAGTCCATGACGCCTGGCTCCACCTCTTCCACACCATTGCAGAATACCGTGGCAAATGCACCCGACTCGACATCCCTACGGACGATTTCTCGGGGAAGATTCCATTGGAGGAACTCAAACAGAAATTCGAGAAGGGCGAATTCTCAACGAAACTTAGGAAAAATCGAAAGGCGAAGCCGACGAAAAGCCTCGAGCAGCAAGAGGAAGAAGGAGACCCCACCGGAACAATTTACGAAGGCAAGGATGGTAGATGGTCGGTAACGCTCGGCGGACGGACGAACTCCCAACTATGCGTCTACAACAAACTTGCCGAAAGGCTTGGAAAAGGCATGGGGTCGCTCAACGTGAACTATTGGGTGAGATACGAGGTCCGCTATTATCACGACTCAGCCGTAAACGCGTTGGCGATGCTAACCACCGCCTATGAATCTCCCGACGAACGCGCCGTACCAGAAGCCATCGTAGGATGCCTTGCCGGAATGATCGACCTAAAGGAGAAAGTCCTGTCCGAGTCGAATAAAAACAAGATGAAGACCTGGTCCAAATGGGCGGCCTTCATCGGCGCAGCTCAGAAAATCAACATTTTGGGAAAGCAACGCATCGAGTCCACTGTGGAAAGCAATGCGAGATGGCTGTACGAAGACGCCTCTAAGTGCCTTGCCAGGCTTATTGCCATTATGCCGGACTATGGATTCGACATGTACATGTACCTGATCGCCGAGGCCGTTTCGAGGTTCGACATGGATGATTACTTCAAAATCAACAACTATCTCATAAGCAGAGGGAAGAAGACTTATGAAGACCTGCCGGAGATCTTGGCGCAAATCTTAGATTGCATCGGCGGAAAAGCTCCCGAAGTCCCTGAGGACATCAAAGAACTATTTACCCACGACGTATTCAAATTGGGATCCGTCAAATACATCGATAACGAAGACGACAACGAAAGCGAGGAATGAACAATGCCCGTCTATTACCACAAAACCAAACAACGTTACTTCATCCGCATCACCATCGGCAAAAAGCAATACTACTGCTACGGTCCTTTGGGGACGGATGAAAAATTCATGCGCAAGAAGGATGCGCAGCAATACGAACCGACATTCGCCGCTTCCCTACAAACTCCAAGGAAGACGGACGAAGTCACCTGCGATGCGCTTTATCCTCTGTTTATGGAGGAACTGAAATTACGTCTAAAGCCCTCCACCTACTACGACTATCATCTCACGATGGAAAACTACATCGTCAAGCTCTTCAAGGGCATCCCGATTTCCAAAGTCGACGTCGCTTTCCTTGAGAACGTGAATAGAACGCTTAATGGCAGAAAACACAACATCACCAACTGCATCTACGCTTGCAAAGCCTATGTGAAGTTTCTTAGAAAGAGCAATCCTTCGATTGATCCGGACTGCATCTTTGAAAAGAAGAATTTCATTCCCAAGGAAAAGAAATATGACATCTATACAGCGGATGACTTTTCCAAATTCCTTGCCGTCATTAAAGACGAACAAGATCGATTCC
>CAMGZU010000111.1 GCA_946183085.1 uncultured Erysipelotrichaceae bacterium | reverse complement strand
GTTTGGGCTTTTGTATTATCTTTGCTTCCGTTATTGGAAAGTCCGCGTCAATTGGCCGATTCTCGTTTCTTTGGTCTTAATTGCCGCTGGAAATGCGGTCGCTTTGTTTCTCTTCCCAGATTCGCTCACGAGCCTGCGTGGCGAAGTCTTTTTGTTAACGCTGACAGACCGCATCCGCATTTCGCTGCTTTTTGGCGCTTCCCTTTTCTATGTCTATTTCATGTCTGTCATTGTCCCCCAAATCCAAAGGGGATTTCGGATGTGGCATTTCCTGTTAAAAGGGATTGTGATCGTTTCCCTTACCGCTGTGCTTTATTCCTTGGTGATGGAGTTTGCCAAATATCAGGAATTTTTCACGAATCTTTTGCGTGGGTCTTATTCTTCTACTACTGACATTGAGAGCTATATGTTCCAAAAGAATGTATTCGCCGTCCTTCTTTCTCTGGCCATCTTCTCGGAACTTTATATCCATTTCGATCGTGGTGGGCCATGGCGGTTGGTCTTGGTCCTGCTCCTCTATATCGAAATCTTCATCATCCGTTCCAAGACGACCCTGATCACCGCGGGGATGGTGCTTGTTGCCTATGCGATCTTGCTCTTTGCCCTCCAAATCAAAAAAAGCAAAAAGGCGTTAGGCGTGATTGGAATAACCTTGATTTGTTTTGTCTTGGCTTTCTTGGTGTTATGTGCCGTCACCTCAATCCCTGGCCTTCGTTTTATCCACGATGGCGTAGTGGAGATGTTCAATGACTTCAAAGCCCAAGACGGCAGCGCTTTCACTTCGCGCGGAACCATCTGGCAACAAGTGATCGACTTCTCGAAAACGAATGTCACGCGCCTGATCTTTGGAGCAGGAGAAACCAATTTCCAACGCCTCATCATCCGTTGGTATCCAACCGAGATTCCGAATGGCTATGCCCATAACGGCTTCTTGGAACTTCTTGGCAGGGGCGGAATCCTTCGCGTCGCAATCTATGTTTTCTTGCTTGGCTATTGGGCCTTTGTCTTCTTCAAGACGTGGCGTAAGAACAAAAAGCCGGTTTATTGGTTTTATCTTGTGATGGCCATTTCTGGACTGCTCCACTCGATGTTAGAGAGCGAATATCTCTTCGCTGGGGACTGGAAATCCATCCTCTTTGGCGTGTTTATGTTCTTGCCGGTATTTGGCGATTATTATCAACCGAACGAAACCGAAAAGGTCGAGAAAAAGCATTCGCTGACAGAAATGGTTGTGGCTTCTCTCCGCTCCCTGCCATCGGTTTTACTCATCCTTTCTTTCGCTTTCTTAGGGGCAGGAGTGACCCTTAACCAGTTCTGGGCGTTCGGGGTTGGTGTCTTGTTGCAAGCTTCCTATGTCATGACTGTCGCGATGACCGAACAAAAGGAAATGCCGATCTTCTTTGCGATCGGCGAGGTCGTCGTTTTGGACATCGCCGACATTGCGTTGGTTCGAACGATGACCCTCTATTTTGCAGTCGACCCTCTTTGGATCGCCTGTTTGATGGTATTATTACTGGGACCAGTCTATTTCCTTTTGGAAATCCACCTTGTCTATTCGGGCAGCATTCCCTGCGCGAATCGCCAGATCTGGATCCTCGAGGAAAGTTACGTAAGTTGCATCAGTCCTAGCGACAAAGGAATCGATGCGCTGCAGCCTGAGAGCGAAAGGAGCCCCCGCCTATGATCCTCACCAAAACCCCATTCCGCATGTCCTTCTTCGGTGGTGGAACCGATTTGCCTGCCTTCTTCGGCACGCACGGTGGCTCGGTTATCTCGACCACCTTCGATAAATACGTTTACGTCACGGTTCGCCACTTACCCCGTTTTTTTGATTACACGACCGAACTCATCTATTCCAAGACCGAAAGGGTTTCATCTCTAGATGATTTGGAACATCCGATGGTTCGGAACGCGATGAAGATGCTCGATATGCACGAGCTTCATATCGCCTATGATGCCGACCTTCCCGCTAGAACGGGTTTAGGAACCAGCTCCACCTTTGCGGTTGGCCTTTTAAATGCTTTCTATTGTCTGAAAGGCAAATTCGTCACCAAAGAACAGCTCGCCAAAGACGCGATTCATTTGGAACGCGATCTTTGCAGTGAAGCCGGTGGCTGGCAAGACCAGATCGCAGCCAGCTATGGTGGCTTAAACCGCATCGATTTTGATGGCGACCACTTTACCGTAAAACCCCTAATGGTTCCGGTGGCCAGGAAGAATGCCTTAGACAACAACCTTCTTCTTTTCTTCACCGGGTTCACCCGTTTCTCCGCGGAGATTCAAAAGGAAACTCTCGCTTCGTTGGGCGATAAAGAACAATACCTAGAGAAAATGCTCGCCCTTGTTGACGAAGCGGAGAACATCCTCGTCAACCGCGAAAGGGATTTGGATGATTTCGGCAGGCTCCTAGATAAGGAGTGGCAGCTTAAGAGGAACTCGGGCAGCACCATAACAAACGAGGGCATCGATTCCTTATATACCAAAGGCATGGAGGCTGGCGCTCTCGGCGGCAAGCTTCTTGGCGCGGGCGGCGGCGGCTTCTTGCTCTTCTATGTCACCAAAGACAAGCAAGCCTCTGTCCGCGGGGCCTTGAAAGATTTGATGGAAGTCCCATTTCGCTTCGAAAATGATGGCACGACCGTCATCCATTACGCCCCTGAGGTGTTTGATTTAACCGAAGTGGTGGAAAAATGAGCGTCTTAGCGGTTGTTATGGCGGGCGGGAAAGGAACCCGCATTGCCTCGGTGAATTCCGATTTACCAAAACCGATGATCCCGCTTCTCGGGAAACCGGTTTTGCAATATACGATTGAAGCCCTTTCCAGAGAGGGCGTGAAAGACTT
>CAMGZU010000110.1 GCA_946183085.1 uncultured Erysipelotrichaceae bacterium | reverse complement strand
TCGTTTTTGCCTCTGGCGAAATCATATCAAACAACCTTTTGTCATAGTAGCAACGCCCTGTTGCGCTCTCTCTAAAGCGTCATAATGAGAAAAGCCGCTATCAAAAAATTTTCTTGTTGTGGCACAACTGTGACAAAAGGCTTGATATCATTTTTTAACAAAGGGGTTTTACCATGAAAGAAATCAATTTAAAGGGTTTGACCAAAGAACAGATCGAAAAAGCGAAGTCGTGCACCAACCAAGAAGAATTGCTTAGGCTCGCCAAAGAAGAAGGCGTCGAATTGAACGAAGAGCAATTGGAGGCGGTTTCCGGCGGCGCCTGCACGAGCTCGACGAAATGTCCAGCCTGTGGTTGCAGATCCTTTAATTGGGACGAAGGTGAACATGTTAGAAGATATTATTGCTGTAAATGTCATGAATTTGTTTATGAGATTTATTTCTAAAATATAAACCGAGATTGTTATTAAAATAGACGCCGTCCAAAAGGACGGTTTTCTTATATCCCGATTCGTCTTCTCGATGGAAAAAGCGGAAAGATAAGGTGATGTCTTATACAAAAAAGCCTCGACGGATCGAGGCTCTGTTCGCTTCTTCAAGGCCTTTCGCTTGGAGAAGTTTTTCCTTTAGTTCGCCTTCTTTCGGGTTTTGATCAAGCAGACAGAGACGAAGACCCCAATCACATCAAGCCAATAGAAGAGGATCAGTGGGAATAGGTTGATGCCGCCGAAGAAGAGGCTAAAGGCAAGGACGACGCCGATGGACACCAAAGAGCCGATTTTGACGCCTTTGCGGCTTTTTTCTTTCGGAAGGACCAAGAACAAGATGGCGAAGGTGATGAGGGCGATGAATCCAAGGACGCCACAGATCAACAACCAAGTGGGCTCCTTGATTTCGGTGTAGATCAACGAAAACACCGCCAAAGCCATCATCAAAGTCGCAGGAAGAACATAGGAGTCGATCGGAGCATGGCTCAAAAGATCGTCCCCATAGCTTTCGGCAAATCCCTTTGCCCTAAGCGAGGGAATGGCAAAATGGAGAACCATGAACAGGGCGTTGATGAAAAACAAGCCGAAAAGGCCAAAGTCCGCAGCGGAGCTCATCAAGCCAAAGCAGAGGGAATAGACCATCAAGGCCACGTTCGCAATCAGCAAAGCATCGCGGGCTCGGAACAAGGCCACGTTGCGGCGTCTCAAGAAGGTCAGCAAAACCATCATCGTCATGATGGCGACCCAAACGAAGAGAGAAAATAGCGCCACGAGGTTCATGTTGTCGGTCCCCCGGAAAGCGATGAGGAAGAAGTTGACTCTCATGCCGTTCGGGAAATCGATATAAGGGAAGAAAGCGAAGACAATGCTGACAAGCAAGTAAATGATGGCGCAGACCAGCTCCGCAACATAAACGCGATACTTCGGCGTTGGCCGCATGGGCGTGGTGGGCTCTTCTGGCTCACCGGCCTCTTCTTGCCTCGCGACTTTTTCTTCGTCGAGCAATTCGTCGTAACTGCAATTCAAGATCCTGCATAAGGCCCGGATCGTGGGCAGGTCGGGCTCGTTGATGCCAAGCTCCCATTTGGAGACGCTTTGCCTGGTGACGGCAAGCTCTTCGGCAAGCTCCTCTTGGGTCAGGCCAGCCTTCTCCCGCAAACGTTTTAGATTCTGATGGAATTCCATGTTCGTAACCTCCGCGGCTAATGATGGATGGCGCCTGGGGGAAAGTAACGCACATATTCGCGCAACTTTTCGGTGCGTCCGCCTATTGTGTGCCCTTTAAAGGGGCACTTCAACCTTTCGAGGCTTGTTCCGCCTAAAACTTTTAGAAGTCCGAAATTAGGTCGATAAAAGGCGCACGTTTCAACGCAATATCGATATAGCCTTTTTCGTAGGGATAATCATTGGAGCAAAAAACCTCGCGAATGCGCGTAGTGACAGGTTTGTGACGAATCGCATGGTAACATTTCTCTGCTCTATTGGGGGAAAAGGCCCAATAAGCACCGCTTGATCATGACATCCAAGAAAGCAAAGAAGATCTGCGCATCCATCGCCGCCTCCATGGCGGTTTGTTTCGCCGCCTCTTGCAGCCAATCTTCCAAGAAGACCATCTATGTCGCCTGGAGCAATAAGCAGGATAGCTATAGCTTTGTCTCCACCCTCAAGACGATTGAAGCAATCGGCTGCCAACCGGTCGTTTTGGATATGATTCATTCCAGCGATCTTTCTTATCGCGCGGACAATACCTTGGTGGACGCGGTGGACGAACATGGCATTCTCCTTTCGGATTTGGCAGGGAAAGTCAAAACGAATCTGTGGAAGCATTCCGACGTCGAAAAGATCGCCCAACATATCGACTGCATCATCTTCCCCGGCGGATCCGACATCTGCCCAACCTTATGGAAGGAAGAAGGGGAGTGGCATGGCATCGAAGGGGATACCGAATACTCCGCCGAACGCGACGTATCGGATTATCTTCTGATGTCTTATTGCTTGGAAAAGAACATCTCGACGTTTGCCATCTGCCGTGGCATGCAGATGCTTTCCGTCGTTTCCGGCGCACGCATGATCAACGACATCCCAAGCTATTTCGCTTCCTTAGGGAAAGACGATCATGACACGCATCGCGATCACGAAAAGAAGGTCTTTGCCGCCCATGACGTCCAAGTGACGGATAAGTCTTCTTTGCTTTATAAAATAACGAACACCGAAACGCTGACAAAGGTTCCTTCTTGGCACCACCAAGGCGTTTTGCCCGTCGATAACACCCCGCTCAGCGTGACGGCGGAAAACGTTACCGACGGCGTGAAGATGATCGAAGCGGTGGAGCGCAAGGATCTTTCCTTCTGTTTGGGCGTGCAGTTCCATCCCGAAGTCGCCGTTAGGAAGAACGTCGACAAAGAGGCGGACGCCGCCAATTACATGGACCTA
>CAMGZU010000109.1 GCA_946183085.1 uncultured Erysipelotrichaceae bacterium | reverse complement strand
ACCCGTTGCGCTTAGTGGCGTTCTTTGATGGCGCCACTTGTGTAGGCGGCGATCAACTCACGAAGATCGCTCACCTCCTGCGCCAAGCGCTTGCCGATGTCACAGTCTTTTACAAAGAGGCGTTCGGGGAAGACTTCGACAATCTGGATGTTGGAGGGGTTCTCCTCGCCTTTGACGAAATGGGAATGCTCCGCGATGGCCAAATGATGGGAGTTAAAGATCAGAGTGTATCCCGCGATGCCGGTCTTGGATTGATAGGACTTGGATAACCCGCCGTCGATGCGGAAGAGTTTCCCTTCGGCTTTTATCGGCGACTCCCCACGATTCACCAAGACAGGGACGTGGCCATTGATGATGTGACCTTTCTTTGGGTTCAAACCAAACTCGATCAAAACCTTCTCCACCACTTCCTTCTTCTCGGTGAGCTGGAAGTATGGGTCATAGAGCTCACGGTATAAGGATTTGTCGTCCAAGAAGATCCGCTCAAAGGTCGTGATCTGATCTTTCCCAAACAAAGGCGACTTCGGGCCGCACCACAGATACCAGAACAAATCGGATTCGATGGCTTTGTTGGGATCGTCATTGTCCATATGGAAGATCTCTCTGACCCTACGGTCGAAATAATCCAAAAGGGCTTTGCCAGAATAATCGCCATCGGGCGTATGGGCGACGTAGAAGGAGCCATCTTCATTCATCGGGATGCAGCCATGGAACAAGAGGTTGCCGTTATAGGCTTTGTACATCGCCCCCTTCTCGATGATGTAAGAAAGGTGGCGTTGGAGTTTTTCGCTGTGGACGAAGCTATAACGGAGATTTTCCAAGAGCTCGATTTCCTTCTCGCTTAAAGCGCGGGGGTCATCCTCTTGGAAGGTAGGCCAATTCTTGTCCAAAAGCTCGTAGGTCTTCCCTTTTAAGGTCAAAGTCCCCTTCTTCAAATCGAGGCTATTAAGCAAAAGACGGCGGTTCAAGTTGTATTCGGGGTGGCGGCGGATCAATTGCCCCTCGACCTTGAACATGATCATTGTGATGACTTTGCACATCTTCGCGGCCAAGCCCGGCTCCACCGTGTCGGAGATGTTCTCGTCGAGGAGATGGGGCTTGAAGCGGTTGCAGGGATCGTCGCCATATAATTCCTGGGCATACATCGAAAGTGGGCGCAAATTGATGCCATAGCCATCTTCTAAGACGTCGAAGGAGTTATATAAGGTCGCGATGTGGAGGACGTTGCAGATGCAGGCTAAATTGCCACAGGCGGCACCCATCCAGGTGACGTCGTGGTTGCCCCATTGGAAATCGACTTCGGGGAAGGCCATAAGCTCGTCCATCACCTTATCCGCCCTGGGCCCTCGGTCAAAGATGTCGCCGACAATATGAAGATGGTCCATCGTCAGGCTTTGGATGAGCTCGCATAAAGCGGTGATGTAGGCGGGGCCGCTATTGACCGCGCAGATCGCGTCAAGGATCGCCGCGTGGTAATTGGCTTTGTTGAGGTCGGTTTCGTTGGTGTGGATCAGCTCATCCAAGGCATAGGCATAGCCTTTTGGCATCTTTTTGCGCACTTTGCTTCTCGTGTATTTGGAGGAGACGTGCTGGGCGACGACGATCAATCGCTCAATCGTCTTCTTTTGCCAATTGACGTCGTCTTTCCCTTCTTTCTTCCGTTTCGCGAGGCCTTCTTGGGGGTAATAAATCAAATAGGCGAGCTCCAATTGGTCTTTCTCAGGAAGAGAATCCCCGAAAGCCCTTTTGATTTTGGCGCGGATGACGCCGGAGGAGGAACGCATCAAATAAGAGAAGGCTTCGTATTCGCCATGGATGTCGGAGAAGAAGTATTCGGTTCCTTTGGGGAGATCCATGATCGCCGAAAGGTTGATGATCTCCGCGGAGGCCGCTTCGCGATTGGGAAAAGATTTGCTAAGAAGAGTCAGGTAATCAAGGTTGCGCATAGAGATTCCTCGTATTCTTTATTTTAAAAAGAATAGGTTTTTTAGCAAAGGCAACCGACGTTTGGTGTGTTGCTAACCCAAAAAAGAAAACCCGCTGTTTGGCGGGTAAGTCGCATCTGGTGGGTGTTGCGGGTGTCGAACCCACTGCCTCTTCCGTGTGAAGGAAGCGCTCTCCCGATGAGCTAAACACCCAGGTGCGGAAGTAATGATACTCTTTCTCTCTTCGCTTAGGCAACAAACAACGAAAAAAGCCGCGGGTTTCCGCAGCTTCGTTTCCTGATTGGTGGGTCTTAATGGGCTCGAACCATCGACCTTGCGCTTATCAAGCGCACGCTCTAACCAACTGAGCTAAAGACCCAACGGTGCTCCAAAGAGCCCTAATAATATATAGCGGTCCATCTTGCTTTGCAAGAAAGAAAAGACAACGCTTTGAAAAATCCGTCCCCATCGAAGGAAGCGGGATGAAAAAAGCACCCCAAGCGGTTGCTTGAGGTGCCAATTCCCATAGGTTCGGGAAGCGATTAACGCTTGCTGAACTGCGGGGCGCGACGAGCGGCTTTGAGACCGTATTTCTTACGCTCTTTGGCGCGGGCGTTGCGGGTAAGCATGCCAGCGACCTTGAGGGCCTTACGATCTTCGCCAGCTTCGAGAAGCGCGCGGGCGATGCCAAGACGGATGGCCTCAGCCTGGCCGGTGAAACCACCGCCATAGACTTCGGCGGTCACGTCGAACCTCGCTTCGGCGCCCGAGATCACGAGCGGCTGCTTGAGGTTCTGGACGAGGGTGGCGTAGGGCATGTATTCGTTGACGTCACGACCGTTGATGGTGATCTTGCCTTTGCCTTCGCTGAGATAGACACGAGCGACCGAGGATTTCCTGCGGCCGGTGCCGTAATACTTGCTTTCTTTCTTAGCCATGGTGTTTCTCCTTATTTGCTAAGGTCGAGGACGACCGGTTTCTGAGCTTCCTGTTCGTGCTTTTCATCGGCATAAACGAAGAGCTTCTT
>CAMGZU010000108.1 GCA_946183085.1 uncultured Erysipelotrichaceae bacterium | reverse complement strand
GCATCGGTATGGAGGTATTGGCCATTCTTCTCATAGACGGTCACGATCGGGCTGGAGAGGTTGTAGATGGAGCCAGAGCCATCGGAGTAGTTGCCGACGGAGCAGGCACCGCCACCGCTTTGCGCCCCGACGATCTTCACGCCCCATTCTTTGGCCGCGGTCGGCAAGAAGTTGGCGCAAGAGAAGGAAAACTCCGAGGTGAGGATGTAGAACTTGTATTTGCCTTTGTAGGTGTCCCCTTCCCCGCCATAGACGCCATCGTGGTTGAGGTCGACGGAATAATGGTAGTCGTTGACGATGTCCCTCGCGACGTCTTTGGTGTAGTAATGCGGATCGTCCGTGAAGTGGGCGAAGAGGTAAGGAAGGCACATGATCATGCCGCCGCTATTGCAGGTAAGGTCGATGACGACGTTTTCGATCGCGCTGTTCTTCTTGATCTGATAGAAGGCACCGTCAAAGCCCATCGGGACGTTGCCTTGCTGGAAGCAGGCGCTCACATCGACCTGTTCGAGCGGATCGATGGTGTTGCTGACCCAGCTGCCCGGGTTGGCGAAGGAGTCGAAGCGGACGACCGCGGTCTTGTTGTGGGTGAAGAGGCCGACGAGATTCGCGGCTTCTTCCTGGGTTTTGGCCTGATAGGTGTCCGCGCGGAGCTTCAAATACTTCTGGCGGTTGGTCAAAAGGGTCTTGTAGCGATCGCCGAGGTGGTTCTTGGCGAGTTCGTTGCCTTTGCTCGCGAAGTTGCCCGAATAGATCGAAGGGCTGCTGTAAACGGTATGGCCATCGTCGATGTTCTTCATAAGAAGGGTGGCGAGGGCATCATCGTAGGTTGCCGCGTCGGCGGCTTTGAGGCCTTCTTTCAAGCCTTTCGAGGTGACGTAAGCGTCGAAGTCGGTGAACTTGGCGACGTCTTTGAGGCCATAGAAGTTGTCGAATTGGAAACGGAGGAGGTTGTAGGTGAGATCAATGATCTCCTGCGGGCGGGTTCTCGTGCCGAATAAGCCTTCTTTGAGCGGGATCTTCTGGGTCCACTGGGGCATGGAGCCTTCTTCGCTGGTGAGAAGCTGGGTGACGAAAAGGGCGTCATTTTTCTTCTCCCAGGTGTAATTGACCATCACGGTTCCGGTCGGATCGGCGGCTTCGGGCTTGCCTTCTTCGTACAAGCCGCCAGCGAGATAGCCTTTGCCTTTGCCGTCTTTGGTGAGGCTGATGATGCGATAAACGTCCGGATTCTTGGCGGCTTTGTAGGCGAAGCGATAGGCTTCGTTCTCGCTTTTGACCGGAACGAGTTTGGCTTCTTCGCCATCCATCGTGTAGAACTTCTCTTTGGTCGCATAGAAGCAATTATGGATCCAGGGGGCAGAGCTGTTGTTGATGGAATTGCTCAAATAATAGTCGAAGCCGTTATAAAGCATGTCGAAACCCATGAAGCGAAGATAGACGTTGGAGAGGAATTGGGCAGGAAGAAAGACATCATTGCCCTCGCTAACCGCGTCGATGCCATATTTCTTCAAATCGTAGTTTTCGGATTTGATGGTGCCGATGTATTTGGACTTTTTGCTCGGATGAACCGCGAAGAGATGCTCGGTTTCATCGTCCAAACCCGGGGCGGCGAGGTCGGGGCCAACGCCGTTATTGAGGACGCTGAAAGAGCTCCAATGCTCGTAATTGTCGATCTTGATCGTGTCTTTATCGGCGTCGATGGTGAGGAAGAGGCGGTCATCCCCTTTCACTTCATAGACGGAGCCGACATGGCTGACGACGATTTCTTTTTTGCCTTGAACGGAGCCGAAATCGGCAAAGAACTCGCCAACGTTGAGGTAAGGGACGGTGCCGGTTTTGGCGGTGCGGTAGGTCGCTAGGCCGATAAAGCCCTGCTGCGGGGTTCCTTCGCCGCCATGGTGGGCGAAGACCAAGCGCGAATTGGCGTCATAGACGCGGATCGTGTTGTTTTGCTCGCCACATCCGCCGAGCAAAGCCGCGGCGAGAAGGACGATCGGTGAGAGAGCAAAGAGTTTTTTCACAATATTTCCTCGACGGGATTATTATCCTCTTAATGAGGCAAGAATTAATAGTTTCCTTTAGGAAAGCCGTTTCATTTTCCTTTTGGTTTTGCCTTTCGCAAAATGTGACACTTCCGTGACGAGGGCTTTGCTAAACTGAAACCCGACAAAGAAAGGAATTTGTTAACGATGTTTCACTTCAAACATGCGGCGCTTGTTCTTGGCGCCTTCGCCTTAACCGCCTGCGCCATTGGCAACGTCGGGCCCGATGACGCCAAAGGAAAGCTCGAAGGCGCCGGCTATTCGGTCAGCGTCGTCAGCGCCGAAGAATACGAGAAGACCCCGACCGCCGAGGCGCTTCCGGGCAATGCCGCCTTGAACAACTATCTGAGCGCTTCGAAAAAAGAAGAGCACAACTACCTCTTCGCCTGGTATTTCTCGACGATGAATGGCGCCGAGACCTGGAACGAGCTCTACTCGATCGAGCTTTCCTCCATCAAAAGCGAGGATGAAGAAGCCAAGTTCACCATGGGACGCAGCAACAACGTCGTCTGGGTCGGTACCAACGCCGCCGCCAAAACCGCGGGCTTCACCCTCTTCTAATATCAATAGGTTGGAAAAGAGCCTTGATCCTTTGGGTCGAGGCTTTTTCAATTCCAAGGGTGATTCTTTTTTCCAATTTCTTAAAAGTGGATTTTTAATCAAACAAAAAGCTTTGTTGTTCAATGACGCGATGAAGACAATACTTTCTTCATTTTTCTCTATCTCCTATAAGGAGGTTTTGTGTTAGTCTATGAAAAAGGTAAGCGATGTTTGGCTCCAGTTTTGAAATCAGCGCCTTCTTCTTGTCGCTTTTTTCGTTCGTCTACTGCTTGACCGCCAAACGCAAGCAATACATCCCGCCCCGCGGCTTCCTCAATCGCTTGGGCAGCCAGCACTTCCAGTTTTTGATGATGCTGGCGATGAACGTCCTTTCTTCGGTGGCTTCCGTCGTCGGCGTCATCCTTTTGACGTTGGAAGGCCCAGGCATCGACGTCTGGCAATACCTCTTCCACGCCTTCTATTTCGTCTTCCATACGACCTTGTCGCTCGCCTTTGGGCTTTACATCGTCGCCGTCACCGGCACGAGCCTAAAG
>CAMGZU010000107.1 GCA_946183085.1 uncultured Erysipelotrichaceae bacterium | reverse complement strand
TGGGGTACTAGAAACAAATCACTGGATAATTGCCTAGAAACAAATCACTGGATAATTGCCTAGAAACAAATCACTGGATAACTACAGGAACGATTATGGCCGGTTGAACGAAGATTGATTCGAATTAAGATAAAGAAAGAGGTAGAGAAATGAAGGTATTGTTGTTGCTTGGCTCGCCCCGAAAAGAGGGGAACTCCGCGCTTGTCATCAAGGAGATGAGGAAGGTCTTTTCGGAGTATGGGGTTGAAAGCGAAGTGGCGGAGATCGGCAATAAGAGCATCCGCGGCTGCGCAAGCTGCGGCTATTGTGAGACCCATGGCGAATGCGTCTTCAAAGACGCGGTCAATGAGGTCGCGCCCAAATTCAAAGAGGCGGATGGGCTTGTTGTGGTCTCGCCCGTTTATTATGGCTCGCCAAATGGCACGGTCATTTCTTTCTTAGACCGCCTTTTCTATAGCACTTCCTTCTCGAAGCGTTACAAAGTCGGGGCCGCTTTTGCGGTGGCAAGGCGCGGTGGCACGACCGCTTCCTTTGACGTCTTAAACAAATATTTCACGATCTCGGGGATGCCGGTTGCCAGTGGCGATTATTGGAACAACGTCTTCGGGATGGAGAAGGGCGAATCCCTGAAAGATGAAGAAGGATTAAGGAACGCGAGAATCGTCGCCAAACGCATGGTCTTCCTTATGGAAGCGATCGCCTTAGAGAAAGAAAAAAGGCCCGAACTCCTCGAAGAGGAAAACCGGGTTTGGACCCATTTCATCAAATAGGAAAATTCCTCTTGTATCTAAAAACGCCTCTCCCTATAATAATCAAGCCGCTTGAAGCGGCCCTGGGTGTTTAGCTCAGCTGGGAGAGCATCTGTTTGACGTACAGAAGGTCGGGGGTTCGATCCCCTCAGCACCCACCAGTAAGAAAGATCGCCGTGGAAATCCACGGCTTTTTCTTTGCTTTTCTAGACTTCGCGCCCGCAAATCGTATAATAGGCAATGCGTGTAGCGCGCAGCCGTAGTTCAGTGGCAGAACTCCAGCTTCCCAAGCTGGCTATACGGGTTCGATTCCCGCCGGCTGCTCCAATCAGAAATCACGGTGGCAACTTGCCGCCGTTTTTCTTTTCTTTCAATTGGTTTTGCCTAGCAAAAGAAAGCGAATCTATAATCATTCCTATAAGGAAAAAGGATGGAACGGAAACTTTGCACCAACTGCGGGTCGGACCTCATCCAAAAGGATGGGTTTTTCGAATGTCCTTATTGCGGGGCCCGTTTTGCCATTGACGATGGCGAAAAAGAAGCCGAAGCCATCCGAAGCGCCTTAAGCGACATCAAGATCGAGCAGCTTTCCAACGCCAGAAGGCTTCTTTATGACGCCACCCATACCCGCAACCCGAGCTTAAAGAAAGTCCATGAAGCCGCTAGTTACGTGCTTGCGATTCATCCGGAAGACATCTTAGCCAAGTTCTATGAAGCAGATGGAGATGATGACCCCGCGGTCCTCAATGCTTTTTTGAAGGATCTCTCTTGCGAAGAGGCATTGGCCAAAGAGATCGTCCGCTGGTCGCTTCTTTCTTTGGATTCCCGCAACGTCGGTCCGTTGAAGAATTTCGTGGAACGGAACGTTGAGATCGATTCCCGCTTGGATGTGCTCACGCAAATCGAAGACGAAGCGGACAAACTCGAGGAAGGGCTTTATTCGCCTTCTTTGCCGCGCGACGTCTTCCTTTGCTATTCCTCAAGCAATATGCCCGAGGTCTTGGAAGTGTTGGATCTTTTGGAGGATAACGGCTTCACGGTCTTCGCGGCTTTCCGCAACCTTCGGCATGGCAAAGGGGCGGTGGAGAATTATCTTTCCGCGATCCATGAGGCGCTAGAGAACTGCAAAGTCCTCGTCTATCTTTCCTCCAAATCCTCGCGTTCCATCCAACGTGACGCCCTCAAAGACGAAATCACCTATGTGAGCCGCAACCTCCCGAAGATGAAGCGCGTGGAATACATCCTTCAGGATTATGAAACCTATCCGCCGAGCTTGATGGCCAGAAAGCTCATCAAGGAATGCTTCAAAGGGTTGGAGTGGTGCCAGGATCCCGAAGACTTGGTCCAGCGCGTCTATGACGCCATAAACGTCAAAGAAGAGAAGAACATCGCTTGCCCCAAATGTGGCAAGAAGAATCCCTCTTCCTCTCATTATTGTTTTTCTTGCGGCGCTCCTCTTCGCGAAGACCCGAAGAAGAAAGAAACTCCAAAGCCGAAGGCAAAGGTCGAAGAGTCCAAATGGGTCGATCCCGATAAGCCATTCCGCTGGCTTTTCGTCTTGATCTGCGTCGCGATTCCGCTTGGTTGGCCAATCGCGATTGCCTATACGGTCCTTTATCTTATCGCCTATTTCCAAAAGCAAAGGCGCATCAATCGAAAGTAAGCGGTCCTTAAGGACCGTTTTCTTTTCTTAGAAGTCAAAGAAAACTGCTCTGTTGCATATGCAACAAACTAATAGCCCAGTTTTATCCTTTTATAAACCTCGTAATCGCTTAGGACCGGGCCTTCTTTTTCTTCTACGATTTCCTGAAGTCGCATCACGCAGTATTTAGGATCAAAGGTGTGAAAAGAATCATAAAGCGGAAGAAGGTCCTCGGCCTTCATGGATTCGTAAATGGTAGAGGATGATTTATGGGTCAAAATGGTCCATGCGCGATAGATGTAACCCATCCAATGTAAAACGCAGGATGGGTAATGAAGCCCTTGTCGTTTCGTGAGATCAGGGTAACGTTCTACAAGAGATTCAAAGAGCGAAGATGCGCTTTCTTTTGAAGCGTCAAAATACATCGCCGCGAGGTCCTGGTCTCTTGCGGTGGATCCGTCCATGTAGCGACGAATGAAAAGAGCAGAAGAACAAGGGAGGTCCGAAGATTTTTCAAAAAGCTCACCTTGTTTTTCGCACAATCTTTGCTCGTAGATCGTCATATAACGTTTCCTCTGGTCGATGAATTGTTCTTCGATTAATCGTGTCTCATTATCGTTAAGCCGAATTGAGTTGTCTATGATTCATGGGGTTCTCAGTGGCATATATAATGAGGAAATGCCTGAAATGGCAGACCCCCGGAGACATACTCTTTAGAGCTGAGCCGTCTGTTGCATTGAAAGTGAGAACTCACCTACACCAAAAAACGGCGGATTAG
>CAMGZU010000106.1 GCA_946183085.1 uncultured Erysipelotrichaceae bacterium | reverse complement strand
CATCTTATTGCAGCTGATTGGGGTATAAGAAAGAAAGGGGATTCTTATGGAGAAAGCCGCCGATCGAATCGATCCGCACCTTATAAAAGGACAAAACTCGGCTTTGCGGCCGAGTTTTTCTTTTGCCTTTTAAAGTGTCTACGCCCCATTTTCGTATGGAACAAGAACCTTTTTTAGAGTTTCTTCGCGAAACTCCCGAGCACGAATAGGCTTTCTTTGGGGGTGCGGACCATCGTCTTACGATCGACGGATACGAGGCCGAAACGCATCGAGAAGCCTTTCTGCCATTCAAAGTTATCCAAGAACGACCAATGGAAGTAGCCAAGGCCGTTCGCGCCGGCTTCTCTCGCTTCTTCCAACCCTTTGAGGGCCTTTTGGATGAAGACGACCCTCTCCTCGTCATTCTCGGTGGCGATGCCATTTTCGGTGACGATGATGGGGAGACCGAGTTCTTTGTGGACGCGCTGAATCACGTGGCCCAAGGCTTCGGGGTAGTTTTCATAGCCCATTTGGGTCACTTTGTCTTTGCTTGGATCGCTGGGAATCAGCCCTCTTGGCCCATAGATGGCGCGCGAATAGTTCTGAAGCCCGAAGAAATCGTCTTCTTTTAGGAAAGGGAGATAGTGGGTGAATTCATCTTCCCAGGCTTTTTTCGCCTCGACGTCGCCCCCGCCTAAGACTTGGATGTCATGGAGAGAAAGGGTGAGGCCGACTTGGATGGAGGGATCGATTTCCTTAATGGCTTTTCTCGCCTTTTCGTGCGCCTTCATGACGATCAAATCGCCATTGGGGGTGCGGGAGGAGACGAAGACCTGTGGGTTATCGGTGCCGAAGACCTTGAGGTTTTCCTCGCGGTTTTTCGCCATCTTCTCCATCATCGCGTTGAAGTTCATGCCCACCTGGGCTTGTCCTTCGACGTTCCTTTTGCCCATTTGGGCCATCATCTGCGCCTTGTAACGTTTGGCGATTTCAGCGACTTGGATGCCCATGTTGGCCTCATTGATCGTGCAGACGTAATGGACGTTCCCTTTTAAGATTTTCTCCGTGACGTAAGAAACATAGCTCGCGAAGAAGTCTGCGATCTTCTCTTCTTCCCATCCGCCTTGCTCGATGGTCCATTTCGGTGAGGTGAAGTGGTGGAGGGTGACGATCGGCTCGATGCCGTTTTTCTTGCAGCACGCGATCATGTCTTTGTAGTGCTCCACCTCTTTTTCGTCATAAACGCCCTGCTTCGGCTCGATCCTCGCCCATTCGATGGAGAAACGATAGGCGTTTAAGCCCGCCTTCGCCATCAAGCGGATGTCCTCTTCGTAATGGTGATAATGGTCGACCGCATCCAAGGAAGGTTCGTTGAAGGAGGTCGTCTCCATGTGCTCCATCGCCCAATAGTCGCTATGGATGTTGTTCCCTTCCACCTGATGGGAGGCGGTGGAGGAACCTAATAAGAATTTGCTCATTTTCTTTCTCCTTTTTCTTTTCTTTTTGCTTCGAAATGATGTTTGCCAGGCTTAACGTCATAGGAAGAGCCGTCTTCTAGTTCGATGTGCGCAGGCATCGCGACTTCGAAATCGTAGATGACTTTGTCTTTTTCGATCTTCCAAGAAGAGACGATTTTCCCGGAACGCGACTCATAAGAGCCTTTCGCGTAGAGAAGCCGTTCATCGACATAAGGTTTGATGAGGGCTTTCTTATAGCCAGGCTCAAGCGGTTTGATGCCTAGGATATAGCGGTAATAGAACTCGCCGACCGAGCCGAAGGAATAGTGGTTGAACGAGACCATGTTGTCGTTGCTCATCTTGCTTTCGTTCACTTTGCCGTCTTCTTGGATGGCGTCCCAACGCTCCCAGGTTGTGGTGGCCCCACGCTTCACTTGATACATCCAACCAGGGCATTTCTCCGAGAGAAGGACGTCATAGGCCAATTTGCTTTCGTTGAGTTCGCAAAGAAGGGGGAGCAAATGTTCGGTCGCAAAGAACCCAGTCTGAAGGCCGTTCTTCTTGACGTTACGGATGAAGTGAGCCGCTAGGGCATCGTAAAGGGGGTCTCCTTTTTCCAAAACGTGAGCGAGGGCCATGACATAAGAGCCTTGGTATTGGTTCTTCATCCTGCCGTCTTTGCGGATGAACTTTTTCACGTAGGCGGCTTTGGTCAAAGCAAGCTGTTTTTCGTAGCGATCCGCATCTTCTTTTTTCCCAAGGCGCTTGGCCAAAAAGAGCAAAACGCGGAGGTCTTTGACGAAGAAAGCGTTGCTCACGGGGTGATTGTGCATCGCCTGCCAGGCGACGCCTTTGCCTAGAGAAAGCCAATCGCCGAGCGAAATCCCCATCCAAAGGTTTTTCCTTCCCGCCTTGCTGATCTCAAGCTCCACGTATTTGCGGATCGTCTCGTAATGCGAAAGGAGGAATCTCTCATCGCCAAATTGCCAATAAGCCATCTCGGGGATGATCGAGACGGCGCTGCCCCAGCCTTGCATCGTTATGAAGCCGACGGGCTTTGGGCCGACTTGGGGGAGGAAAGGGGGGACATTGCCGTCGGGGTTATCCATTTGGCCCAGGCGGAGATCTTCAAAGAAGTTGCGCCAGAAGGCGTCGGTGTCGTAGTTATAGGCCCCGGTTAAGGCGTAGACGTGGCCATCCCCGGTATAGCCAAGGCGCTCGTCGCGCTGGGGGCAATCGGTTGGGATTTCCACGTAGTTGGAGCGCTGCCCCCAAACCAAATTGGAATAGAGCTGATTGACGTCTTTGTTGCCGGATTCGAAGTGGCCGGTCCGTTTCATCTCCGTATGGAGGGCGTTTGCTTTGATGAGGCCTTCTTGATAAGGGCCGACGATCTCGACGTAGCGGAAGCCCATGTAGGTGAAGCGGGGCGTATACCAACCCTTTTCCTTGCCTTTGGTATAGGCGAGGGTCGCTTTGGCTTTGCGAAGGTTGGCGAAATAAAGCTCGCCTTGGTCGTTTTTGATCTCGGCGTGGCGGATCGTTAGGCTTTCTCCTTCTTGGAGCAAATCGGCGTTGATGGAGATGAGCCCCGCGAAGTTCTGCCCGAAGTCGAGGATGGTCTTCCCTTCTTTTTGGATGACCTCTTTGATGGGCATCTCTTCCTGCAAACGGACCTCTTGGCTTGTTAAAACGAGGGAGAAGTCGCCGGGCGTGAACGATTTGGCTTTGCCCAAAAG
>CAMGZU010000105.1 GCA_946183085.1 uncultured Erysipelotrichaceae bacterium | reverse complement strand
AGCCTGGTAGCTCGTCAGGCCCATAACCTGGAGGCCGGTGGTTCAAATCCACCCTCCGCAACCACTTGCAACTATGCCGGAATCGAATGAAGATTCCGGCTTTTGTTTCATCAAATTCATAAACGAATATGGATGAGTTGTCTCCATTTTGCGGACAACTGATTCTCCTTATGCTAGAGAATAAGGAGCGAACGCCAAGAAGCCGAGCGTTTGATTTGATCGTTGGTCTCTTGCGTTTCCTCATTCCTTCTTTGGTCGTTTCTTTCTTTATTTATAAGGAAAGAATTACAATTAACGCAGAGATGAAAAAACTGTTTCGCACCGTTTTCTTAATCCCTTTGCTGTTTCTTGCGAGCTGTGGCCATCAAGAAACGCCCCCAAGCGTCGACCCTCTGACGGTTGAGCAAGTGACCATCCGTTTTTTCGATGGCCGAAACGAAAAGCCCTTTAAAACCGCGAAAGTCGACAAAGGCTCCTCTTTCACGGAGAAAGTGACCGCCCCCGGTTATAGCGACAAGCAATACGTCTACTCTTTCTCTTCTTGGGACAAATCGCTCGAGAACATCATGGAGGATACGGATTACTATCCGGAGTTTTCGACGAGCCCCGTAATTTACTACGTTTCTTTTTATGACGAGAACGTGCTCAACACCTATTACCAGACGGAGATTCATTACAAAGACAAGATCGAATACAAAGGCGAGACACCAACAAAGTCCTGTGACGTTAAACTCTCAGGCTATTCCTTTTTGGGTTGGTCGTTGCGAATCGACGGCCGAACCTGGAGCGAACCTTATTTGACTGAGATACCTTTTGACTGGGAGAACGTCGGCGGTACGACCATCACCCTTAAAGCGAACTTCGAGCTCCGTAGAACCGCCTACGAAGCCATCTTCAAAAGCGAAGGCGAAGTAATAAAACGTTACGAGGTGGGGTTAGAGGATATCCTCGTCTATGATGGCGAGACCCCAACCAAAGAAGGCCCAGAAGGTATTTATACCTTCACCGGCTGGGATCAACCGATCCCGACGGTTCCTTTGACGGAGGATATGGTCTTTAACGCCGAATTCTCCTTGGAGAAATACAAATACAACGTCACCTTCTATGACGAGGACAAGACGACCGTCCTCCAGCAGAAGGTCCTTGAGTATGGCGATCTGTCCAACAAAGGCGGGATCGTTTCGCCGAAGAAAGAAAGCGAGTCCATCGAGTACAAATACGCTTTCGATGGCTGGAAAGACATCGATGGGAATAGCGTGAGTCTCTATAAGCCCGTCACGAGCGATCTCGAATTCTATGCGAGTTATAAGAGGATCGATATCACCTGGACCGTCACCTTCAATGGCGGCGGCGGCTTCTGGGCGACCACGTCCGCCAACTACTACACGAAGAAGCTCGAAAACGTCTATAACGGCCGCACGGTCGAACTCATTGAGGCGCCGGGCCATTACGACTATGGCATCAAGATGATCTTCATCGGCTATCGCAAGACGAATGTCTATCGCGAAGGCGATACTTTGTATCAGCCAGGCGAGGAAGTGGAGGTCACGAGCGACCTCACCTTCTATGGGACTTGGGTGAAGTCCGATCCGCCGCAGCCCAACGTCGGCGTCGAATACGATTACTATGGCAAGCCAACCGATTACACCTACGAGGCGAAGAAAGCCCCCTATGCCAAATACGAGGATTACGCGATCAAACGCGCCGTCGCTTCGGTGCGAGACAAAGACGGCAATCTCCATAACGCCTACACGCGGAGGATCGCTGCTTCGGGTTGGAAGAACGACGAGAACGTCAAGCGCATCTATCTGCCAGACTCAATCCGTTCCATCGAGAAAGAGGCGTTCTGGGCTTGCAAGAAGCTCGAATACGTCGAATTCAACGAGGGACTCCAGACGATTCATGAGAACATCTTCAAATACACGGATAGCCTGAAATGGGTCGTGATTCCTTCGACCGTTACCACCGTCTATGACAACCTCAATTCCTATTCGGGCAGGATAGCGTATTTCGCCGCGACGAGCCTAGAAGGTTTGCCCGAGGTTGAGAATGGCAGCACGCTCGTCCCCAATCGCCGTTTCGACAAAGAATACAGCAGCGACATCTCCAAGCAAGGCTATGCCTTGTATAGCGAAAATGAGCCCGCGGTCGCCGATGGCTTCCAACATTGGCATTACGTCGATGATGTGCCGACGCTTTGGAAACAGCAGTAGTTCGCTCCTTTCCGCGCCGAGCTCAATAAGTTTCTCGCCAATTACGAGGCGGGCAAGTAATTCCTCGTTCTTCGATTTGAAGAAAAAGCGGGCACGTCCCTTACGAATCGCTCTCTTTTGGGGCAATTCTCCGTTTGGGATAGTCCGCTTTCTTCGTTTTCGATACGACTTTTCTTGTAAGAAAAGCGTAAAAGAATTGCGCTCGACTTCCCTAACCCGTAAAATCACATGGCTATGAAAATCCTGTTCTGCTGCGATGTCTTGGGCGAAGAAAACAATGGTACAACCATTGCGACGATGAACGTCGCGCGTTCCCTCCGCAAAAAAGGCCATGAAGTCCGCATCCTTTGCCCCGACGAGATGTATCGCGGCCAGGAAGGTTTTTATATCTGCCCGAGGATCCACTTCGGACCTTTCGACAACTACGTCAAATCCAACGGCGTCACCCTCGCCTCCAAAAAAGACAAGAAGATCATCGAGGAAGCCCTGAAAGGCGTGGACATCGTCCATTTCAATTTCTGCGGCTCTTTGTCTTCTTACGTCGTGAAGCTTTGCAACAAACGCGGCATCCCGACCACCGCCTCGATGCACACCCAAGCCGAGAACTTCACCAACCAGGTCTTCTTGGACCGCGTCCCTTTGGCGAACTATTTGATGTATCGGATTCTTTATAAGAATCTTTTCTCCAAAGTCGACGCCATCCATTATCCCTCCCAATTCATCCACGACCTCTTCGAGAAGAAGATGCATTTTAAAAGTAACGGCTATGTCATTTCTAACGGCGTGAAGCATTCCTTCCATAAGGAAGCGGTCAAACGCCCCGAGGAATTAAGAGACAAGTTCTTGGTGCTCTTCACGGGTCGTTATAGCAAAGAGAAGAACCATAAGGTGCTTTTTAAGGCCATGAAATATTCCAAGCACCAAAATGAGATCCAGTGGATCCTCGCTGGCAGTGGACCTCTCGAAAAGAAGTTCCGCCGCTGGAGCAAGAAGTGGCCCAATCCCCCAATTTTCGGC
>CAMGZU010000104.1 GCA_946183085.1 uncultured Erysipelotrichaceae bacterium | reverse complement strand
GCTTATTGAGCCAATTGACGCCCGCCACGCGGATGATCAAAGCCACCACCACATAGACGAGACCGACGAAGGCCATGCCGATTGGAAGCGACCAAAGATTGGCGAGGACGCCGACGACTTCGCTTCCTGCCGTGGCGGTGACAAGCGCGCCAGAGGCATCCCGCATCATCGGGACGGAGCCAAGCGAGATCGCAGAGACCATCGGGGCGATATAAGCAAAAGAGGAGGCCAAGAAGACCGGGCTCTTCATTTTGGTTAAGAAGATATAGATGAGCGTGCCCACGCCTGCGGCCACAAGCGTCGGGGCGACAAGGCTCGCCGCCAAAGAATTGCCCGCGGCGTCGATGTAGTTGACGGAAGCGCCGGAATTGGCAAAGCCACTCGGCACGACGGTGCTGGAGAAAACGATAAGCGGCACGGTGATGCAGGCGACGAACATCGCGAGCAGGTGCTGCACGGCAAGGATGATCCACTGCCCGATTCGCTTCGGGCTCTCATTCACATCCAGAATGAGTTTCTTTTCCTGTTCCATAAAAGAACCTCCTTCAAAATGCCCAACTTTGCATAAAAAAAGGGAACTTAGATGACTAAGCCCCCGATTTTTTTGGAATGGAAAGTTGAACGAGCGAGAGATGGGAGAGAAGGGACACCCGTCCTCTTTTTAAGGAAAACGTTGGCCAATCTTCTCGGTTCCATTTTTGTTTGCTCGTTAGGAAAGTATAAGACATAACCGCCGCTTGGAAAGAGGGAATTTTCACGAAAAAACTTTTTTTGAACTTTGATAGGGTGAAATTCATAAGGCATCAACGAGTGTTTTTCAAAAAGCGCGCTCGCAACGCCATTTTTCTGAAAGTGCTTTCATGTTTTTAAGGCATTGTTTTCTTATAAAATAACCCAGTCGAAGTCGTATATGCCGGTGATATGGTCCGGCAGTTTCTACGCCGGATCCTTAAAGTCCGGAACTACGGCAAAATGAGAAAAGCACTGTTCCAAAAGAGAATCCGTTAAGAAGTTGAAAGGATTTTCGCGAACGGTGTTTTTGTTATTTCGCGGCAAGAAATGCATACGGCGGAGGCGTTCTTCTGGAGGTAAAACAAAAAATGGCAGAAGTCCTTGTGGAAGAAGTCGAAAACACTTCTCCTTCCTCTCCATCCGAAGAACCGACTCCCAGTCCCAAAGCGAATGGCTTTAAGGGCTGGTTGGATCGGTACTTCCACATCTCCGAGCGCGGCTCAACCATCGCGCGTGAGCTCCTCGGGGGTCTCGTCATCTTCTTGGCGATGTTCTACATCTTGCCGCTGAACTCGAACATGCTTTCGACCGACTGGGCCAATCTTGGCACGGTTGGGATCAGCGCCGGCAACATGCGCCAGGTCGGTGACGTCGTCGAAATCTTGATTTATGGCGACGTCTGGGCCCCGGCGGAAGCGGTCCGCGCTGGTATTTTTGCGGCCACCGCCCTTTCCGCGGGCATCACGACCATCTTCATGGGTTTCTATGGCAAACTCCCGGTCGGCCTCGCCTCTGGCTTAGGCCTTAACTCCCTCATCGCCTATACGGTCATGCTTGGCATGGGTTACAACTTCGCCCAGTCCATGTGCATCGTCATGGTCGATGGTATTCTCTTCTTGATCATCTCGATCACCCCGCTCCGTGCTTGGATCGTCAAGTACATCCCGAAGTCTTTGAAGTTCGCGATCAGCGCCGGCATCGGCTTCTTCATCTGCTTCATCGGCTTCCAAAACGTCGGCGTCATCGTCGATGGCCCAACCCTCGTTGGCATGGGGAACCTTGCTTATCTCCCGACCACTTTGGGCCTAATTGGCATCATCCTCGTCTTCGCGATCTCGGTTCTCCCGCAGAAGAACAAAGTCATGTTCTGGGTCACCAAGTTCGGCGTCATCATCGCCATCTTGATCATGGGCATCATCTGCGGTTCCCTTGGCTCTGCGGGCGTGGAAGGCTTCAGCGGCTTCTATAACGATTCCTATCACATCAAAGAACTCGGCAACCTCGGCACCGTCTTCGGCGCGGCCTTCCTTGGCTTTGACGCCTTCACCAAGCCGATGTCTTACGCCCTTGCCTTCTCGCTTCTTTTCGTCGACTTCTTCGACACCACCGGCACCTTAGTCGGCGTCGAATCCGGGGCTGGCATGGTCGACAAAGACGGCCGTATCACCGTCGATGATCGTCCCGCGATGATCGTTGACGCGGCCGGCACCGTCATTGGCTCGGTCTTTGGCACCACCACCGTCACTTCCTTCGTCGAGTCCACCACCGGCGTCGCCGCTGGTGCCCGTACGGGTCTAGCGGCCGTCACCACTGGCACCCTCTTCCTTCTCTCCACCTTGATCTATCCGGCTCTTTCGATGTTCTCCTCCAGCGCCGTCACGGGCTTAGCCCTCGTCTACGTCGGCGTTTGCATGTTCAAGAACCTTGAAAGCATCGAATGGAACGATTGGGTCACGGTCGTCAGTAGTTTCTTGACCGTCATCATGATGTGCGTTGCTTACTCCATCACCGATGGCATCGCGGTCGGCTTCTTCTCCTATACCATCTTGACCGCCGTCAGCGGCCGCTTCAAAAAGACCGACATCCCGGTGGCCGTTTGCACTGTCGCCTTCATCGCCATCTACGCGATCAAGGTCGCAACCCACTTGGTCTAATTTACATCCGTAAAGCAAAGAGGAGCCTATACCCTGAATGAGCTGTACCCCAAATCCTGGACAACCAGGAGGAGGGGTATTTTTCATGAAGTACACGTTAGAATTCAAGCTCGAGTGCATCGAGAGGTACAAGCGATCGCATTCATACGTCTATCCACCGGGCACCAAAAGCAAGAGCTCCTTTGTATCCCACGTCCGGGATTGGGTGAGGCTGTACGACGATTTGGGGATCGACGGGCTGAAACACAGCGGCACCAACAGGGAGTGGACCGCGCAAGGCCGTTTCGGCCTGGTGGCCAAGGTCCTCTCGGGCCGTTCCGCCTCGGCCGTGGCCAGGGAGGCCCACATATCCAACGGCCAGCTCTACCAATGGGTGAAAAGGTATAGGGAAAAGGGCATGGATGGCTTAGAATGCCGTCGTGGGAGGCCTCAGAAGGAACCGATCATGCCGAAGAAGAAAGCGAAACTGACCCCGTCGGAGAGGGAGGAGCTCGAGATCCTCAGGGCGAGGAACGAGTACCTGGAGGCGGAGAATGCCTACCTAAAAAAATTAGACGCCTTGGTGACGGAGAGGGAGGCCGCGCGTCCCA
>CAMGZU010000103.1 GCA_946183085.1 uncultured Erysipelotrichaceae bacterium | reverse complement strand
GGCCATCTCGCTTTTATGGAGGGCCTTATCCTTCTATTTGATCCTTCTTCTTTCCCTCCTTTTCGTCATCATCTATGACCTCAAGGCCAAGAAAGCGATCGCCGAGCAAGCGTCCCTAAGAAAAAAAGAAAAACGGGAAAGCCTATTGAAAAGATTGGAACGCATCAAGAAAAAGAGCGATGACAACGAAAAAACTGAGGAATGAACCTCAGTTTTCTTTTTCTTCTTTTTTCTCGGTTGGCGCGTTGCGCTTTAACTCTTTCCAAGCAACCTTCTTTTTGGTGACGCCGGAATTGATGGAGCCCATATAGGCGAACATCGCCACCGCCCCAAGCCAAATGCCCTTGCGCGCGTTCTTTTTATAATCGGGGCCAAGGACGTCTTTGTCTTTGTTGACGGCGATCGCGCTTTGGAGGGTAAAGAAGAAATAATAGAAGAGCAAGGCAGCCACGCCCCCTGCCAAGAGGGCGATCATCGCGATGAGCGGCGCATTCTCCCCTTGGAAGAGAACGCCATAAAGACGGATGCCGCACATCTCGAGAATCAAGGTCGTGAAATAGAAGACGGCATAGACCGGGATGACGATCGCGATGAGGATTGGGATCTGAACGAAGGTGAGCTGCGACCAAAGGTCGAGGTAGGTCGCTTTGCCGGTTTTGAAGAACATGCCGAGCAGCTTCATCGACTTGGACCAATAGAGTTTGTTTAAGCCATTCGCCATGCGGGAGTTGCGCGCGGCCGAGTCTTTGCGGGAAGAAGGCTGATCTTCATAAACGATCGCATTCGGGACATAGCCGACCCTTTTCTTTTCCAACAAGCGGTTGACGGTGAATTCGGCGTCATCGATCTGCCCCATCGCGTCCCAACCGCCGATTTCTTTTAAGACTCTCGTCGAAACCATCATGCCAGCCCCCGAAAGCATCGAGTTCCAGTTGTGGCGTTCGCGGAAATTGGACATCAAACGGGAGTCGCGGCAATAGTAGCAAGCCGAGACGCTCGTCCAGACGTTTTGCCCCATGTTGGTCGGGGCTTCATGAGCCCTGGCGATTTCTAAGCCGCTTTCTAAGGCGTCATTCATCGCATGGAGATAGTTCCTTGAAGGGATGTTGTCCGCGTCGAACTTGATGATGGCGTCGTAGTTTTCTTCTCTTTCCAATACCTTGTCGATTAAAAGCTTTATCGGGAAGGAGGCCCGCTTATGATCGGGGTTGTCGTCGAAGCGTTCGTAAACCTTCGCCCCCGCTTTCATGGCGAGTTCTTTGGTGTTGTCGGTGCAATTATCCGCACAGACAAAAACGTCATAAAGATCCTTGGGATAATCCAAATTCGTCAAAAGGTTTTCGACGGTGTTGCCGATGACCACCGCTTCGTTATGGGCGGGGATGATGAGAGCAAATTTCCTTAAGCTTTTCGCCTTCGGGAATTCTTTGGGCTTGCGAAGTCCGCCGAAGACGCCCAAAAACTGCCAAAAGAGCAAGAAAAGCAAAAGCAAAATCGTCAGACCGGCAATCGAAGTCAAGACGATGAACAGAATGTCCATGTAATTCATGGACAAAGTTTAGCAAAGCAGGAACAAATAGAGAAGAGAAGGCCAATAATACAAGTTAACAACATTTTGAAATATGTTTGTTGTTAACCGATGGATACGCACTTTTTTAGATATTCGTAACGGCGAAAAAGCAAAGAGGAGAGCCCTTCGTCCTTATACTGGGTCAGCTTGCTTACTTCCTCAACCCTTTCTTGGATGTCTTCTTCCCGAATCGTCGGGAAAACCATCTTGGCATAACGAGCAGCCGCATCTTTGTTTCCTTTCACAAAGCGAAGGAAAGAAACGAGGAAGCCATCGTCTCGAGGATCCTCGGACAATGGGCTTCGCGCGATCAAAGCGAGGTTGTTGTCGAAATTGGGCGCCAAAGAGATCAGTTCGCCGGTCTCCGCATCTCTTAAAAAGCCACAGTTTTCATTGTGGCGATCGACATTATTGACCCAAGCATCGAAGAAAATCATCGATAGGTATTCTTCTTTGACCGCGTCTGGGAACTCTTTTAACCCCGAATAAAATGTTTCGTAAGAGTCATCTTGGCCAAAGAGAGAAGCCATCGGTTCATAGTTGTTCTCGCCCGCGAAATTGAGGCTCCGGATGTAAGAGCCATCCACTTCGTAAACGGCGCTAGGAAGAAGGAAAAGTTTGGCGAGCTCGTAGCAAAGCATCTCCGAGAAGATTTCCTTTTTGGTTCCGCATTTATAAAGCCACCACTCCCCGTCGATCTTTTTCCAGCCTTTCTCAAAAGACCCGCCGGTGGTGAGTTCGGGAGTCAAATGGGCGCGGTTTGGGAAAAAGGAGGTATCGCCTTTCAGGGCGATGTCGCTAAAAGCGTCCGAATCGAAGGTGACGTCTTTGTATTTGAGTTTGGAATGGAGGGGCTTGAACCAATAGTTATCGGAAATCGAGGCGGCGTAAGCGTAAAGCGAAAGGAAATGAGACTCCTCTTCGTGAATGGCGAATGCTTTCTTTAGAAGCCTAGCATTTGTGCGGGAGATATCGATGACGCGGAGGGAGAGAAAAGGAAGCAAAGAACGACTCCTTTTAATGGCATAAGGCGCTTTCCCTTCATCCAGCCAAAGGAGTTCTCCTTCCTCAAACTTTGCAACGGGGGCATCCCCCATCATCACAAAGCCCGTCAGACGCCTCGCGGCATCGGAGAGTTTGATGTTCTTTGTCTTGGCTTTGGACGCGTATTCGAGAAGCAGCGCTTTCCGCTCTTTGATCCTTTCCAAAAGAGGAGCGACTTCCTCTTCCGAAATCAGTTTGCTGATCCTTTCTCCATGGTCGCTGTATTGATGATAAAAGTAGGGATGGCCTTTGATGACCTTCCGGTAGACGTTGCCTTTTGGCAGCAAATCGATGGCTCTTTTTAACTCGGTTAAACTTGCCATAAGCCCATTATAAGTGAGTTAACAACATTTTCAATTATGTTCGTTGTTAACCGATGACATCGAAGTTTTTAAAACAAAAGCGTCCTTTCCGGACGCGTTTGAAACAGCTTTCATATAACGAACCTGAAAACGGGGCATCTCATTCCTCCCCTTCTTTCAACATCGCCTGCACCAATTCATGTGGATCGTCGTAAGGTCCCATCAAATTGGCTGGATCTTTGCTCTCTTCGATCGCTTTGGCGAGGGTCCCGCCGGTCTTGCGGATGCGGAAGGGAATCCCGCCGAAGGCTAACGACTGGCGGAGGAACATCCTGACGGCCGTGGTCGTGTCCAAACCGAGCGATTGGAAAAGCTCGTCGGCCTCCTTCTTGAGCTCGTTCGGGATGCGAATCTGCAGAACTGCCATGCTCATACCTCCTTTCA
>CAMGZU010000102.1 GCA_946183085.1 uncultured Erysipelotrichaceae bacterium | reverse complement strand
TGGGGCGATTCCAGCCAGCCGGGCTACGTCTATGCCTCGATCTATGACACCTACAAAGGCGGCCTCTTCAACCTCTCGACGAAGCACGCGAGCTTCAACTACCGTTATAGCGAATCCGGCCTCGCCGATAACCTTGGCAAGATCCTCCTCTGCGATTGGGTTGGCATGGGCGAAGAATTCTACGACAGCAACTTCAACGCCGATAACGATGGCGATGGCGCGAAAGACCCCTTCTGGATCGAATCGCTCTTCTCGGGCAAAGCCGACGCCTTCACCTTCACCGATTATGGCAATTCCGGCCACCAGTGGGACATCAAGATCGACCTCGCTTCTTTGGCGGGCACCTCGATTCTTGAGGATCTTGACGCGACCATCACCGCGAACGCGGATGGCACCTTAACCGGCATCAAGGCCTCCACCGCGATTATCAGCATGGTGAGCGCGAAGGTCAACATCACCCAAAGCAACACGCCGATCTCCTCTTCCGCCAAAGCGGATTACGAATCCTACGTGAACTCCCACTCCTCCCAAAGCCTCCGCTACTGATTCTTAGACCCATCCGAAAACGATGGGTCTTTTTTGTTCTACAAAAAGCGAACAAAGCCCTTATAATGTTGCCGATGCAAAACCTCTCTGAAATCGTCGGACACAACTTAATGACGATGCGCAAAGCCAAGGGCATGACCCAGCAGCAAATCGCCGAGAAACTCAATTATTCCGATAAATCCATCTCCAAATGGGAAAACGGCTATGCCGTTCCCTCGGTCGACATCCTCAAGGAATTCGCCGAATTCTATGGCGTCACCATCGACTTTTTGATCACCGAGCAAAGCGACGATGCCGTCTTAAACGCCGCCAACCACGAAGAAGCGGTCGAAGAAAAGAAGCAGCAGGCCAACAAAGCGGTCGTTATCGCGCTGGCCAATGTCGTCGTCATCTTGATTTTCACCCTCGTCTTTGTCTCCAACCTCATCTCTGGGAAATTGGACGGCATGGCCAATTACATGCTCTTCCTTTGGGCGGTGCCCGCCTGCATGGCGATCTCGATGATCTCCGTCCGCGTCCTTTATGGCAGAAAAGGCGGCAACCGCATCGCCTACACGGTGATGGGATCGGTCTTCCAATGGACGTTGATCCTCGATTGCGCCCTCCACTTCTATTTTGTGGCGACCCCACCGCAAAACCTCTTCTTCATCCTTGCGGTTTGCGTCCCCGTCCAAGTCATCATCATCCTTCTCTATTTCATGAAGCGTCAGCCCGAGTGATTGCTCGGGCTTTTCTTTCGAAAGAGGAATAAAATTATCTACGTATGAAAATCGCATTGGTTCTCTGTGGCGGCGGCTCGCTTGGCTCCTATGAGATCGGGGCCATCAAGAAGCTCGTCGAAAAAGGCATCAAGTTCGACATTGTGACCGGGACCTCCATCGGGGCGCTAAACGGCTATTTCGTGGCGACCGAGCAATTCGAGAAAGCCATCGAGCTTTGGGAGACGATCAAAAACGACGACGTCTTCCGTTGGGGCGTGGAGAATCGCGGCAAGGCGATCTCCGACGCTTTCTTGAACCGCGACCGCAAAAACCCCGTCAATCAGACGGTGGCGATGCTCGGTTCCCTCGCCTTGCACCAAGGGATCGACAACAAGCCCTACATCGAGACGCTGACCAAGATGATCGACCCATCCCTTATCAAGAAAAGCCCGATCAAGATGGGCTTGATCTATACGACCTTCCCCGGCATGAAAGAGCAAAGGGCGATCTTGAACCAGGTGAACGAAAACCGCGTCTTGGACTATCTTTTCGCCACCAGCGCCTGCTTCCCCGTCTTCCCGCCGCATAAGATCGCGGGCAAGAATTACATCGACGGCGGCTGGACCAACAACCTCCCGATCGACTTCGCTTTCGATCTCGGGGCCGATTACGTCTACGCCATCATGCTCCACAGCTTCCCCTATACCCCGCAGAAGCCCGAATATTTCCATTTGCCCAACGTCACCCTCATCGAGCAATCGCAGGACATGGGCATGATGATGGACTTCGACCGGAAGAGGATCTCCAACAACATCGCCCTCGGCTATTTGGATTGCGGACGCGTCCTTGGCGATTACAAAGGCAAGCGCTACGCCTTCAAGAAAGACGATCTAGGGGAACAAGCCCACCGCTTTGTCTTGGCTCTGGAGCAAAAAGACATCCGCACCTACAAAGACGCCTTATCCCTCCTTTCCATCAAAGAGGCGCACCCCAGCGAGGAGGCCCTTTGCCTTGCTGCCCTCGAGCATTTGGCGAAGCTCTATAACATCTCCCCCTACCGCGCCTATGGCGTAAAGGAGATTCAATGCCTGATCGAGGAGCGCATCGTCTCCTATAATCCCAAAGACCCCAAGAAGGCGAACCCCCTGAAGCTCTACCTCAAGGAACGTTCCGAAGGGAAGGACGTCCCCTTTCCCAAAGGCGTCCGTTATGGCTCGGTTTACGCCATCCTCGCGAAAGGAATCAGCGCCCAATGAAGCATCTCCTTGCTTTGGATTTAGGAAAAGGGAGCCTTGGGCTGGCTTTAAGCCGCTCAGGGATGTTCGTCACGCCTTTAGAAGAAGCCCGCTTTCCCGCGGGCGATTATTCCTATGCCTACGAAGCGATCGCCAAAGTTCTCGAAGAAGAAACCGTCGAGACCTTTGTCTTGGGCCTTCCGCTTTTCCCCTCAGGCGATGATTGCGAGATGACGCCGATCGTCCGCAAATTCGGCAAAACCCTCCAAGAGAAATACCCAAACATCGCCCTCGTCTACCAAGACGAAAGGAATTCGACCGTCGAGGCGGCCGCGATGCTCCATGAAGTCGGGCAAAACGCCAAAAAGCAGAGAAAGCGGATCGATTCCGCCGCGGCGATGGTGATTTTGGAACGCTATCTCCAAAGCCAGGAGACTTACGAGGAGTTCGAAGATGAAATATAAGTTTGGCGACCGGGTCATCCCCCTCGTAGAACGCGGCGTCGCCCACGAAGGCGATGTCGGCGTCGTTGACGCGATCCACAAAGAAAACGGCACCTATACCGTCGGCTTTTACGCCGCGGAGGATTGTCTGGTCGGCTCTAGCGTCTATTACGAAGAAGAGCTTCGGCCTTTCGAAGAAAAAGACCGCCCCGCCCCTTTCGCGATCGGGGACATCGTCAAAACGAAAAAGACCCTCCTCCAATTCCCCAAAGGGAGTATGGGTGAAGTCCTTCAGCTTTTCCCCGAAACTAAAGGCGTTGCCGTCAAAGTGAGCGACCCAACGACCCACCTCCCCTTCACGATGCCTTATGGCTATGATGAGCTTGAGCTCATTGAAAAGCACGAGCATCATCATGAGCACTAAAAAATCCGCCTGCGGGCGGAT
>CAMGZU010000101.1 GCA_946183085.1 uncultured Erysipelotrichaceae bacterium | reverse complement strand
AGGACAAATGGGAAGCTGGGATCGCCTTGGATGCGTTCGACCTTGGCTTCCTCGCTACTAGGAACGAATTCGACGTCGCTGCCACGATTGGCGAGATGGGCTTTTAAGCCTGGATGGGCATCGATCACCTCTTTGATGGCCTTTTCCAAGGCGTCGAGGTCGATGCTCTTCTCTAATTTATAAAGCAGCGGGATGTTGTAGATCGTGGAATCGGGGTGGGCCATCATCTCAACGAAGATGCCCTGCTGGGTCTTCGTCAAAGGATAGGAAGCGCCTTCCTCCACTTCTTCCGTTTCCTCGGCTTGGTTGAGTTTGGCGAGCTCCCGAACGGTTGGATGGCTCTTGAGGTCTTCCAAAGAGATCTCTAAGCCAACGCGCGAGGCGAGAAGGCTCATATAACGGATCGAGGCGATTGAGGTTAAGCCGGCGTCAAAGACGTCGTTGGTCACGCCAATTTCGTCGTAGCCGAGGATCTCTTTGGTGATCGCGAGGATTGCTTCTTCGCGTTCGTTTTCTGGCGCGACGACAACGCCCGTTTCTCTCGTTGGGATTGGGAGGGCGCGCTTATTGACTTTGCTGTTCTGGTTCAAGGGGATGGCGTCAAGCTGCATCATGGCTTCGGGCACCATATAAGGTGGTTTCCTTTCGCCAATGAAGCGTTTGATGTCATTGAGGTCGAGCTTGGAAGAAGAGACCACATAAGCGGCGATGAACATGCCGCCGCTCGGCGCGGGGAAGGCTTGGACGGTCGCGTCTTTCACGCCCGGATATTCGCGGATGACGCGTTCCACCTCGCTGGTCTCGATGCGGAACCCGCGGATCTTCACCTGCCCGTCTTTGCGGCCGATGAAGTCCAAGGTGCCGTCTTTGAGGTAACGGACGACGTCGCCCGTATGGTAGAACTTCGCGAAATCGCCCTTTTCAAAGGGGTTGGTCAAGAAGGCCTTCGCGTTTTCTTCCGGACGGTTCAAATAGCCTCTTCCCACCTGGTGGCCAGAGGCGAATAAGAAGCCAGGGGCTCCATAAGGAAGGCGGCGCATCTTCTTGTCGAGGATGAAGGTATGGGTGATGGGGAGGGCTTTGCCGATCGGGACGCGGTAGCAAACCTCCTTCACCGGGTAATAGGAGATGATGATCGTGCATTCGGTTGGGCCATAGCCGTTATAGAGGGTGTAGTTTTTTGGCGGCGCGACCGGGACGAGCTTTTCGCCGCCAACGACAAGGCTAGCAAGCGAATGATTGTCTTCGGATTCGACGAATTGACGGCCAACCTGAGTCGTCATGAGGCCATGTTTGACGTTATGCTCCTCCAAGTATTTGTTGAGGCGCGGCAAGTCTAAGCGCATCTCCTCGGGGATGACGTAAAGGGTATTGCCATTGGTCAAAGCCCCATAAAGGTCATACATGTTCGCGTCAAAGCCAAAGGAAGCGTAGGCGAAGAAGGCCTCGCCATCTTTGATGGGAAGGGTCTTCCTCTGCCACTGCACGAAGGCGGAGATGTTATGGTGCTCCAATTGGACGCCTTTTGGTTTGCCCGTGGAGCCCGAGGTATAGAGCATGATGTAAAGATCGTGGGGATCGGCCTTAGGCTGCTCAAGATGAAGCAAAGGCAGAGATGGCACTTCGTCCAAGAAAAGGATCGGCCCTTTGTAGGAGGGGATTCTCGTTTCTAGGCCTCTTTGGCAGATGAGGAGCTTCGCCGAGGCGTCTTCCATCATGAAGGAAAGGCGCTCGTCGGGATAAGAAGGATCCAAAGGCTGATAGGCAAGGCCAGCCTTTAAGACGCCCACCGGGGCGTAGCCCATCGCGATGTCCCGGCCCACGAGGATCGAGACGACGCTTTGCTTGGGGAGTTTCTTCGCCAAGAGGTAGTCGGCGATGCGATCGGAAAGCTCGCCAAGCTCTTTGTAGGTGATTTGCTTGTCGTTGCAGACGACGGCCAAACGATCCGGGTTTCTCTTGATCGCGTCGCGGATGTCATCGACGAAATCGCGGGCGAAATCGTAATCGCTCAAATCGTGGTCGTTATAAGAATCGAGAAGAGCAAGGTCTTCTTTGGAAGCGGGTTCGATGTCTTCGAGCTTCTTTTTCTCCAAAAGCTCTTTGCCAAGGTGGTCCAAGGAAGAAATAAGATGACGGATCGAATCTTCTTCGTAAAGATCGGCGCGGTATTCGGCGCGGACGAAATAAGAAGCATTCCTACGGAAGATTTCGATGGTGATCTTCTCTTTGCCATCTTCTACCGGCAAGAGCTCAACCTCGACTTCTTTGCCATTCAAGGTGGTTTGGTAGTAATAATCGCCTTGATAGGAGACCAAGACACCAGGATGGAAGGCGGTGTTGCTGGAAAGGTCCAAAAAAGAATAAAGGGGGCGTTCCACCACCGCGTTCCGGGCGTCATTGACGCTTTTTAAGAAAGCGGAGACTTCGCCTTCTTCGAAATGATTGACGTAGAAAGGAAGGGTGCGGACGAACATGCCATAGGCATTCTTGCTTTCTTGCTTACGGCCATTGTCCACAAAGGCAAAGCTCACCTCGTCGGCAAAGGAATATAAGCCAAGGGTGAGCGAAGAGGCCGCGAGGAAGAAAGAAGAACGACGGATGCCCTCTTTTTTGAGGAAGGCAGAGACTTCTTTGTCGCCCCATTCTTTGAGGGGCATGTCAAAACGGGCATAGGAGAGTTTGCCCTCGTCTTTGTCTTGGGTGGGCAAGGATTCGGCGTCGACCCCGCCGAAGGTGTCCTCGTAATATTTCTTCTCCTCTTCGTAGGCTTTGGAGGAACGATCCTCTTGTTGCTTCTTGGCCACTTCAAAGGCCGAGCATTCTTCTTTGCTAAGCTCTTTGCCTTCCAAAGCCAAAGCGAATTCTTTGTAGAAAAGGGTGAGCGAGAAGCCATCCATCAACATGTGATGGAAGTCGGAGAAAAGATAATTCCCTTCCTTGGTTTTGAGGTATTCGAAGCGGTAAAGCGGCTTGCCCAAAAGGACAAAGGGACGAATGAGAGAGGCTTTGTCGAGCTTCTCGCATTCCTTCGCTTCAAACACCAAGGGATCGTTGCCTTCTTTTTCGTAAAGGACGCCGTCCTCCATCTCAAAGATCGCTTTGAGGTGCGGATGGGCCGCCACCACTTTTTCCAAAGCGGCTTTGACTTCTTTTTCGTCATAGCCGCCAAGCGGGATCAAGGTAGGCAAGTTGTAGGCGGAAGTCGGTTCAAGGCACGACAAATAAATGCCGAGCACTTCTTGGGTCGAGGGAACTCTGTTCATAAAGCAGTCTCCGAATGTGGGATTACCTAGGTAATCGCAATTTAGATTATTTTAGTTCTTTGTTAAGCAAAGAAAAAGAATCTGTCGATAAATACGACTTGTGGAAAG
>CAMGZU010000100.1 GCA_946183085.1 uncultured Erysipelotrichaceae bacterium | reverse complement strand
TGGACGAGCACCTTGCCTAGGGGGCCGGGGATCCTTTGCCAGAAGACCTCTGGGGCGTGAGAAAGCAGAGCGTATTGCCTAGGATTGTCCTCTTTGCAGTGCTTAAAGAAGGCCTTCATGTCCCTATTGGCCTCCTTCGAGCCGTTCATCCGGCAGCAAAAAGGAACTTGGATGACGGAAAAAAGAAGATGATGCTTCAAAAGGCGATACAAACCGGGGTTTTCTTTCTTCAGGGGGATGATGTCTAGGTAATCAAAGATGTTTTGGCTATTCGAAACAATATGGGAATAGCGGGAAAGAAGCGTCTTCTTCCCCATCGATTGGCCAGGGCGGCCCATCAGATATTGGTAGAATTTGAGGTCAAGATAACGGACGGTCTTCGTCTTGCTTAAGCAGGCGTAGACGTAAAAGTTATCTTCATAGAAACAGTGCTCGGGCAATCTGACGCCGGAATCCTTCACCGTCTCAAGACGAAACATCGCCGAATGCAGGGTGAAATAAGACTTGGTATCGAGCGTTTTGATCTCATTTAAAGAGACGGTCTCGTTCTTCTTGATTTTGTGGCGGTAGGAGATGGTGTTGGCTTCTTTTTCCCTCCCCTCCCAATAGGTGTAATTGGTCAAATAGCAATCGGGGAGGTCTTTGATGGACTTGATGTCCTCCAATAAGACATTTAATGCGTTTTGATCCACCCAGTCATCGCTATCGAGGATCTTGAAATAAAGGCCTTTGGCGCAAGAAATCGCCGTGTTGATGGCGCCGCCATGCCCCTTATTCTCTTGATGGATTGGGATGATGTTTGGATGTTTTTCGGCGTAAGACTTCGCGATTTCGAGGGTCTTATCTTTCGAGCCATCGTCAACAACGAGGATCTCGATCTCTTTTTCATGCCCCAAAAGAGAATCCAAGGCGAAATGAAGATATTCCTCGGAATTGTAGGATGGGACGACGAAACTGATGAGGGGTTTGGTGGGTTCGCTCATTTCTTTTTTGCTTTTTTGAATTGATGGGACCCACGCCGATCATGCGGTATAAGGCGCGGGTCGAGTTGTAGTATACACCCATAAGGAGCGATTCGCGGCCGTGCGCTTGCCGATTTTCTTTAGGAAAGAGGCCGCCATGCGGATGCCCCGGCCCGCCCAGCCTTGGCATAACGAAGGCCGCAAATCGAGGTATTGTAATCGACCAGGATTCTCTTTTTCTTGAGGAAGACGATGTTCTTCTCGGGGATTTGGCCGTTTTTTCTTTCTGTTTCGAGATGAGTGAATGTGCGCAAATCTGTTCTTTTTGGTTTCGTTTCCCCTTAACTCTTTCTTTCTTAGGTACAAAAACGCCAAATCGGTTTGGGAGGCGTAAGCCGATTCATTAGAATAGGAAAACAAATTATGATCACCTATCTTGCGATCGACATCGGCGCCTCAAGCGGCAGGGCGATTCTCGCCTGCCAAAAGGGAGGGAAGCTCAACATGGAGGAAATCCACCGTTTTCCCAATCACCCGAAGCGCGCGAGCGATAACAAGCTCTATTGGGACATCGATGGCCTTTTCCAAGAGATCATCACCGCCCTCAAAAAAGCCAAAGAGCTCGGCAAAACCCCGTCTTGCATCGGCATCGACACCTGGGGCGTCGACTACGTCCTCCTCGATGAAAACGGCAAGAAGCTCGGCCACGCCTATTCTTACCGTGACCCCTCCCGGCAAGCAAAAAGCCAAGAGGTCGAGAAGATCCTCCCCAAAAAGGAGCTCTTTCAAAAAACCGGCATTGCCTTCCAGCCCTTCAACACGGTCTATCAGCTTTACGATGACCTTTGCTCAGGCAAACTCGAGAAGGCCTCCTCCTTCTTGCAGCTTCCGGATTATCTAAACTATCGTTTGACTGGCTTAAAGGCCCAAGAATATTGCAACGCCACCACGAGTGCGATGGTCGACAAAGACACCCATTCATGGAACGAGTCGATTCTTGAGACCATGGGCTTCCCGAAACGCCTCTTTGGCAAACTCTCGCTCCCCGGCCAGATTCTTGGCCCCGTAAGCGAAGAAATCGAAAAGCGGATCGGCTATCGCCCTGACGTCGCGATCATCGCGAGCCACGACACCGCCTCCGCCGTCCTCGCCATCCCCTTAAAGCCCAACGAACCATATATCTCAAGCGGCACTTGGTCGCTCCTTGGCGTCGAATCCCCCACCGCCCACGTCGGCGAATTTGAAGAAGAATCGGGCTATTCCAATGAAGGGACGCCCAGCATGGGATTCCGCTTCCAAATCAACATCATGGGCCTTTGGATCATCCAGGAAGTCCGTCATGAACTGGGAGACAAATACAGCTTCGCCGAACTCGCAGAGCTGGCCAAAGCTCATCCGAGCGATAAACGAATCGACGCCAATGACCCCATCTTCCTCTCACCAAAATCGATGATTGGAGCCATCGAAAGCAAAGTCGGCAAGCTCGACGTCCCCGAACTTGCCCACGTCGTCTACGCCTCGCTCGCGGATTGCTACAAAGAGAAGCTCTGCGACTTGGAGCATCTCCTCGGCAAACGCTTCGACGCGCTCCACATCACCGGAGGCGGAGGGAAGAACCGCTTCCTCAACCAATTGACCGCCAACGCCATCGCTCGCCCCGTCATCGTCGGGCCGATCGAAGGCACCGCCTTGGGCAACCTGCTTATGCAGATGAAAGCCAAAGGCGAAATCAATTCCATCGAAGAAGGAAGACAACTCATCAAAGAATCGTTCCCATTACAGGAGGTATTACCCAATGACTCGATTTGAAGAAGCAAAGAAGATCTACGCCGCAAACGGCGTCGACGTCGAGAAGGCCCTTTCTCTCGTCAAAGACATCCCCGTCTCCATCCACTGCTGGCAGGGAGACGACGTCCTCGGCTTTGAAGGCGTCACCTCGCTTGAAGGCGGCATCCAAACCACCGGCAATTATCCCGGCGCCGCCAAAGGCCCAGAGCAGCTTTTCGCCGACATCGAGAAGGCGTTCGCCTACATGCCGGGCAAAAAGAGGCTTAATATCCACGCTTCTTACGCAATCTTAGGAAAAGACTTGGGCAAAGTCGATCGCGACCAATACACCTTTGAGTATTTCAAACCATGGGTTACGCTCGCCAAGCACCTTGGCGTGGATGGCATCGACTTCAACCCGACCTTCTTCTCGCACAAAAACGTCAAAGATGGCTTGACCCTTTCTTCGCCAGACGAAAGCATCCGCCACTTCTGGGTGGAGCATGGCAAACGCAGCTTAGAGATCGCCACCGAGCTCGGCAAAGCCTTCGGGAAGCCCTGCTTCGTGAACATCTGGGTCCCAGATGGCTTAAAAGACGTCCCGGCCGACCGGCTTGGCCCGCGTCTTCGTCTCAAGAAGTCGCTCGATGA
>CAMGZU010000099.1 GCA_946183085.1 uncultured Erysipelotrichaceae bacterium | reverse complement strand
CATCTTATTGCAGCTGATTGGGGTATAAGAAAGAAAGGGGATTCTTATGGAGAAACGTTATTTGGCGATCGACATTGGCATCAACCAAGGCAAGGCGATCCTTGGGAGGATGGTGGATGGCAGACTCACTCTGGAGGAGATCCATCGTTTTGAGAATCACCCGATCGCTTTGCGGGATGGCTCCCTTTGCTGGGACGTCGACTTCATCCAAGAGAACATCCTCATCGCGTTGAAGAAAGCGAAAGAGGCCGATAAGACTCCCGATTATCTCGGCATTGACGCCTGGGGTTCGGACTATGTCTTGCTCGACGAAAACGATAAGCCCCTTGGCCCATGCCGTTATGGGCTAAAGGAAAACGATCCCGCCATCGACGCGGTCTATGATTTGATCCCCTTCGCCGAGCTTTATGAAATCGACGGCTTGCAATTCCAACCAAGCACCTCGCTTTATCAGCTGATGGCGGATGCCCGGGCAAAGCGCTTAGCCAAAGCCAAGACGTTCTTAATGCTTCCCGATTACCTCAATTTCCTTTTGACGGGGGTGAAGAAACAAGAATATTGCAACGCGGCGAGCTCGGGCCTTTTAAACGCCTCAACCCGCGATTGGGACGAGGAGCTATTCGCTCGGCTTGGCTATCCAAAAGAGATCTTCCTTCCTTTGGAAGAGCCTGGCATCGTCTTAGGGCCGCTAAAAAAAGAAGTGGAGGAGGAGATTGGCTATAACCTAACCGTTCTTCTTCCGGCGACCGACGCGAACGCCTCCATGGTTTTGTCTCTCCCCTTAAAGAAAAACGAGCCTTATCTTGCCTGTGACCAATGGCCGCTCATCGGCGAAGAGGAGGGGAGAGCCCATACCAACAAGAAATCGAGGCGCCTCAACTACTCCAACGAAGGGGCGCCCGATCGCCGCTTCCGCTACCAAAAAAGCGTGCCGGGTCTCACGATGATCCGCGAAGTGATCCATGAGCTTGGGAATCGCTACACCTTCTTCGAGCTTCTTTCCTTGGCCCAAAGCGCCCATACGAGCGAAGTGGTTGATTTTGACGACATCCGCTTCGACTCCCCCGAATCGATGATCAAAGCGGTGGAGGAAAGCGTTGGGCGTTCGTTGGGGCCCGGCGAATTAATCGACATTTTGCTCCATTCTCTCGCCGTCCATTGCGCGAGCACCATCGATGAGCTTGAGGCCTTGATCGGCAAGAGCTTTGAGTGCCTCCATTTGATTGGGAGCGGCGCCCATAACGAGTATTTTGTTTCTCTCTTATCCAAAGCGGTCAACCGCCCCCTCTACATCGAAAAAGAGCTCGATGCCTCCATCGGCAATCTTTTGATGCAGATGGTGGCAAGCGGCGAGGTCTCTTCCATCCAAGAAGGCAGGGAACTCATCAAAACTTCCTTCGACATCAAACCCTTAAAGGCTTAATTCAAAGATCGTTTGTGTCTTTCTTTGCGCGATTTGGGCCAAAGAAGGCGAAAAAATTGCATCTTGCGCCAAAAACGATTGTCTGGGCGGTTAACTATGTTAAATTGTTGCCAACGACATAAAGGAACCTTTTGAGCCGATTTCCGCTTGGCTTTGCACGAAAAACGTTTCGATAAAGGGTGTTCTTCTCTTTCGCGACGTTATTGGCTCCTAGCTTCATCTAGCCCCCGTTAAGACAAAGATGGTTCCAAAAGAAACGAGGATCGTTCATGGCATTAAAACACGCTGACTTGATCGCAAAACTCAATTTGGAGGAGAAGTGCTCCATTCTTTCGGGTTTGGATTTTTGGCAGACCGCCCCAATCCCATCCATCAACCTTCCCTCCGCCTTTTTAAGCGATGGCCCTTCGGGCTTGCGCAAGCAGGCGAAGGAAGCGGACCACTTGGGTCTTAATCCCTCAATCCCTGCGACCTGCGTCCCTTCCGCGGCGACGATCGCCGCTTCCTGGAACCCCGAACTCGCTTACGATGCCGGCAAGATCATCGGCGAAGAAGCCAGGGAAGCCAAAGTCAGCATGCTCCTTGGCCCGGGCATCAACATGAAGCGCAACCCCCGTTGCGGCCGCAACTTCGAATACTATTCCGAAGACCCTTATCTCGCCGGCAAGCTCGGCGCCGCTTACATCAAAGGCATCCAATCCAACGGCATCTCCGCCTGCGTGAAGCATTTTGCCGCCAACAACCAAGAGATCCGTCGCATGACCTCGGATTCGATCATCGATGAGCGCGCTTTGCGGGAAATCTATCTGACCGCCTTTGAAATCGCCATCAAGGAAGGGGACCCCAAGGCCTTGATGAGCTCCTATAACCGCATCAACGGGGTCTACGCCAACGAAAACGAGCACCTTCTCCGCGAGATCCTTCGTGACGAGTGGGGCTATCAAGGCGTCGTCGTCAGCGATTGGGGTGGCGACAATGACCGCGTGGCTGCCTTAAAAGCCGGATCCGACCTTGAGATGCCTGGTACCAAAGGCGAGACCAACGCTGAGATCGTTGCCGCGGTCAAAGAAGGCAAGATCGAGGAAAAATACGTCGACGAATCCTTGGATCGTTTGATCGAATTCGTCTTAGAAAGCGGAAAAGCTTTTGAGAAAGAAAACCCCAAATTCGATCCGGAAGAGCACCGCAAAAGAGCGTATGAGATCGCCAAAGAGACGGTCGTCATGCTCAAAAACAAAAACAACATCCTCCCGCTTGCCCCCTTCACCAAAGTCTCGATCATCGGCGACTTCGCCGCCAACCCCCGTTACCAAGGGGCGGGCAGCTCGGTCGTGAACCCTTTCCACGTCGACATCCCCTTGGAAGTCGCGAAAGAATACCGCCTCAACATCGTCGGTTACGAACCAGGCTTCCGCCGCTATGGCAAAAAGAGCCAGAAGCTCATCGACAAAGCGGTTGCCCTTGCCGACAAAAGCGACGTCGTCTTGCTCTTCTGTGGGCTTGACGAGGTCACCGAGGCCGAAGGCATGGACCGCGCCGACATCCTCTTACCCAAGAATCAGCGCGATTTGATCGCTGCTTTATATCACGTTGGCAAGCCGATCGTCTTGATCCTCCAAGAAGGCGCGCCGATCGTCCTTTCCTTCGCCGACCGCGTCAAAGCCATCCTTTATGCGGGCTTAGGCGGCGAAGCGGGCGCGAAGGCGATCTTCGACGTCTTAACCGGCAAAGTGAACCCAAGCGGCAAACTCGCGGAATCCTATCCCTATGGCTATGAAGACTGCCCATCCGCCGACCACTTTGGCAAATCGACCAAGACCATCGAATACCGTGAATCGGTCTTTATTGGCTACCGCTATTTCGGCTCGGCTGGTTTGGCGGCCCGTTTCCCCTTCGGTTATGGTTTAAGCTATTCGCGCTTTGTCTATTCCGACCTCCAAGTCGACGAAAAAGGCGTC
>CAMGZU010000098.1 GCA_946183085.1 uncultured Erysipelotrichaceae bacterium | reverse complement strand
AGATTTTCCCGTTTCCGTCTTTTTGAAAAGAAGCTAGAGTGTCACTTCCTTCCCCAAAAAGAAAAAATAGTCTTTTCAAAAAAGAAACAAGGAAAAATAATATCTTTCAGAAAGGAAACACAAACATGAAAAAGATTGGAAACATCCTCCTTCTCATCGCAGGCATCTTCGGCATCATCGCCGCGGCCCTCCTTCTCATCTTCGCGATCGTCTCCTTCGCTGGACTCGGCGCTGCGGCCTCTCAAGCTGGCGGCGAAGATGCGGGTACCATTGCCCTTGGTGGAACTGTGCTCGGCGTCGTCTTGTTGATCGCCCTCATCCCGGAGATCATCTCGATCGTCTTCTGCTTCCGTGCCAGGAAGGTCGGTACTCAGGGTTCCTACATCGGCTGCTTGGTTCTTGGCATCCTCGGTGGCAACATCCTTGCCATCATCGGCGGCGTTTTGGGCCTTGTCGACGCGCAGTAAGTCTTATCTGCAAAAAATGGAGAAACGGGCAACCGCTTCTCCTTTTTTCTTTTTCTTTTGGCTTAGTTGCAATCGGCAAGTGCTTGGACAATAATTACGGCCGAAAGGAAAAAACATTATGAAGAAAATTGCTAACATCATCCTTCTCGTCGCCGGGATCCTCGGCATCATCAGCGCGGTTGGCTATGCCATCGCTTGCATCGTGATGTTCGTTCTTGGCGCGGGCGCCACCGAAATCATCATCCAAGGGCTTCAAGACGGCTCCATCCAAGTCGCCGGCTACCCGAACGAGGTGAGCGCCGAACAAGCCGCCGCCATCTTCAAGATGGGCATGACGGTCGCCGGGGTGATCTTCTTGATCATCTTGATCTTCGCGGTCGTCGAAATCGTTTTGACCTTCCGCGCGAGGAAAGTCGAAACCCAGGGCTCCTACATCGCCGTCTTGGTCTTCGCGATCTTAAGCGGCAACCTCATCAGCCTCGTCGGCTCCATCTTCGGATTGGTCGGCCAAGCCGAATAAGGACCTAACCAAAAAAAGGAAGCGGGCAACCGCTTCTTTTTTTATCCACAGGAAAGGTCCCCGGATTCGTTAATGTCTATTCTATTGAACGTTATTTCGAGATGGGCTTCGTGTTGAAGACGATCTCTTTGCCCACGGCCTTGAAGAGGGTTTGGAGCGTCTTGATCGTTGGGTTCCCTTTGCCATTCTCGATCCTTGAGATATCCCCTTGGTCGATTTTGGTCTTTTTCGCAAGATCGGTCTGATAGATGCCCGCTTCTTCTCTTGCGATGTTTAGCAACGCGCCGATCTTTTGATTCAAAGTGACTTCGACTTCCCCGACCAATTCGCCAGATTCATAGACGCTTGCGGAAGAGAAATCGAGTTCGTCATTCCAGACAATGGCGTCTCCTCCGTAATCGAGTTTACCCGAAAGGAAAAGCTCGCGATTCGTACGAAGCTCTCTGAGTTGAGGAAAGGCGTCGAACATTGTAGACATGTCAAAACGGATGACTTTTCCATCTTGGAACGTCATCTCAAATTTGACGTCATCAAGATATTGGATTTTGATCGCGGGCATTTCCATAAATCATTCTAGTCCTTTCAATTTGACGTACTGGCTCGTGTCCCACATCGCCTGAAGCTCTTTTTGATACAAGAGAACAAACTCTTTCACGAGACCCATCGCTCTTTGAGGAAGTCGTCCTTTGTATGGCTCGCCATTCGCAATGAGGAAAGAGGCGGTCTTTCCTTCGTATTTGGCATGGATGTGGGGTGGATTATGCTCCTTTTTCGTGAGGTGCATAAAGATGGTGATACCGTAAAAAACGCTGATGGTCGGCATTTCTTACCTCCTTTATTATATGGGATATATCCCTTATCGTTAAGAACTTTCTCGGGAAACATCCTTCACTAATCAATAGGATGAGAAAGACCGATTGGTATTATCGGATTCCAAAAATGACGGAAAAATGTCGATGAAATCTAAAAAATCTTTTTCAGTAAAAGAAAAAAGGCGTTACGTGAACGCCTCAAATATCTTCTGGCGGAGAAACAGGGATTCGAACCCTGGCTGGACCGGAGGCCCACTATCGGTTTTCAAGACCGACCCCTTCAACCACTTGGGTATTTCTCCAACGTTGGTGGTCCATCGGTGGCTTGAACACCGGACCTAGCGATTATAAGTCGCTCGCTCTAACCGGCTGAGCTAATGGACCAAGCGGGAATGATTATAGCAAACTCACCCCGAATGGGCATCAAGAAGCGCAAGCGCCTTTGAGCTGGGCTTTCTTCTTATACATCGCCGCGTCGGCGCGGATGAAGACGGCGCGGAAGGTATTGTCCATTTTGACGTTATATTCGCTGATGCCCGTGGCGATGACGGGATCGCCTTTGGGGATATTTTCGAGAATCGCGTGATCGAAGCCCGCGAGCAAAGCTTCGCGCTTTTCGTAAACGTCGCCTTTGAGGATCGCGACGAATTCATCGCCGCCGAAGCGGAAGAGCTCCGCCTCGCCGAAATGCTCTTGGATGAGCCGGGCCGAGCGGATGAGGTAACGATCGCCCATCTCATGACCTTTGCTGTCATTTACGGCTTTGAGGTTGTTGAGGTCGAAGACGATGACGGCGAAGCGGTCCACCGCCCCTTTGTTGATCAAGTGGTCCATCTCCTCTTCCTGATGGACATAGGCGTAACGGGAGCCTAACCCCGTCAACGGGTCGCGGTTATTGAGCTCTTTGGCCTTTTGAAGCTCCGCCAGACTCTTCGCCTTCTCGCCGGTTAAGACGAAGACGTGCATTATGGCGATGCCGATGAGCGCGCCGACCGCGTAGAAAGGCGCCAAAGGATAAAGGACCTGGAAAATAATGCCGGCGATGAGGGCGCCGGATAAGGCCGCGGTCGCAAGGTAGCGGTAACGAAGCAGACCCTTCGTCTTCAAAGCGGTCACGAAGGAAGCGATCATCGAAAGGAAGAACATCACCATCTGGGCGGTGAAATAGGCGTAGCGGCCCACCATCGCATGGTAGGTGTTGTCTTCGTTAAAACGGAAGAAGATCGGATGGAAGATGTTGATGATGATCAAGGCGACGCTGGAGACGAAGACGGCCGCGCCCAAAATGGCCAAGCTGCGGCCGAAGGCTTTGTTCTCGGGGAGATAACGGGTGATGAATAAAGTGAGCGCGAACACCGAAGCCCCCATCGCCACGAAATAAATCGACGTATCGAAAGAAATCCAAAAAGTGATGCCCAAATCCGAAAGGAAACCCCAAAGCAAATCGGTGAGGAAATAGACGCAGATCGCGATCAGGAAGAGGCGGTAGCTTCTTAGCCCGGGGAAGGTGGAATAGTTTTTGGGACGAAGGAAAAGATCGAGGTTCAAGACGACCGTCACGAGCAACGATACGATTCCCATCAACGAGTAAAGCATAAACCAAACGTTACACTAGACCTTTTTCATCAACATTCCCACAAAAAAGACGAAAAAACGCTTACATTTTAATGTGGACCCCATGTCAAGGACACATTGAGAAAACGGCCTATTGAGAAACGGG
>CAMGZU010000097.1 GCA_946183085.1 uncultured Erysipelotrichaceae bacterium | reverse complement strand
GAAAATCCGGGAGAAATGCTTCTCCAGCAGACTTCGAGCGATGGACATCGACGAGAATCCAAACGCAGGTGAAGACGAGGACATCCCCGTATCTATCCGTACCAGTCGGAATAAGGGCTGGACGGCCACGATAGGAACTAGGAAGGAATGTCAACTCTGCATCTATAACAAAGCGGCTGAAAGGCGCTCCAAAGGAGATATTGGCGCGTTCAATTTCAAAAGTTGGATCCGTTACGAGGTCCGCTACTACCACGGTTCCGCGATTACCGCGCTGGGTTTGCTGACCGAGGCTTATGAGGATCCCGATCCCCTTGCTGTCACAAGGTTCATCGTCGGATGCCTGGCAAGCATCATCGACGTCAAAGAAAAGAAGCGTTCAAAGGCAAATATGAACGCCGCCGACACTTGGGGACCTTGGGCGAATTTCGTCAGGGAAGCGGCCGAAGTCAACATCGTTGCGGCAAAGCGACCTCAATCGACGATAGAAAGCCATGCCAGATGGCTCGATGAGGACGTGTCCAAATGCCTTGCGAAGGTATGCGGAGCGTTTCCGGACGATGCCATATCGATTGTCCTCTACATCCTAAAGAAGGGCCTCGCGAAGATCGAGATGGAGGACGTGTTCGTCATTAATGCCTATCTTGCCGCGAAAGGCAGGACGCCTTACGAAGACCTCAAGGACTTCAACAACACCATGTCAGAGGCGCTAGGGACCCTTCCTGAGCCGTCCGAAGAAATCATCAAGCTAATCGACACCGAGGTCGCAAAACTTGGCGCGGCCAAGTACGTCGACGGAGAAGAATAAAAGGAGAAAAATATGCCTGTCTATTTCAGAAAAGAACGCAAGGTCTGGTACATCCGCGTTTTCATTGGAGGCAAAAGGTTCATCTGCTACACAAATGCGGCTGGTGAACCCTTCACGAGGAAGAAAGACGCCCTTCAGTTCGAGCCGGTCTTCATTTCCACGTTAACCGATTCGGGAAGTTCGAAGAAAATCAAATGCGACGAATTCTTCGGGCTATTCATGAGGGATGCAAGGCTACGTCTGAAGATGACTACCTACACTGGAAACGAGTATTGCTTCAAAAAGCACATCGCCCCCTTCTTTGAAGGGATGTATATCGAAGACGTAACCAATAGTTATCTAGAGAAGATTAACTCAACCATCAACAAGAGAAAGGCGAACACACGCATACAGATATACGTGGCGAAAAAGTTCGTCAAATATCTCAAAAAGACTAAAGTCGATCTAGATCCGGAAAGGCTCTTCCTTGCCAAAAGAACTAAGCCCAATGAGTCGGATTACAAAATATACAGCGAAGGGCAATTCAAACAGTTCGCGTCCGTGATCGATAACGAATCTCACCGTTTCTTGTTCACGCTTCTCTTCTACTATGGGCTTCGAATTGGCGAGGCGTTAGGACTGCGCTGGTCTGACTTCAGCGACGGCCAACTCCATATTAGAAGGAGCCTCTTGAGGTTCGTCGACGCGAAAGGTAACCAGACGGTCTCTACGCCCAAAACAAGGAACTCAATTCGCGATTATCCAATAATCGATGTGATAAAACCCTTTTTGGAAGGCCGTAAGCTTACTAATGATTACTGCTTCGCCACAAAAACTGAACACTACAGCGCTTTGTCCTACTCCGAAGCCAGGAGGCTTACCATCAGGTACGCTAAACTAGCGGGTATCTTCAGGATTCGGCTCCATGAATTCCGTCATTCTTGCGTATCTTGGCTTCTGTCGAACGGAATGAACTATCGTACCGTTGCGCGATGGGTAGGCGACACGGAGTCGGTCGTGCTCAGCACGTACTCTCACCTCATCCCAGGAGAAAAAGACCAAATCGCCGTATTCTTGAACGGCGGCATTCGAGAAAAGAAAACAGAAAACGTTACGGCTGCGGCGTAAAGTCTGCCCCACTTTCTACATTGAGGTGGGGCTTTTTCGGTAATGGTTTTAACGATGCAATCGTTGTTTAGCCAAAAGCCCCGCTTCGTGAAATCGTTGGTTCGGATAGTAGATCGGATAGCGAGAATTTCCATGCCTGAAGGCATGGTTGTTATACAAAGCGCTTGTCTCCCCCGCCCTCTTTTCCCTATAATTCCGTAAACCAAATAGATTTATCTATACACGAGGTCAAGTAAATGAAGAAAACCATAATCATCGCGTCGCTCGCCGTCCTCGCAAGCGCGGCGGTGCTCACCACCTTCGCCCTCGGCGGGGCGGGCAAATTCGGGGACGTCCAGGTCAATGCAGACCCAATTCAAGGCGACTACAGCGTCACCTTCGATTGGGGTCAATCCACGACCGTCGAGGAGGTAGTAGACATAGAGGGCGACCACAATTACGCCATCTGCACGACAACCGCCGGCGGCAACAAGGTCGAAGTGGTGGGATGGTACAACGAAGATGCGTACTTCACCTTCAAAGGCGTTTCCTTCAGGAATCTCCGGCTCTCCTCCACCAAAGCATTGGCGGAGGTCGGCGCCTATCAGTTCTCCACCATCACCGGCTTCGCGATTTTTTTCTCGGGCGGATCCGTGAGATTTATTAGCAACGAGACGACGATCGATTCCGTCGAGAGCGGGACACCATACAAAGAGCTATCAATTATGCCTTCTGACGAACCGGCGTTCTTTATGAAAGGAAAAGACAGCGTTACCGTCGCCTCCCTCACGATCTGGTATTCCTGTTAGGGGGTCACGATCATCCGCGAATTCAGGCCGATGTCCATGTGTGCTTCGGCCTTTTTTCATCCGATCAGAGATTTAAGAAGCATTTGCTCGGCATGTTCGTCGGCTTCGTCAGTAAGCTCTTTGATCTCGGCGCACAGGTCGCCGATGACAATATGCAGAAGCGAAGAAAGGTTCTTAAGCCACTGTTGGGTATGCTTTTTCCCGGGAAGTAATTCAGGGTACAACTTGTACAGGGCAGATAGATTCGAAACTAAGTAATCCGAAAGAAAACCATCAGACGCTAATTTGACTGTTTTAATCTCAATTTCCTCGAATTTTTTAGAAGGTTTCTCTCCGTAACGCAGTTCGCAAATCTCTGCCACGGTTCCAAATAAATAGGCGAAATTGGACCTGAGCTGTGCCTCGGTCACATAATTTGTCGGACTCATTTAAATCGTCCTCCTTATAACTAAAATTTTAATCTTCGATAGAGCTTTTTAAAAGCCTAGCCCATCATCCCACCGCCGCCTTTACCTTTTGACGAGTTTCCAATGGTCGTTACTTATGTTTTCTCTGATCCATTTGTTGGAAACATATACTCCGATGGAGGAGCACGCGCCCTTCACAAGGTCGATTAAATCCGGGGAAGGGCAATTTCTCAAGTATTCGTAGAGATTCATCGAAAAAGAATAAGCGGCTTGCTCATCTAGCCCCTGGAAGGATACGCCATATTCGATGTCTGGTCCCAAGCCGGTTTTCATGTCAATCCCGTTATAGATCGGACCCGTGGACATTGACATCTTTAACGGGAGAAGAATGGCGATGTCAAAAACTTTGCCTTCGAT
>CAMGZU010000096.1 GCA_946183085.1 uncultured Erysipelotrichaceae bacterium | reverse complement strand
GTTTTCTCGGTGGGGTCGACGGAACCATCCCCAGGATTAAGGGTGATGGTCTTCGCATCTTCTGGGCGCTCCCAACTCACATGAAGCGTAACATCGGATTCTAACGCCCAAACGCCATTGGAAGCGAAAATCTCTCCATCGTCGGTGACAAAATGTTTACTGACATCGCTGTTATGGGTAACGGCGTTTAGCGTATACGCTTCGCCACGTTTCACTTTGACCGGGGTGATGGATTCGCCAAAGCGATGATCTACGAAGGAAACGGTGTATTCATAGCCCTCATAATCGGCATAGAGTGTCACATCGGAGAGAACCAGGCAGCCGCGGAAGTTCCAATATTCTTTGTAGCCATCTTCCAAGGTATACCAACCTGTGATATGGAAGCCCTGCGGCTCCGCGGGGCGGCTCGCCGTATGCCCGTAAACGACTTCCTGAGTATCGAGGACTTCACCTTTAAACATAAAGGTAACCGTATAAACGCTGGTATCCCAACCTGCGCCATTGTCGCCTTTTATGTTGCCTTTTAAGACCCAACCAGTCGATTCTTTGACGTAGTAGTTCCAAGTTTCGGTGTCGATATAGGAATCCCCCGCTACGCCCAAATCGGCCGCAGGGGCGCCTTCGCCGGTAAGGACATCGTTGCCATCGGATCCTTTGTCACCCTTGTCGCCTTTTTCGCCTTGGGCACCGGGGTCGCCTTTCTCGCCCTTGTCGCCTTTCTCGCCTTGGGCTCCGGTATCGCCTTTGTCACCCTTGTCGCCTTTATCGCCTTTTTCTCCAGGCGCGCCATCTTGGCCGTCTTGGCCATCGACGCCGTCTTTACCGTCAGCGCCATCTTGGCCGTCTTTGCCGTCGGCGCCATCTTTGCCAGGTTCGCCTTGGGCGCCGGTGTCGCCTTTTTCTCCAGTGTCGCCTTTGTCACCCTTGTCGCCTTTCTCGCCTTGGGCTCCGGTGTCACCCTTGTCGCCCTTGTCGCCTTTATCTCCTTTGAGACCGCCGTTACGGATGGCTTCGAGCCATTCTTCGTAAGAAAGAGGCGATTCCCCTTTCTGGGTGGCGTTGGTCTTATAAGACTCATAGGCTTCTTTGAGCCCTTGGCTCGGATCGATGCTTTCGCCACAAGCGGCAAGGCTTGACGCGAACAAAGCGACGATCGCGGCTTTGGTCAGTAGCTTTTTCATATCGGATACCCCTTTTCCTTTAGTAAGGAACATTAAGCCTGACAACTATAAAGACCAATGTGCCACAGAAGTGTCACGCTTTCCTAATGGAAAAAGAAAAAGCGCCACTCCTCGTGGAATGACGCTTGAAGGTTTTCGAAACGCTTAGATGGTTTCCTGGAGCTTGCGGAATCTCGGGCTCTTGGCAGCGATGGCTTCGAAGTCGGATTCTTTCGGCATGTCGGCCTTGCCGCTTTCCATGAAGTTGCGGAGGACGCCGGTGAGGATGAAGGGGCGGATGACGACGCTATGGAGCATGGTCCAAAGGATCAAGGCGCCGAGGCCGGAGGCGATCAGCATCAAGATGCCCGGAGCGATGGTTTCGCCGCCATCGGCGAGTTTGGCGAGTTCTTGGGAAAGAGTGGCAAACGGGCTCGGGAAGAGGCTGAAGATCCCATAGAAAGCGCCGAAGAAGATGCCACCCACCACAAGGAGGGAGAGTAGGCCCATCCCGAAGATGCGGCCGATGTTGCGGATTAAGGTTTTGCCGTGTTTGAAGAAGATGACGGCGCCTTCGCAAGCGGCTTTGGCGGTTCCTTCGTCTTTACGGAAGATGACCCAGCCCAAGCAGCAATCGCAGAGATAGCCGATAAGGACTTGGATGCCGGTATTGATGATCGAGGTGATGCTATCGCCCGCATCGCCCCCAACGGCGGTGCCAAGGCGGTTGAAGCCCCTGCCGATCTGACGGAAGATGCCTTTGATCGCGGACATGACGAAGAAGAAGGCGGTGATGGAGGCGAAGCGGCCTTTCACTTCGGCAAAGCCAGCTTTAACGACGTGGTCCGGAACGGCGTTTTCGTTGACGCCTTTGGTGATCATGGCGATGTGGGCGGCTTTCACGCGGTTGGAGAAAAGATAGGTTCCGACCGCCGAAAGAATGAGGCCCAAGACCAGCCCGACGATGAGGCCGACAATGCCATTGCCCGCGCCCTGGCCGATGAAGAAGCCGAGGGCGATCAATCCGCCAAAGACGAAAAGGATCGCGAGGTCAACGAGGAATTGGACGCCCGAGAGAACCAAGGTTTTTCTGTAAACTTGAAAATTTGTCATGTTGTTTCCCCTTATATTAATGAAGCCATTTTATAGGAGATTTTCTCCTTATGCACGCGTTAAATGAAAAACGGATCGAAAAAAGAAAGACCCTCTTTTACAAGAGGGCCATTCGCTTATCCCGCGACTTTGATGTCCCAGGTGTAGCCGCATTTATGGCAGGTGCAACGCTGGGTGAAGTCGTCGATCATCTCGATTTTGATGAGGGCGGAATGACACATGGGGCAGCCGTCGATCAACTCTTCTTCCGAGCAGCCGCCGGAAATCGCGGCAAGCTGTTCGTCGGTGAGCTCCACGCCTTCTTTCTTGGCTAGTGCCAAGATTTCTTCGTTGCTCTTGCAGAGCTCGGCTTTCTTGATCTGCTCTTCGCTGAAGCCTTTGAGTAATTCTTTTTTCATCGCTTTGCCTCGATTCTGGAATCATTCTAATCCAAAGCGCGCCACAGGTGTGCCACACATCGGAAAAGAGAGGGAAAACTTAGAAGTCGACCTGTTCCAAACGCTTCGAGGAGATGCGATAAACAAGCAGATGGAGAATGACAGAAAGCAGGATTGCGCCACCCAAGATGGCGAATTGGACGCCAACTCCGCTCCCAACAAGAACTTTGTTATACCATTCAAACCCCGGGATCATCGGGAAGGCCAAGGTAAAGAGGCCAAGATAGACGATGAAGCCCAAGATGGTGAGCAGGGTCGACATGACGATGGATTTGCCATTTTTGTAGTAGATCGGGAAGAAGATGAGGTCGGCGAGCGCAAAGCCGATGATGCCGATGGCGAGGAGGGAGACGAAGCCGTCTAGCCCAAGCCCAGCGTGGACGGGCGCTTCTGCTTTCGCGGCGAGCATCTGCTGCTCGATGAAATTAGCAAGCGGCCATAAGGCGGACATCAAAAGCATGTAGACCGCCTGGAGGATGAGCACCGTGAAGATGCGGGCTTTGACGATGTCTTTTTTGCGGATCGGGAGCAACGTCGAATAAAGGAGGTCGTTGCTTTGTTGGCCCTTATTCGCGCCCAAGAAGAGGATGGGGTAGCAAGAGAGCAGATAGATGAAGCCGATTCCCAAAGGATAGGAAGGGATCAGCATCATCCAGGGGAAGAGGAAGACGAAGATGTAGCAGATCGGATGGACCGCCAGGCGGAATTCCTTATAAAGCAAAGCTTTCATTTTGGTTTCTCCTTTCCAGATAGACCATGATTTCCTCAAGGTCGGGTTCGCGAGGTTCTAAGCCCTCCTTGACGAAGAGATCCTTCTCTTTGGGATCGATCAATCCTTCGATGCGGTCATCGAGCTCCTTGAAGGCGATGTA
>CAMGZU010000095.1 GCA_946183085.1 uncultured Erysipelotrichaceae bacterium | reverse complement strand
CACCAAATCGTGATCACGGTCCTTCAGATTCGTGAGTTCGCGAAGAAGGAAGACGCCGCCCTCATGTATCGCGTCGAAAGCGACGTCACGAAAGAGAACTAGCAAAACGATTGATTTATTTAAACCGCGTAATATTGTTTGTTTTGCTCTAAAGCAAATCACCCAATAGATCCTGAAAGAAAGGAGCTTACTCATATGAACGATGGACAGAAACCAAGAAGAAGCATAATCGGAATCATCCTCCCTTATGTTTTGATGTTCGCGACCGTCGGCCTCTTTGTTTGGCTGATCGTCTCCCAGCTTAATGGGGCTGCGACTTGGAACGAATCGATGCTCGACGCCTACTTTGGCTACACCCTAAACGAGGTGGACGGCACTTTGGAATTTGACGAAGACATCCGCCGCTACACCTTGAAAGGCTACACGGTCAGCCAGGGCTATAAATCGGTCACCGTCTCCGGCTCCTATGCCGACAAAAACAAAAACACGGGCAACTTCCGTGTCATCATCGAGGAAGAACGTTGGAACAGCGATTTCGATTGCGTCGTTAAGGATTCTGCGGGCAACGCCATCACCGTGACCCACGCCTCTTATGCGACCATCTTCTCCTCCGACTTCGTCTTAGAACAGTCGGCGAACTACCAAGTCGTGGACGCCTTCGCGACCACCTGGTGGGACACTTGGGGACCGACCGTCATCCTCGTCGCCTGCGTTGGTTTGTTCGGATTGTTCTTCTTTACGAGGCTTAATGCCTCCGTCAACGGGGCAAACCGCTCGGCGATGGACTTCAACAAATCGCCAGCGCGCCGCGAGAACGTTACGAAAGTAAAGTTCGCCGATGTCGCGGGCTGCGACGAAGAAAAGGCCGAAATGGTCGAGCTCGTCGAATATCTCAAAGACCCGAAGAAATACTCCAAATTCGGCGCACGTCTGCCCAAAGGCGTTCTCTTGATCGGCCCGCCTGGCACCGGTAAGACTTTGCTTGCAAAAGCGGTTGCTGGCGAAGCGAGCGTTCCTTTCTATAGCATCTCCGGTTCCGACTTTGTCGAAATGTACGTCGGCGTCGGCGCAGGCCGCGTCCGCGATTTGTTCCGCAAAGCGAAGCAGACCGCTCCTTGCTTGATCTTCATCGATGAAATCGATGCTGTCGGCCGTCAGCGTGGCGCTGGCTTGGGCGGTGGCAACGACGAACGTGAGCAGACCCTTAACCAATTGCTCGTTGAGATGGATGGTTTTGAAGCCAACGCTGGCATCCTCGTCATCGCGGCGACCAACCGCGACGACGTTCTTGACCCAGCGCTTCGCCGTGCTGGTCGTTTCGACCGCACCATCACTGTTTCTCTCCCGGACAAAGCGGGACGTGAAGCGATCTTCAAGGTCCATGCCCGCAACAAGAAGATCGCCGAGGCCGTCGATTTCGGCGCTTTGGCGAAACGCACCGTCGGCTTCTCTGGCGCGGATATCGACAACGTCTTAAACGAGGCCGCGATTCTCGCGGTTCGCCGCGGCAAAGAAGAAGTGGATCTCGCGGACATCGACGAAGCGATCGACCGCCGCATCTCCGGCCCAGCGAAATCGAGCCGCAGCATGTCGACCGAAGAGCGCAAGACCGTGGCCTATCACGAAGCCGGCCACGCCGTCATTGGCATCAACCTTCCCTATTCCGAGAAGGTCCAGAAGATCACCATCATCCCGCGTGGCAATACCGGCGGTCACGTTCTCATGACCCCGGAAGACGACCGTTTCTTGCTCACCAAGAACGAGCTCATCGCCCGTATCACCGGTTTGCTTGGTGGCCGTGTTTCCGAAGAGATTTTCTTCAAAGACATCTCTACGGGTGCCTCAAATGACATTCAGGAAGCCACTCGTTTGGCTCGTATGATGGTCACCGAATTCGGTATGTCCGACCTCGGCCCGATCCAATACGAACAGGCTGGCGGCTCCGTCTTCCTTGGCCGTGATTACACGAACACCCAGAAGAACTTCTCCACGCAGATCGCGTTCGAGATCGACAAGGCGGTCCGCCAGATCATCGACGAAGCCCATGAGCGTGCGAAGAACCTTCTCCTCGAGAAGAAAGACCAAGTCATCCTCATCGCGGAGACCTTGCTCGAAAACGAGACCATCACCGCCGAGGAGATCGAAGGTTTGATCGGCAAGAAGGAAGAGCCTGCTGAAGAGAAGGCCGAAAAGCCCGCGCCCAAGAAAGCGCCCGCGAAGAAAGCCGCTCCGAAAAAGGCTCCCGCCGCAAAGAAGACGGCCGCGAAAAAGCCGACCAAAAAGGCCGAAGAAAAATAAAGTGCAAAGGCGTCGCCGCGAGGCGGCGCTTTTCTTGTATAATCGCTAGGCATGAAAATCGGCGATCTTGAAATCAAAGGCCATGTCATCCTCGGTCCGATGGCTGGCGTCACCACGCTCGCTTACCGCGAGTTCATGAAGCCCTTTGGGGTCGCGCTTTCCTATAGCGAGATGGTTTCCGACTGCGGCCTTGTCTATGAGAACAAGAAAACTTATGAATACTTGGCCACGAGCGACGTTGATCGCCCGGTCGGCATTCAGCTCTTTGGCTTTGACGCGGAGAAGACTTGCCGTGCCATCGAAATCTGCGAAAAAGAAGCCCAATACGACGTTTTAGACATCAATCTTGGCTGCCCGGTCTTTAAGGTGACCAAAACCGGCGCTGGAAGCGCTTGGCTTAAGAAACCGAACGACCTTTATTACTACATGAAGAAGATCTGCGAGACGAGCCATAAGCCCGTCACCGCGAAGATCCGCCTTGGTTGGGACGAGAAGAGCATCAACGTCTTTGAAGTCGCCAAAGGCCTTGAATTGGCCGGCGTGAAAGCCATCACGATCCATTGCCGCACCTCCAAGCAGGGCTATAGCGGCGTCGCGGATTACAAAGCCATCGCAGGAGTAAAAGAAACCCTCAATGTCCCGCTCATCGTCTCGGGCGATATCTTCACCTTGGAGAAGGCGATTGAAGCGGTGGAGATCACCCACGCCGATGCCGTCATGGTCGCTAGAGGCGGCTTGGGAAATCCTTATCTTGTCACTCAGATTAACCATTACTTTGAGACGGGGGAAAAGCTTCCTTCGCCAGACGTTTTAACCCAAGTGGGATACGCAGAAGAGTCCGCTAAGAAACTCATCGCCCAAAAAGGCGAAATCATCGCAATTCGCGAATTAAAAGGTTTGATTCCGCACTTTTTCTCAGGGTTTCCTGGCTATAAAAAGATCCGGATGGAAATCGTCATGAATGTCCAAACTTCGGATCAATTGTTCGCCTTGTTGGATGGCGTGCGCTCGCGCATGAGCCTGTAAAAAAAGAATCTTTTCGCTTGCGCGCCAAAAAAGAATCCCTAAAATAGTTCGGGCACGAACGATTTTGTTGTTATGCAAGCGAACTTAATGAAGAAAATCCGTCGTCTTTCCAAGAAGACGAAACAGATCCTCAACGCCGAATATCTGCCAGAGGTGGATGTGGGCCTGACGGGCTATGAAGGCGCGCTTATCGTCTTCCTTGTCCATAAGGCCGACAAAAGCCCAACCGCAAAAGACATTCAGGAAGAGTTCCATCTTTCGAAATCAAGCGTCTCCGAAGCGCTATCGGCACTAGAAAGCAAAGGCTATCTAAAACTCGTCGCTTCCAAGGAAGACGGGCGGAAGAAGGACATCGTGCTCACGGATCTCGCGTATCAGCACGCCGAAAAAGCAGGGCGGGCGATCGCGCGGCTTGAAAAAAGGCTCGTGGAGGGAATCGATCCCGCCAAACTAGCCATTTACGAAG
>CAMGZU010000094.1 GCA_946183085.1 uncultured Erysipelotrichaceae bacterium | reverse complement strand
AGAAGACCAATGTATGCATCGATTACCTGAAAGTCCGCTTCGATGGGGTATTCCGTGCCGAAAGGCCAAGCTACAAGGACTGGAAGGACCTCATCAAGGCATTCAAGGTCGACCCCGACAAATTCGTCGCCGACAAGGGCATGAGCGGGTACGAGCGAAGCTACCGCTATGGGGAATCGATGCTGGTTATGGCTGGCGGCGAGTTCACGAAGAACGCCTCCGGTCAGGAGACGTTCGTCATCGAGCTCAAGGGAAGCGGCTGCCGGCAGCTCGAGGACTTGGTTCGTTTGGAAGTCGGGCTCAAGCCAAAGGAACAGGTCGAACAGGCCATTCACGATGCCTGGAGAGATCTCCTTCTAACCATCCGTGATTACGAAGGGAAATGCACCCGTATCGACATCCCCACCGATGATTTCTCCGCCCTTGTCCCCTTCAACGAACTCCAGGTGAAAATCCGGGAGAAATGCTTCTCAAGCCGACTCCGAGCATTGGACATCGATGAAAACCCGAATGCCGGGGAGGACGAGGACACCCCTGTTTCAATCCGAACCAGTCGAAACAAAGGATGGACAGCGACCATCGGCACCAGAAAGGAATGCCAGCTTTGCATCTACAACAAAGCAGCGGAAAGAAGGTCCAAAGGGGACATTGGCGCATTCAATTTCAAAAGTTGGATCCGTTACGAGGTCCGCTACTACCACGGTTCCGCGATTACCGCGCTGGGTTTGCTGACCGAGGCTTATGAGGATCCCGATCCCCTTGCTGTCACAAGGTTCATCGTCGGATGCCTGGCAAGCATCATCGACGTCAAAGAAAAGAAGCGTTCAAAGGCAAATATGAACGCCGCCGACACTTGGGGACCTTGGGCGAATTTCGTCAGGGAAGCGGCCGAAGTCAACATCGTTGCGGCAAAGCGACCTCAATCGACGATAGAAAGCCATGCCAGATGGCTCGATGAGGACGTGTCCAAATGCCTTGCGAAGGTATGCGGAGCGTTTCCGGACGATGCCATATCGATTGTCCTCTACATCCTAAAGAAGGGCCTCGCGAAGATCGAGATGGAGGACGTGTTCGTCATTAATGCCTATCTTGCCGCGAAAGGCAGGACGCCTTACGAAGACCTCAAGGACTTCAACAACACCATGTCAGAGGCGCTAGGGACCCTTCCGGAGCCGCCCGAAGAAATCATCAAGCTAATCGACACCGAGGTCGCAAAATTAGGCGCGGCCAAGTACGTCGAGGAAGAAGAATAAAAAGGAGAAAAACATGCCTGTCTATTTTAGAAAAGCCCGCAAAACTTGGTATATCAAGGTCTACATCGGCGGCAAACGCTTCGAATGCTACTCCAACTCTTCCGGGGAATCCTTCACAAGGAAGAGGGATGCTCTTCAATATGAACCGGTCTTTATCTCGACGCTGACCGACAAGCATGACGAGGTGAAGAAGAGAGTTCTCTGCGATGACATGTTCCCGCTGTTCCTCAAGGATTGTGAGATGCGTTTGAAGGTGAACACCTATCGAGGACTCCTGTACCCGTTCAATAAATACATCGCCCCCTTCTTCAAAGGCATGGCGCTGGAAGATGTGACCAACGCCTATATCGAAAGTCTCAACACCACTATCAACAAGCGTCCGAATAACACTCGCATTCAAATATATGTCGCTAAAAAGTTTGTAAGGTTCCTAAGGAAAACCAAGGGTGAACTCGATCCAGATAGGTTATTCCTTGCCAAAAGACACAGGCCGAACGAAAACGACTACAAGATATACACCGAGGATCAGTTCAAGCTGTTCCTCAGCGCGATCGAAAACGAAAACCACCGCTTCTTATTCACCATCCTGTTCTATTACGGGCTACGAATCGGTGAGGCGTTGGGTCTCCGTTGGTCGGACTTCAGTGATGGCCAATGCCACATCAGGCGCGAATTGCTTCGCTATCCCGACGGCAAAGGACATCAGATGGTTTCCACGCCGAAGACGAGGAATTCCATCAGGGACTACCCTATAATCGATGCCATCTTCCCCTACCTTGAGGGAAAGAAACTCAATAACGACTATTGCTTCCTATCTCACAAGGGCCCCAATTCCGGGTGCGCGCTATCCTATTCCGAAGCGCGTAGGCTCACGCTTCGTTATTCAAAGGCCGCCGGGATATTCCGCATTAGGCTGCACGAATTCCGCCATAGCTGCGTATCTTGGCTGCTATCCAATGGCCAGAATTACCGCGCCGTGGCAAGGTGGGTGGGCGATACCGAGGCCGTAGTCCTAAGCACCTATTCGCACCTTATTCCGGGCGAAAAAGACCAAATCGCCGTCTTCCTAAATTCAGGCAGGACAAACCAAAGCGATTCGAAAAATAGTTCTCGTTCTGCCGCATAATAAACTTGCTCTCGTTTCCGGCGAGGGCATTTTCTTTTGGTGAGAGGGCTGGTAAAATTTTGGCACATAAGGAGGACGATTCAAATGAGTCCGAAAAAAGATCCGAGCGCTGCTCCAGTGCGCTCGAAATACGCTTATCTATTCAGCAGCGTCGCTGAACTGTTTTTCGTTACCAATGGTGTTCGGCCCGATACAAATTTCGACAGCATTAGACTAAGCACCGATGAAATGTATAAGGACGGGCAAATCGACGACTACATCATGTCGAACTTGGCTTACGCATTTGAGCAGTATCCCACGATGCATCCATCAAATGTTTATAAGGCATACGCCAAGGACGCCCAAGCGGAAAAGGAACGCCATCAAAAGCTTGCTCAGCTTCTCGACGTAATAATTGCTGATATCTGTGAATTGATTGCTGACAAGATAAAAGAGAGGAACGATTATGAAAGCGAGTCGTTCCTAAAATCGTTGCTTCTAAAATAATTAAAACCCTAGTTTAATGGGCATCGTTGGAGCTTGGCCTGCTGTGTTTTTCATCTTGCGGGCGCATTCAGTTATGGCTTTTGTCTTTAAAGCCAAATATTGGGTTTCCCCAAGATCCGCCCTTACGTTCACATAACCTGCTACTTTTGTAATAAATGTTTTCATATTGGCATCGATGTTTACTAAGTAAGGATCCGCTGTGTTTGTTAAGCCAATGTGCCCTTTTTCGATTAGATCTGCGAGGCTCGAAAGTGTTTGCTCCGCCCCACCGAGATCTTCGTGTTGCACAAAGGGTCTGCCATCTTTCCCTTTGACTAGTTCATCTATGGAGCAATCTAAAGCAACCGAAAGAAGGTATAGCGTGCCAATCTGGGGCGTCTGTTCCCCGGTTTCGTAATGGGAAATCGTCGTGCCTGAAATCCCGCCGCATTCTTGGCCAAGCTTTGCTTGACTCCAATGCTTTTCTTTTCTTTTCTCTCTTATGCTTTCGCCTATTTTTTGAGGATCAAATACAATCATTTTCTTTACGTGGATGTATATATGTCAAAGTATAAACAGATATACGTCTGCGTCAAGTTCTTGAATCCATGATTAGCGCGTTATCCGAGATAGAAAAAACGCAGAAGAAACATATGGGAATGTATAGCTTAACCTGGCTGTATATCGGCTTTTTTGCCCGATTTATAGTTTGGGCATGGCAGAAAGCCAGTCGGAGTGTTTTATGAGAGAATATCGCAACTTCTTCTACATCCCCGCTCCCACTAATGGTGGAGCACCATACATCGTTGACCCAATGTTGGTTGACGGAGAATTTTATGTAAGTCCTCTTGAATATTGCTCGTCCCTTTCTAAAGAAGGGTGGGAACTAGATACAGGTTTCGGCACCAAGTTTGTCAATGGTGAATGCGTCGAGATCCAATTTGTTTTGTCAAGGAAAGTATTCACAACAGAAGCTTGATTGTGGTGAAATACCCGAATCGCAGGGAAGAAAAATTTCTTTTAGATACTTGTTTTCCTAAAACTGATGTGATATAAT
>CAMGZU010000093.1 GCA_946183085.1 uncultured Erysipelotrichaceae bacterium | reverse complement strand
CGCCGATATGGTCAACGCCCGCATCGAGGCACATCTTGGCCTCTTCAATGTCATGGATGGAATAAACTTGGGTGATCATGGGCTCATTTTACAATGAGGGGACTAAGCCCTCAACCATGATAAGAGCATGTCATCGTGTCGGTGGTTCCCGTCCTGGGCCACAAAAAAAGATGCCGCGAACGGCATCATTTTTTTCGATGGTGGCCCAGAACGGAGTTGAACCGCCGACACGAGGATTTTCAGTCCTCTGCTCTACCAGCTGAGCTACCGGGCCAACGAAGTGCAGAGGACTGAAAATTCTCTTACACTCTTTATAAAATGCGCTTGGCGGACCATACGAGATTCGAACTCGTGATCTTCTCCGTGACAGGGAGACATGTTAGGCCGCTACACCAATGGTCCAGTGCGAAGCGCGATTTATATTATCCATAGGAGGGGATGAGAAAGCAAGCAGAAATGTATTGTTTTCTCTCCCCTTCTTTTTTCACGATTAGCGACGGCCGCCTACGGCGAGTTTGATGGCTTCGTAGCCGCCGTCATAGAGGCCAGTCTTTTTGAGGCGGACAATCTCGTTCTGGAGATGGATGAGAAGCTCTTTGTCTTCGATGAGGCGATCAAGCATCTCGTTCATCTTCTTTTTGGTGTCGCACTCCCAAGTGGAGTCACCATATTCTTGGCCATGGACGGCGCCATAGACTTCGTGGCCGCCGATATGGCGCATCATGATCTTGAAGACCGGGTAATAGGCGAGTTCGCTCGGCTTGGTGACGAGGATCTCGACCTTGCGCATCAAGAGGTTCGTCGAATAGACGGCCTCGAAGATTTCCTTGGAGCAGACCGAATAGACGCCTTCCACCACTTCTTTGTCCATCTTTTCGACGAAGGCGAGGAGGTCTTGGTAACGATCGAAGTAGTTTTGGGACATCTCCTTGAAGCCTTTGACGTTCTTGGAGAGGTAATCGAACATCGTGAGGTGGTCGCCGAAGTTGATGAAGAGGGCGACCTTCTTCTCTTTGACGAGCGGCAAGAGGTGCTCGACCATCTCGGCGTAAAGCTTCGCGCCCGCGCCTGCGCCACCGACGGTTAATAAGATGCGGAGCGGTTCGCCTTTTTCGATGCGGGCGATGCGCTTCTTGACGTCCTCTTCGATGTTGGAGACGAGCTCATGGTCGACGTAATGGCCGATCATGTAGAGGTCTTTCTCCGGCATGCCCTTTAAGGGCTTCTTGGCAAAGCCATTCATCATCTTATAGCCAAGATAGGCAAACGGGGTCTGGACGGTATGAATCGCGCCTTCGGAAAGGTGGAGCGCCATCGGCCAGTTGTCCGGAATCGCATTCACCACGTGCGTGAGTTCGGCGTGGACCGCGGCTTGGGAAGGCCAGGCATGGGTCGCGATATAGGGAATGTCTTTGGGGATATCGTGGAATAAGGGGGTCAAAAGTTCGGTGGTCTTCTGATCGCCGGCGTTGTAAGTCAGCTGGCGGAAACCTTCGGAGTTCAAGGGTTCCCAAACAAGTTTGTTGAAGAGCTTGCTCTTCTGTGAGATGCGGGAGGCCAAAGAATATAGATCGTTTTGGGCGCGGATCATCTTCGAGCCGGTCGCATCAAAGGAAGCGAGGTCAAGCCAATAAGGCTTATAGCCGAGGGCCTTCGCGCAGGAAGCCATCGCAATCGAGATGCGGTAATGGCCGAAGCCCATGCGGATGTTGCCGACGATGAGGGCTTTTTCGTCCCACTTCATCGGGGTTTCGCTTAAGACGAGGTTCTCGACGCCCATCTCTTTTAGGGATGGGATTTCTTCCGGGGCGAGATGATATTCCTTCTTGGAATCGTCGCCGAATTTCTTCACGTATTTGGCCTTGGTTTTGTTGGCTTTTTTGATGGTCTTTTTATCGATGGGGTTACCAAAGATGACGCTGGATTTGTCGATCATGATGCAATCTCTCTTTCTTTTCGCCCCAACATTCTAGTCTTTCTGAATAGAAAGAAAAAGCCATCAGCAACGCTGACGGCTAAATTTCTTTAGGAACTTAATTAATAGTTCGTGGCACGGAGCTCGAAATAGGAGCGCGGATGGTTGCAGACCGGGCAGACCTCAGGGGCGTATTTGCCGGTGACGATGTGGCCGCAATTGCGGCATTTCCAGATCGCGACGTCATCGGAGACGAAGACGACTCCGTTTTTGACATTGTCTAAAAGCTTGCGATACCGCTCTTCGTGTTTCTTTTCGATGGCACCGACGGCGCGGAATTTGAAGGCGATTTCCTTAAAGCCCTCCTCTTCGGCGGTCTTGGCGAATTCTTCGTACATGTCGGTCCATTCGTAATTCTCGCCTTCGGCGGCGGCAAGAAGGTTCTCCGCGGTGGTCGGGATGCCATCGTGGAGATACTTGAACCAGAGCTTCGCGTGCTCTTTTTCGTTCATGGAGGTCTCCAAGAAGATCTCGGCGATCTGCTCGTAGCCTTCTTTCTTCGCTTTCGAGGCGAAGTACTGGTATTTGGTGTGGGCTTGGCTCTCCCCCGCAAAAGCGGCCTGGAGATTCTTTTCGGTTTTAGAACCTTTTAATTCCATATGTTCCCTCCTTAGGGTGGTTGTTGATTTGATTATAAAAGGAAAGAAAAAGGGCAACAACGAAATTGCCCCTATCTTTTGATTATTCCGCCTTTTTCACGTAATTGACGCAGGCGATGTTCTCGTCCTCGGCGCTGTGTTTGACCATGAAGTCATAGACTTGGTCACGGAGCGCTTTTTTGCGATCGGCGAGCGAAAGGCTCATGTCCGGATAAATCGGAGAAGAAAGATGAATGGTCATCCGCGGTTTCCCGTTTTTGAAGAACTTCCGCCTCCGATAGGTCGTGCACTGGGCGATCACGGGGACGTTAAGTTCCGCCGGATAGACGAAGCTATCGTCCGGGAAGGGACGGATGTGCGTGTAATAAGGCCAGATGTGGCGTTCAGGGTAGATGATGATAGCCGCTTTTTGCTTGATGCGGTAAGCGAGGCACTCACGGAAGCCGGGAATCTCCTCGGGACGTTCGGGGACGGGGATGCAGCCAAGCATCTGGACAAGCGTGCGGACGCCAGAGATCGAAGTCGCGTCTTGATTGGCGACGATGTAGGCGCGTTTGCCGCCCGTCACGAAGACCTGCGGGTTCCAGGCATCAGCGATTTGGGTGTGGTTCCCATAAACGAAATAACCCTTTAGATGAAGGGAGCGTGTGTTCGCTTTGCCAAGCACCTTGACCCCATAGCCGATCTTGGAGACGAAGAAAAACAGTGGGATCGCGACGATCCGATAGAAAAGGAATGCGAAGAAACAGAAAAACGGGTTTTTGTGGACGTATTTAAAGCGCGGCCCAAGGGGTTTCCGTTTGATCTTCGTGCCGGAGAATTCGTCGTTTAAAAGATCGTTGTAATAGACCGTCTTAACCTTCATGCTTTCCGAATTCCTCGATGGTTTTTAAATACATTTGCTCCATCTTGTCCATGGAGGTGTCAAAGTCGAATTGCTGGGCGTAGCCAATGTATTTGGCCGCGCAGGCGGCGCGTTCTTCGGGATGTTCAAACCACCAGTCGAGCTTTTTGGCGAGGTCTTTCGGCTTGTTCCAATGGAAGAGGTTATCTTGATCCATCGCATAAAGATGGACCGAGGCGTTTGGCGAATCGCTTAAAAGAGGCGGCAAGCCGACCGAAAGGGCCTCAAGGCAAGAGATCGGTTCGATGTCGATGCGGGAGACATGGCAATAGAGATCGGCCATGTTAACGATTTTGTTCATCTCGGATTGGGGATGGAAGCCGAAAATTGGGGGATTGGGCCACTTCTTGCTCCAGCGGCGGAACTTCTTTTCCAAAGGTCCACTGCCTGCGAGGATCCACTGGATCTCGTTTTGATGCTTGGAGTATTTCATGGCTTTGAAAAGCACTTT
>CAMGZU010000092.1 GCA_946183085.1 uncultured Erysipelotrichaceae bacterium | reverse complement strand
CGGTAATGGGACCTCATGCAGGACTGCAAGCCCGCGGAGACCAAGAAATACTGCTGGCGGAGGCGGAGCATGCGGCCGTGTTCGGTCGAATCGTCCGGATAAAGGCCATGGCAGAGCTCCTTAAGGGTCTGGAGATAAGACTCGAAGGTCTGATCGGTGGGGAGATTTTGTTCGCTCGGCTCGGCCGACCAAAGGCGGAGGGAGTTGCAGACGCCATTGCGATATCCTGGGATCGAGACGTCATAGGGCATGGCGCGGACGCAGGTGGCGTTGACGGTGCGGAGGCCATATTCGCCATTGGGCTTTAGATAGGTCTCGGCGTTGCCATAGAACTTGACTTCGACCGCGTGTTTGGGCTTACGGACTTCGAAGACGAAGCCATTGGAAAGCCACTGGTCGGGAAGCTCGACCTGGCGGCCATCGACGAGCTTCTGGCGGAAGAAGCCATATTCGTAACGGATGGTGTTGCCATGTCCTGGATAGCCCAAAGAGGCGATCGAATCGAGGAAGCAGGCGGCGAGGCGGCCTAAGCCCCCATTGCCTAATCCGGCGTCGGACTCCTTCTCCTCGAGCTCATTGATATCGATGCCGAGTTCGGCGAGGCCTTCTTTGGCGATTTTGTAGATGCCGAGATTTTGCATGTTGTTCACAAGCAAACGGCCCATTAAGAACTCCATTGAGAAATAGATCAGCTGCTTGTCTTTGCGCTCAACGATGTCCTGACGGCAATTGCGCCAATTGTAGCCGGCGTAGTCGCGGACCATCTCGCCGAGGATGTCGAAGCGCTCGGTGACGTGGGAATCGGCGACGGAGCGGCCGTATTTTTCGGAGAGTCTCCTCTCGAAGGTCTGCTTGAAATCGAGTTTGTTATCAAACATGTTATTTTCCTTTCTTGGTTGGGGTTTTCTTTTTCGCGGGCGCCTTTTTCGGGGCGACTTTCTTTTCTTTCGCCGCTTTCTTCTCGATCCTCCTCTTGAGGATGATCGCCGCGTAGGAAGAAAGCTTCACGCAGACATGGTAAGGACGGTTTTCGGGTCCGCCTTCCCAAGTCTGGCAAGGTAAGCCGTTATATTGGTTCCAGCCGCCATAGACGTCTTTGTCGGAGTTGAAGATCTCGTCATAGACGCCTTCGTGCATGACGCCGACGTCGTAATACTCATAATAGTTCGGGGTCATGTTGTAGATGAAGACGAGGTCGGAATCGCCATAAGTCCTTTGGAAGGCAAAGACCGATTGATCGGCGTTATCGACCATGAGCCACTGGAAATGGGCGGGATTGTATTCCTCGACCTTCATCGCGTCTTCGGCGGCGTAGATCAAGTTCAAATCGCGGATTTCCCTGCGGACGGAATCGTGCTTCGGATAAGAGAGGAGGTTCCACGGGAGCGAGCGGTTCTCGTTCCATTCGTCGAAGGAGGCGAGCTCGTTGCCCATGAAGTTGAGCTTCTTGCCCGGATGCCCGAATTGATAGGCATAGAGGTTGCGGACAAGGGCGAATTTGGTGTCGTAGTCGCCATACATCTTGTTGATGATGGTGCCTTTGCCATGGACGACTTCGTCGTGGGAGAGCGGAAGAAGGAAGTTCTCGCTCCAGAAATAGTGCATCGAGAACGTCAGCTTGTTGTGCTCGTACTTCTTGTAGATCGGGTCTTTGGAATAGTACTTGAGCGTGTCGTTCATCCAGCCGAGGTCCCACTTGTAGTCGAAGCCAAGTCCGCCATATTCAATCGGCGCGGTGACTTTGGTGAAGTCGGTGGAGTCTTCGGCGATCATCATGACATCGGGGTGCTTGTAATGGATCTTGCCATTCAAGCGCTTGATGAATTCGGTGGCGCCGGTGTTCTCACCTTTGGCTTTGTTGCCATCCCAATAGACGATGTTGGAGACCGCGTCGCAGCGGATGCCGTCGAAATGGAAGTAATCCAGGAAGTAGTTCATCGCCGACATCAAGAAGCTGCGGACCGGGTCTTTGCCGAGGTCGAATTGAGCGGAGCCCCAAGGCGATAAGGTGTGCTCGGGATCGCTATATTCGTATAAGCAGGTGCCGTCGTACTCGCGAAGGGCATACGCATCGGTCGCGAAATGGACCGGGGCGAAGTCAAGGATCACGCCGAAGCCCGCGCGGTGCATGCGATCGACGAAGCTCATGAGCTGCTTCGGGTTGCCATAGCGGCTGTCAACGGAATAAAAGCCCGTCGCCTGATAGCCCCAGGATCCATCAAAAGGATACTGGCAGATCGGCATGATCTCGCAATGGGTGAACCCCGCTTCCTGCATATAGGGGATCAAATAGTCCGCCACTTCTTCATAGGAAGGATAGCGGTCGCCGATCTTGCCTTTCCAAGAGCCGAGGTGGACCTCATAGATCGACATGGGCTTGTCGAAGTTGCGGTCGCGGCTCTTCATCCAGTCGCCATCCATCCACGGGAAGCCCTCAATGTCGTAGAGCCTCGAGCAGGATTGCGGGCGATATTCGCTATAGAAGGCGAAGGGGTCGGCCTTATCGACATAGACGCCATAGGCGTTTCTGAAGTGATATTTGTAAGACTGATAGTCATGAAGGCCTGGGATGAAACACTCCCAGACGCCGGAATCGTCCACCTTCATCATTTTGTTGACGCGGACGTCCCAGCCATTCCATTCGCCGATGACGCTGACGTCATCCGCCATCGGGGCGTAAAGGCGGAAGACGACGCCATAGATCTGGCGCTTCTCCTTCTTCTTTCTACCCTTGGCTCCGCTTAGGACCTCGACCTCTTCCTCGACGCTCGTGAAGTGGGCGCCGAAATAGGAATAGGCCTCGATGGTCTGACCCATCAAATAATCGTAAAGAATTCCATATGCCATTGTTGGATATAGCCTCCAAGATTCATACGCTGCTCTATTATACGTTTTCCTTCTTTCTTAAGAAAGGCGAAGCGTCTTTTCTTTTTAGGTTTGCCGCATAGCACCCTTGCCTATCGGTTTACTATCGAAGCCACTTTGGGTAAAATCACCGCGAAAGAGGTAAAAACCAAATATGTATAAGGTAATGGCAGTCAACGCCGGGAGCTCCTCCCTTAAGTACAAACTTTTCGAAATGCCCGAAGAAAAGGTCCTTTGCTCGGGCTTAGCCGACCGCATCGGCCACGATGATGCGATCTTCCGCATCAAATATGGCGATAAGAAGGTCGAGCGGATCCTTCCGCTTCATGACCACGCCGAAGGCGTCAAGCTCATCCTTGAAGCCTTGACCAAATATGGCATCATCGCTTCTTTGGAAGAGATCAAATGCGTCGGCCACCGCGTCGTCCAAGGTGGCAAATACTTCTCCAAATCCGCCGAATTCGACGAAGACACCGAAGAGAAGATCACCAAGCTCACCCCGCTTGACCCCCTCCACGCCCCTGCCCATCTCGTCGGCTTCCACGCCTTCAAAGACGCGCTTCCTAACGCGAAAGTCATCGCGGTCTTCGACACCGCCTATCACCAGACCATGGAACCGGAGGATTATCTCTATCCGATCCCCTATGAGATGAGCGAGAAATACGATTGCCGCCGCTATGGCGCCCATGGCACCTCGCACAACTACCTCGCCGACACCGCCATCGATCTTTTCTTCGGCGGCAAGGCCAAAGGCACCAGCATCCTTTCCTGCCACATCGGCTCCGGCGCTTCCTTATGCGCGATTCGCGATGGCAAGTGCGTCGCGACCACGATGGGCCTCACACCCCTTGGCGGCGTCATGATGGGCACCCGTACGGGTGACATTGACCCCTCGGTCATGGATTATCTTTGCAACCAGACTGGAAAATCCGTCGATGAGATGTACGACATCTTCAACAAGAAGAGCGGCCTCCTTGGCGTCTCGGGCGTTTCCAACGATACCCGCGACATCGAAGCCGCGGCCAAAAAAGGCAACGAGCGCGCGATGATCGCCTCGAAACTCTTCGCCCGC
>CAMGZU010000091.1 GCA_946183085.1 uncultured Erysipelotrichaceae bacterium | reverse complement strand
GCAATCTTTAGGCCACGTTTTTTTCTAGACTGTCCGAATTACGGGGTCCAGTTTATTCCTTTGGCGTTGCACTTTTGTGACCCACGTTTCTTTATAATCGTTACCAAGAGGTAACCAATTATGATGTTCAACGAAATGGAAGCGATGGTGAACTTCCTGAATTCCAGCGAGGGGAACAACACCCCAGCATGGCAAGCGGCCATGCGTGATCTTAACGCCCTCATGGCGGCGATGAAGCCTTATCAAACCCAGGACGAAGCGACCAAAACCTATCCGACCATCAGCCAAGAGGAATACGAGAGGATCGACCGCCTTTTTGACGCGGCCGTCACCTCGACCAACGCCTATAGCAAAGAAGAGAGCAACGACATCCACGACACCGTCCGCATCCAGCTCACCAAGAACCTCAAGAAGGAATTCCTCTCCAAAGCCTACATCGAATACAAAAACGTGCGGCCCGACCCCAATACGAGCCTCCACGATGCGATGGAGCATTTCCGTTACCAAAACGTCGAGCTTACCAACGCCGATCTGCAGCGCGTTGGCGCGAACATGAGCTCCCGCATCCAGATGACCATCGATTTGGATGGCCAGCCCGTCAAAGGCGTTTTCACCGAACACTCCTCCTTCAACCCCGAGAAGCAATACGCCGATCTCCTCGACGAGATGAAACTCAAATATGGCGCGTTTAGTTCCTTTTGGGACGCCTTGGATGACCGCAACTTCTATGAGGGCGGCTTAACCAGCGTCGCGCCGATGCTATTCTGCAACTCCGAAAACGCGGTGGTCTATGACGCTTCCGACGAATTGCGGCAAAACGCCATGGACAACTTCTCCGTGGTCGCCTACCTCCATCTCTACCCCGACATCAACGCCGAATTCCAGAAATACCATAACGATCCTGATTTCTTCAACGCCCTCTTCGATTTCTCCGTACAAGCGGAAAAGCTATCGACGTCGATTGGCGTCAACGGCGAATTCCTCGGTCTTGAGCCAGGCGAGAACATCGATAACCGCAACTCGGCGATGAGCAGCGTCGCCAACCTCCTCGGCGTGGGCGATTTGCTCGCAAAGTCCAAACAGCTCGCCGTCAAAATGCCAGACAACCATTTTGAGACCGGCACCTTCATGGAATTCGCCAAAGGCAAGGACATCAATCGCTTGCCCGCCATCGACGAAATGAGGGTCGCGACCATCGAGAGTTACGAAGGCAAAGAGGTCAAAGAGCAGCTCGCCAACCTCCAAGCCTTGGACTACATCTGCGGCAATGTGGACCGTCACCTCGGCAACATGCTTTACCAATTTGACCCCAACACCCATAAGCTCACCGGGATCAAGGGCATCGATAACGACGCCTCCTTCTTGAGGAGGCAGCTAGGCACGACCACCAGCCTCGGCCAGCTCCCGAGCCTCAATAATCTTGGTTTCATGGATAAGAAGATGGCGGATAAGATCCTTTCTCTTGATGAAGGGATGCTTGGCGCTTCGCTCCATGGCTATGGCTTAAACGAAATGGAGATCGCCGCCGCCTGGGAGCGCGTCCAAAACCTCCAGCAGGCGATCCAACAGGCGCCGCTTTATGACCCAAAGCAAGGAAAAGACCCCGATGCCACCCTCACCATCGTCAATAGCGAAGACTGGGATAAGCTGAGCCTCAACGAATTGCGGAAGGGGAACAACTACTTCGAAAAGATCAACTCCGCACAACACCTCGCCACGACTGGCGAGATCCTCACCCAGAAGATCAAGCAGGAATCCGAGCTCAATAAGCGCGCCTTAAAGAGCATGCTCCGCCCCGACAACACCAAGGATCTTCTCGCTAGAGCCAAGAGCCATAAGCCCTTCATGGGCGTCAGCCAGCGTTACAGCAATGTCCTTCAGGCGCTAGAGAACTATCAAAACACCCCAGCCCCCGATGATCTGTATAGCGAAGGCAACGACGCCAAATGGCAGGCGGCCCTCGCCTTGAAGGAAGCGGTGGACAATTACAAACGCGAAAAGGCCGAGATCGGCCATCTTGATGCGAAAGGCAACGTCCTCCAAAACTTCTCGGGCAAGCCGATGCATCGCATCAATGACGTCAATGAGATCGGCCAGTTCGCTGATAAGCTCTTGGAGCAAAGGCAGAAGACGCTCGACGCCAACCGCGAACTCGCTAACGCGACCCGCGAGCAGGCCAAACTCGATGAATTCAAGAGCAAGTCGCCTGAGGAGCAACAAGCCATTCTCGCGGAGAAAGCGGCCCAAGAGCAGCAAATCCAAGCCGATTTCGGCGAGGCCATCCATAACGCGGCCGAAGACAAAGATCTCTCGATGGTGGTGGAATACGACAAAGACGACCTTGAAGAAGATCTCTCCTTCGATGATCCAAGCGCTTCCGCGAACTAAGGTTGGTCGAAACTGGGGAGAGTTTTTGCCGTTAAGCCGTCATGTGCTCGATGACGATCGAGACGCCGATGGCGATAAGAATGACGCCGCCGATGACGTTGGCGATGCTATAACGGCCTTTGAGGGCTTTGGAGATGACTTTGCCTAAGAAGAAGCCGACGAGGCAGACGGCGGTGGTGATGCCAGTGATGACCAAGGCATCCCAGACGATGAAGATGTTTAAGGTCGCCAAGGTGATGCCGACCGCCAAAGCGTCGATCGAAGTGGCGACGCCTTGAAAGAGGACCTCTTTAAGAGAGAATTCTTTTTCTTCCACGCTTTCGGGCTTCACAATGCCTTTGACACCTTCAAAGATCATCAGTCCGCCGATCAGCAATAACAAAGCGAAGGCGACCCAGTGGTCGTAGGCTTCGATATAAGAAATAAATAGGCTCCCCAAGAAATAGCCAATCAAAGGCATGACGCCTTGGAAGACGCCAAAAGTAAGCGCGACGATAACGCCATGGCGCTTCGAGGAATTGCGGTAACGCAAGCCGTCGACAATGGAGGCCGCAAAAGCGTCCATGGCAAGGCCGAAGGCGATGGCGATTAAGGAGATCCAGGCTTGCATAGGGCTATATTGTAGGGTGTTCGGCAAAAAGAGGAAGTTTTTTTGCTTTTTCTATAAAGAAAAGGATGGCAAATGCGCCTTAGTGCCGTAAACTTCTTTTGTTATTTCAAGGAGAGAATATGAAACACAGATTCCTGTTTGCCGTTTTGCCGTTATTGGCAGCTTCCCTTTTCGCTTGTGGCGAAGAGAGCAAAGAATACATTGGCATCATCTCCGCGATGGATAACGAGATCGCCATTTTGCTCGAGGAAGCCAAGATTGAGAAAACGGAGACCTATGGCGGAAGTCCTTATTACGTTGGGACATTAAGAAACAAAAACGTCGTCATCGCCCGTTCGGGCATCGGCAAGATCCGCTGCGCCTCAGGCACGACCGCGATGCTTACCCGCTTCAACGTCTCCAAGATGATCTTCACCGGGATCGCCGGGGGCGTGGCCGAAGAGGCCAAAGTCCTAGACGAAGTGATTGCCACGGAGATCGTCGAGCACGATTATGGCATCATCGCAAACGATGGCTTCCATTGGCGGGGCGGCGATCCAGGATTTGGCGATCAAGAAGGCATCGTCTATCATTGCGATCAGGCGTTGGTGGACCTCGCCTATAAAGTGGCGGTGGAACTCATGGGCGAATCTGATGTCCACAAGGGCCGCATCGCTTCGGGCGATCAATTTATTGCCTCTGAATCCTATGTAGAAAAGCTCCGCGAGGACTTCAACGCCTTCGCTTGCGAGATGGAGGGGGCTTCGGTAGCCGCGGTTTGCGAGAATTACGATAAGCCTTACGTCGTCCTCCGCGCCTTAAGCGACAAAGCCGACGGGGAAGCCCATGAGTCTTATGAAGGCTTTGGGGATTTGGCGGCGGCCCATTCAAGCGGTATCGTCCTCGAGATGATGGAGTCCCTATAAAAACGAGTGGAAAAGAATTAGAATCATTTTTTGCAAACAAGGTAACGAACAAATGAAAAAGAAAACCCTAAC
>CAMGZU010000090.1 GCA_946183085.1 uncultured Erysipelotrichaceae bacterium | reverse complement strand
CCTTCTAGGGACCATTCTCCTTCCTTTGTCCATCAACAAAATCGGGATCCTCCGCGTCTATCTATCCCGTTCCTTTGACCTCCTCAACAAGGATCTTTTGAAGGAGCGGTTTTCCTATTTGGAACGGCTCAGTTTCATTGGTCTTTTTCTCTTGGCAATCGACCGTTATCTCGCCTTCCAAAATGGCTTTTTGTTGGGCTTTGGCATTGCACTTTTCTTCCAATTTTCGCAAAACATCATTCAGTCGAAAAAGAAAGTCTACCGCTCGCTTATTTCTTCTTTGCTCGTATATCTACTGATATTCCCGATTACCTTAAGTAGTGGCAAGTTCCATCTCTTTCATCTCTTCTTCTCTTGGGCCTTGCTTCCCTTCGTTTTTCTTTTCTATCTGCTGGGTCTTCTTTCCTTTGTCACGGTGCCTTTTCCTTTCCTATCACCCATGGCCTTTTATTTCCGGCATTTCCTCAAGACGATGGCCTTCTTTGATTTCTCTTTCTCTCTTCCCGTCCCAAGTGGTTTTGCCATCTTCCTTTACTATCTTCTTTTGGTCTTCATCGGTTATCTCCTAGAGATTGGGAACCGGTCGCTAGCGATGAAGCTTTCTTTGTCGAGCCTTCTCCTATATGGCGTCTCCTTATTCCCGATCGTTCCTCTTTGCACCAGCGAAGTGACCTTCATTAACGTGGGCCAAGGGGATTGCACATTGATAAGAGATGGCTTCGATACGGTGATGATCGATACGGGCGGGAACATCAGCTTCGATATGGCGGAAGAAGTCTTGATTCCCTATCTAAGAAAACGAAGGATCTATCATATCGACGCCCTCATCGTCACCCATGGTGACTATGACCATATGGGCGCATCTTCTTCTCTAAAAGAGAAGTTCAAGGTAAAACGCTACATCGAAGACGCTTCGTCTTTTCCCTTAACGATTGGTGGCATCCATCTCGCCAATTACAACCATTATGAAGCCAAGGAAGAGAACGATTCCTCCTTGGTCATCGCCATGGAGCTCATGAACAAGAAATGGCTCTTTATGGGGGATGCGCCTTCTTGGGTGGAGAAGAAGGTGGTGGAGGAGCATCCAGAGCTTGATTGCGATATCTTGAAAGCGGGGCATCATGGCTCCGACACCTCTTCTTCGCTTCTTTTTCTTCAAGCGGTCACCCCGGAAGTCGCGATTCTAAGCTGTGGCCTCAATAACTCCTATGGCCATCCCCATGAAAGCGTCCTAAACCGTTTGAAAAGCCTTGGAATCCAAATCCGAAGGACCGATCAGGAGGGGACGATTTCTTATCTAACCTTGCGCGGGTTTGGGCTATAATAAGCCCAATGATTCATCTGATCTTCGCCGAACAGGATTTGATGGCCAAAGAGGCCGCCAACAAAATGATCAAGAAGGATTTCCCCGAACGGAATTCCTTTAACTACATCGCCTTCGACATGAATCAAGCCACCGTCAAAGAGGCGATGCGGGAATGCGAGCTTCTTTCCCTTGGCTTTGCCAAAAAGTGCGTCGTCATGGAAAACTGCGCCTTCCTCAAGAAGGGCGCCAAATACAAATTCGCCAAAGAAGACAAGATCGACTATCTTTTGGATTATCTTGCTCATCCTAACGACAGCGTGGAGCTTTATCTCCTCGTCTATGGGGCGATCGACACCAAATCGGAAGCGTATGAGCTAATCGTCAAAAACGGCGGCCAGATCCAAGAAGTCCCCAACCTCACGCCCGATAGCTGGAATTCTTATATCGTCCGTTATTTCAAAAACCGCGGCTCTTCCATTGACTTGGCTGCGGCAAAAGAACTAAACCTCCGCATCGGCGGCGATTATGGCAAATTCAAAAACGAGGCGGAGAAGCTTTTGGCTTACGCCAATGGGGAAGACATCACCCTCGATACGATCGAAGCGATGACGACGCCTTATCTTGAAGAAGACATCTATAAGATGAGCAACGCTTTAACTAGAGGCGATAACCGCAAAGCCCTCGAAATCTATCAAGGCTTAAAAGCGGTGGGCGCGGCCGAAGAAGTCACCCTTCTTGGCTTACTCGCCAATCAGTTCCGCTTCATGGACCAAGTCCTCTATCTCCATTCTAAGGGCTATTCGACGGCGATGATCGGCCAAGAGCTTGGCTGCAAGCCGATCCGCGCGGAGATCACGATGCGCAACCTTTATGGTGTCTCGAGCCAAAGGCTCATCCGCATCATGGAACAGCTTTATTCCACCGACCGCTCGATTCTTTCCGGCAAGGTGGATGCCGGATACGCCTTCACCCTCTTCTTGGTCAATTTCCGTTTGTAACCAACCTCCGATTTGATGCACTTTTTGGAGAAATGACCCTCCGATTTGATGCACTATTTGGAGAAATGACCCTCCGATTTGATGCACTTTTTTGATAAACCACCCTCCGATTTGATGCATTTGCCTGTGGATTTCTATTTATAGAAAAGTTAATCTAGAGAAGAAGAAAACGCGAGGAGGTGCTTTTATGCTCAAACGAAAAGCGTTCGATGAAGTGCTCGCCTGGAAGCAAAGAAGGCGGGAAAAAGGCGCCCCGGAAGCCTTGCTCATCAAAGGGGCGAGGCAGGTTGGCAAATCCTATTTGGTCGATGTTTTCGGCAAGCAATGCTACGAATCGTTCATCAACATCAATTTCATTACGAGCCCCGAGCTAAAAGACGCTTTCCATGGCAAGAAGGATCCAAAGACCATCCTCTCCAATCTTTCTTTGATGCTTCCGGAGGCAAAGCTCATCCCCGGAAAGACATTGATCTTCTTGGATGAGATCCAAACCTGCGGCGCGGCGAGGACAGCGATCAAGTTTTTGGCGACGAACCTCGACTATGACGTCATCGCCTCCGGCTCTCTTTTGGGCCTCGAATATGGCGAAGACGACGACGAAGACGTCGAGGTCCCCGAATCCATCCCCGTCGGCTATGAAACGCCATTGACCATGTACCCGTTGGATTTTGAGGAATTCCTTTGGGCCAAAGGATACGACGAAACCCGTCTTGCCGCCCTAAAAGAGTATTTCGACAAGAAAGAAAAGGTCCCCGATGCCGTCAATGACCGTTTCGAGGCTCTTTTCCGCGAATATATGGTGGTGGGCGGGATGCCCGAAGTGGTGGACGCTTTCATCCCGAATGGGGATTATAACGAAGCGATCCGCGTCCAAAACAAAGTCCTCTTCGATTACCAAAATGACATTGCCAAGCACGCCAAAGGCGAGCAAAAGATCAAAGTCAGAGCCTGCTACGAATCCATCCCGAAACAACTCGCCAGGGAACTCGGTCGTTTCCAATATGCCTTCGTGGAAAAAGGCAAGACGAGCCGGAAATACGGCGGTTCCGTCAAATGGCTCAAAGACTCTTCGCTCGTCAACGCCTGCTATAACGTCTCGGAACCCTACATCCCGTTAAAGGCAAACGAGAAAGAAGAACAATTCAAGCTTTACGTGAACGATACGGGCCTATTGACCCAAATGTATGGCCGAGAAACGAAAGTTGCTCTTCTTAACGGCACACTAAAAGGGAATGGCAAAGGGGCGCTTTACGAAAACGTCATCGCTTCGGAGCTCGTCCGCAAAGGTTACTCACTCCATTATTACCGGCCCGATGACGACCACGAACTGGAATTCCTCATCGAAAAAGACGGGGAAGTCCTCCCCATCGAAGTGAAGGCGGGGAATTCCTCCTCCATCACCCTGAATGATTTCCTAAAGCGTTATCGGCCGAAAGTCGGCTACAAGCTGATCGAAGGGAATATCGGCTTTGACCAAGGCAAGCTCACCATCCCCCATTACATGATTCTTTTTATCTGACCTCTTGTTGCTCCAACCTAAGGAGCTCGTCCGTCTTATAAGTAACGTCAAAGCGTTCTGAGAAAGCCTCTTCGGGAAGGAGTCCATCTTTTTCTAAGCACATCGTTACGATAAGAGGCAAAACGCCGATTTGCTTCGCGAATTGTTCGACCTCTTCTGGCGAGAAGCTTTTCT
>CAMGZU010000089.1 GCA_946183085.1 uncultured Erysipelotrichaceae bacterium | reverse complement strand
ATCAATTTCATGGATGTCTTCGAGGAGATGTCCGACGAATACATCCTAATTGACCGATTTGGAATGGAGAAGGCAAGCAAGTCGTCCGTCACAAGAGAGCAAATTGATGCCATAAGGGACAAAGTGGGGCAGATCGTGATGAGGCGCGGGCTTTACGCGAGCGATGCGAAATCCGCCTTGGCAGGAATGCCCAAAGTAATTGGTGGTCATCCGCTCAACCCATACATCGTGCTCGGCGTGGTGGCTACGTATCTGCAAAGAGAATTCGAATTCGAGGTCACCCCAAAAGGGAGTCGATTGGATTACAGGATAAAGGAGGCGAAATAATGGCAGAAAAGAAGATTAAATGGAGATTCCCGGGAAACGGGGGAACAAAGAAGAACGGGCTCGATACCTCGGATTTTCATACCTTCATGGCAGATCGCCTCGCTTCAGCCGCGAGAGAACTTTGCCAGAACTCAAACGATGCCCTGCGTCCTGAAATGGCGGAAAAGAAGAAGCCCGTTATTATCGATATTCATCTGTTCGAAATGCGGACATCTTCAATCCCCGGGTATTCGGAGCTGTTGGATGAACTAAACAGATGCCGGGAATATTGGGACAAGGCGTCCGGCGGAGAAGGAGCCAGATTCCAACAAATGATCGAAATCATGCAAAGCGAACGTATTCCTTGCCTTCGCGTTAGCGACTTCTCCACAACCGGCCTAAACGGCGTCCTAGACTTCGAGGACGAGGATAGCCCCTGGTATTCTTTGTTGCACGGGTCCGGCGAATCAGGAAAAGGCGTGGACGAAGGCGGATCTAAAGGCGTTGGCAAATACGCTACATTTGTAAATTCTTCTGTGCGAACCGTTTTCTATGCAACCTATGCTCAAAAAGGCCAGCAAAAGGGATATCAGGGAATAGCCTATCTTGCTTCCAGCCGAGTCAAAGATTCCCCAACTAACGAATTAACGCAAGGCATTGGCTATTTCGGAATCGACGAAAAGAACAATCCAATCGAGGGAGAACTGCACCTCGACCCAAACTTCAAGCAAAGAACCGGTGAGAATTACGGAACGGATATTTATATATTGGGCTTTAAGGGCGGCGATAACTGGAAGAATGTTATGCTCGCGAAGATTCTCGACTCCTTCATGGTTGCCATCGCTTCAGGGAGGTTGGAGGTTCGAATTGAAGGGAGAATCGTAGACAAAAATAATTACGCAAGAGTCGCCGTTGAACTCGCGTCTGGAACTCATGATTACCTATCTAGAAGCGTCATCTCCCAGAGCGTGTTGCTTTCTCGAGGCGAAGGTGTGCATTACCAAGCGATTCCGGTGGATTTCGATGGCGACACGTTTGCTACCGTCGATCTTTACTACAAACGTTTCACTGGCGACGAGCATGTTTTTGCGACGAATAACTGCGCGCTTGTAAGACATCCCTTAATGAAAATTAAGGATGCAAAGAATATCGTGAGCAACACCTTAAGCGTCAGCGCTTTATGCGTAATCCCGAAAGGCAGCCTCGCCACGCTTCTCAAAAAAGCGGAGAACCCGGCGCACAACGACTGGGAGTGGCAGCGCATCGAGGACTCAGAGCTTCGCGAACAAGCGGAGACCCTCCACAAGCAGCTTATCAAAAAGATAAAAGACGCAATCAGCGACGCGCTCTGTTCCCCGGAAACTACGAGAATGGACGCCGAGGGCGCTTCAGAATACCTTCCCGAAAAGAGCGATGAATCCAATCAGAAGCCGACTGACCATCCGGCCAAAATAATCGATAAGCCGTTGATGAGCGGTGTAAAGCGCGAACGAACCTCGGAGATAAAAACATACGAAGACGACCCAGATGGAAACGGCGTTGGCATGGAAATCGGGGAAAAGGCCGAACTCCAATTGGAAGAGTTCCTCCATCCGGACGGGCATAACGAATCTAGCGGTAGTGGAATGATCCCGGGGGACCAACAGGAAAGTGGGAAAAAGAACAACGACGGGAGCGAGAGGTTCGCCAGGAACAAAATGGTCGGTGTCAAATATCGCTTTTTCTGCCGCGATAAGTCCGCCGGTCTCTACGAATTGGCTTTCTACGCCCCGGAGACGGAAGACCAGGTCGAATTGGAATTGGCGATGCTTGATGCCGGCGGACAAAGGACGGATTTGCCTATCGAAGCCGCCCAACGTTTCGGCAACAAGCTAGTCGTCAAGAAAAAGAGGACGATTCAATTCAGCATGAAGGACCACGAATTGGTCAGCATTCAAATAAAGACGCCACAAAAGGGTCTCTTCTCGGTGGAGGTGAGGTTATATGCTTTACGGTAAACGGTTATTTCCGTATCCGGTGTTAAACTCGGATCGATCGCTAAGTCAATTCAGGCATTCATTCTTTTCTGGCTATTTCGAGAAAGATAGCGACGAGGAATGCCTAATACTATCGAACGTGCATTACGACCTAACAAACGGCACCATCGAATCATTAATCGACGAAGGCAAGGCCGAATGCGTCCTTTACATCGAGTGCTCTGGGTCTCGTTATAGAAGAATATTCAAACTGGGCAAGGAGAACGAAACCATCAGAATCCCTTTGGCGATCCTGAACGGCCAAATACAGGTTTGCTTTTACATCTTCGCCTTGGCGGACATCAAACCGTATTCCCCTGATGATATCGATGAAATATACGGCGAATTCCGGGATTTCGACGTCGAGAAATACGACGTTTTGGCCATCGATGAATGCTACCGCTTCCGCATCGCCTTCGATGTGGACGACGACAATATCGCGTCCTCTATTTTCGATGTCGTTGGCAACCCTGACATTCTTGACGACAGCCTAGACATACAAGTAGGGGACCGCAAGATCGAGATCAACCTTTCCACAGAAACCTACAACAAATACAACGGTTTCAAAGGTTCGGCCGATTATAAATGGTTGCCATTCGCGACAATGCTAGTCCCGGCGCTTAGCCATGCGTTCGAGCTTGTGAAAAGCGAGCCAGGCAACACCGCCATTGAAGATCTGGAGAGAAACTATCGGTGGTTCATGTCCGTCGAGGCCCGTTTCGAAAAAGTTTTCGCCCGCAAGCTAACTTACGAAGAATTTAGGGAGAAGCCTTCTTACGTCCTGGCGCAATCGCTTCTTGATTACCCTTTGTCCAAAGCGATTCGTTGCAGCTACGAACTAATCCGCAATGGAGGAAGTGAAGATGATGAATAAAATAAGGGTCTTACTCATGACCGACGAGGTCTACGCCACTTCAAGGAACTACGCAGCCGACCTTTCGGCGAAAATAAAGGAACACCCTGAGTCCTTCGATTGGTTCTATGCGTTTGCGAATGGGTCTCCCTTTGAGGACACCGCGTTCGAGATCGACGACTTTGACGTTCTTATCCCGTCGTCGAAAGAAGATTTCGATGCCATGTTAACGACGGCGCTAAACCTCTATAACGCAGCCAAAGGCTTGCCGAAGCACATCTTGGGAGACGTGCGCTTTTGGGCGTGGCTCAGCTTTACGAAGCTTTATAAGTTCATTCTCGCCACTAGCGCCGCAACGGTGGAAGGCATCGTCACTTTCTGGCTTCCGAAAGGAACCAGTGCCAGACGCTCTTTTATGCTTCAGCCTGCAGGCCAGTATTTTTACATGGCCGACTTAGCCAAAGGAGAAGCGAAAGAGCCGGAAAGCGCCTATGTACGCTACCTTCTTGAAAACCAGCAGCTTTACATAAATATGGTTTATCGTAATTTCATCGATATCCCGAATATCGCAAAGAACATCGTAAGGGCGACGATGGAATACGAGTCGTCGAATGCCGTCAAAGTTCCCACGAGGAAAATCAGGAAGCTTCTCAAGCTAATCAGCGAAATCGGGAGCGTCAGGCTGATGGACGCAATACCAGAAGAAGAATTATATGTGATGATCAGCGAACGCCTTGAAAGCGCTATGGCGGAAGCGGATGCGGATGAGGGCTCTGGGGACTCAAGCCCAGCGGATGAATGAAAAGATGCCAGAGAGAAGACTGGGTACTCCTGAAGCAAGGCTTTTCATCGACAGAAAAGCGGTATTTGTAACTCC
>CAMGZU010000088.1 GCA_946183085.1 uncultured Erysipelotrichaceae bacterium | reverse complement strand
TCACGCAATCGGAAAGAAGCTCCACAAAGAATAAAGAGGCACAACGGGGTGCCTCTTTTCGTTTTCCGATGGGACGTATCGTTTATTTTTGGATCGGTTTTGTCACTTCTTCCAAATAGGCAAGAAGCTCGCCATCCACCCGTTTGGAAAGGCGCTCGTAGACGTCTTTGTGGTAGCTATTGAGCCAATCGATCTCTTCTTGGTTTAAGAGAGACAAATCCAAAGCCCTGGTTTCGATGGGGACATAAGTGATGGTTTGGAATTTGTAGAATTGCCCATCGCTCGTTTCAAAGGCCGGCACCGTCAAAAGGTTGTTTTCGATGCGGATCCCATATTTGCCCGCCTTATAAACGCCGGGCTCGACGGTCGTGACCATGCCGGGAACGTTGATGGCGCCATCGTCTTTGCCAGGCATCGTGCGATAACGGAAGCCATTGGGGCCTTCGTGGACGGGGCCGACGTAGGAAACGCCATGGCCGGTGCCGCACTTATAGTCCATGCCTTCGCGCCACATGATTTCTCTCGCGGCGTAATCCAAGCAGACGCCACTCGTGCCATGGAGGAAGATCGCCCTGCTTAAGGCAATCACCGACTTCAGGGTCAAGGTGTAGTCATGAATGTATTCGTCCGTCAATTCGCCGATGGCGAAAGTCCTGGTCGTATCGGTGGTTCCTCCAAGATACTGGCCACCCGAATCCACCAAAAGCTCGATGCACGTGCCATCGACTTTGGCATTCACTTCTTCCGTTGGGGCGTAATGCATCATCGCGGCATTGGGACCATAAGCGGCGATCGTCGTGAAGGAATCCCCAATGTAACGCGGATTCTCGCCGCGGAAGCCCTGAAGGACCTCGGCATAGTCCCACTCGGTAAGCTCTTTGTTGTTTTTGTTCTTCTTTAAGAAGAGCATGAACTTCAATAAGGCGACGCCATCCTCTTCTTGGATCGAGATGATGTTCTCGATTTCTTTTTTGCCTTTGACGGCTTTTAGGATGTTGGAGGGAGCGCGATGGTTAACAGGATTCTTCAAGATGTCATAGATATGCGCGTTGCATTTGTCTGGATCGACAAGAGTCGGGATATCCGCCCGCTCCTTAAGGAATTCATCGATTTCTTCGTAGGGATGAATCGTGATATCAGGAAGATCAAAGGTGATTCGCTTGGGGTTAACGAATAGATGCACGCCCTCTTCGTAAGACATATAGAGATAGGAATAGAACACTGGGGTGCAGTTCACGTCATCGCCGCGAAGATTCGTGAGCCAGGAGATGTCATCTAAAGTTGTGACCAAATGTGCTTTGGCCCCATATTCTTTCATCGACTGAAGAACGATGGCGATCTTCTCTTCGCTTGTCGCGTCGTTGTATTTTGGATCGTCGAAACGCCACAAAGGAGATTCGCTTAAGGCAGGACGGTCCTCGACAAGAGAAGAATAGTCGCAATCAACAACGATCCCATTCTTGCCCTTAAAACCATTGATCGCTTCCGGTGAAACCATCAAGAAGTTCGTGCCAAGAGGATAAAGCTTATTCGTTTGCACGTATTCTTCAAAAGAAGGATAGCCAGGGGTGGCGACCTTCATGAGTTTGAAACTCGTTCCCGCAAGCTCTTGCTCAGCGGAAATAAAGAAACGACCATCGGTCCAGACCAAGGCTTCATCTTGCGTGATGAGCACAATGGCGTTGTCGCCCGTGAATGGGCAGAAGTATTTGCGCTCCGCTCCATAGAAACCAGCGGGTTCTTCGGAGTCATGTGGATCGCCTGTGACAATTGTATATGCCTTAAGGCCATCCTCCTTCATTTTTGCCCGAAGTTTCGATAAATTCGACTCTTTGTACATATTCTTTCCTCCTATTCCAGATGCGTGGCGAGCTCTTTCGTCCCGCTCATGCTCTTCAATGCATATAAAGCAAATGGCAAAGCGAATAAGACCGCTCCGATGTCTGCAAACATCTGGGCCATCTCCAAACCTTGGATGTTCATCGTCGATCCCAAGATATAAACAAGCGGGATAAAGAAGAGTCCGCTCCTCGTCATCGCGACCAGTGTAGCCGGGATGGTTCGGTTGATCGTCTGCAAATACATATTGGTTAAAGTAACAAAGGCAAGCGTGATGAACGTGAAGCAATTAAAGCGTAATGTCGCAGCGCCAATCACGATAAGTTCTGGATCCTCATCGCGGAAGGCCATGATGATTTGCGGGGCCAACAAATAACCAATCAAGCCCATCAGCGCCCCATAGATCGTTCCACTAATTACCGTGAACCAAAATGCCTTCTTCACGCGGTCATATTTCTTAGCTCCGAAGTTAAAACCGCACACCGGTTGGAACCCTTGACCGAATCCAATGACGATGCAAGCGGCGAAATTCGTTGCGCGTGTCACAACTGTAAAGGCCGCTATCGCACTATCCACCATTTCCGGTGAAACATAGGTCTTGGCGGCGTTGTTCAACACGATAGAGGCAACCGACATAAGGCCCTGTCGACCAAGGGAGGGAAGACCGCCACGAATGATCTGCAGGAACTGGGCGATCGTTGGCTTGTAATTGCGGAAAGAAATGAGCACGCCATCTCCCTTTCGTGAAAGAAGGAACAAAAGCACCCACGACACGAATTGGCTGATCGCCGTTGCCAAACCAGCGCCAGAAACGCCCATGTTAAATACTTTGATGAGCAGAGGATCAAGACCGATGTTAAGAAGCGCGCCTGCCCCAATGCCGATCATCGAGAAGGCCGCGTTGCCCTGGAAGCGCATCAAGTTGTTAAGGACCAAACTCGACATGATGAACGGGGTCGCGATGGCGATAGAAACAAAGTAACTCTCGGCCTCTGGAAGAATCGTCTCGGTTGAGCCAAGGAATGTCAGCAATGGCTTCATGAAGATGAGGCCTAACAAGCCAATCAACGAGCCAACGAAGAAGGACGTGAAGAAGCCATTGGCGGCCATCTTGTCCGCGGAGCTACGATCTTTCGCGCCCAAAGCGCGGGAAATGAAGTTCCCAGAGCCATGCCCAAAGAAGAAGGCAAGGGCTTGAATGACCGCGCTATAAGCGAAAACGACGCCGATCGCCGCGGTCGCCTGGGTCGAGATGTCGCCAACAAAAAACGTGTCGACCAGGTTATAGATGCTCGTAATCAGCATCGAGATGACGGAAGGGATGGCGAAACGAACGACGAGCGAAGAGACCTTCTTCGTCGTCATATCCTCATACTTCTTCTTCGCAAGCTCTTCCGACGTCATGGCTAACAGGAAATTATAAATCGTTCCCATCCTTTATAAAGGAGGGAAAAGACAGCTTTTTCGATGAAAGAGGTTTCTTCTACCGCACCCTTTGTAAAAGGGGCATAATCTTCTAATAAAACCATGGCAAAAGAAAGAATCATCGTTCTCGATTTCGGCGGTCAGTATAACCAATTGATCGCCCGCAGAGTCCGCGACCTCCACGTTTATAGCGAGGTCCTCCCCTGCACCACCCCCATCAAGGATTTGAAGGATCCATCGATTCTTGGCTTCATTTTCACCGGCGGGCCCAACTCTTGTTACCGGAAGAAATCCCCGACCGTCGATCCAAAGATCTTTGATCTTGGCAAGCCGATCCTCGGCATTTGCTATGGCGCGCAGCTGATGGCCCACCTTCTTGGTGGCAAAGTCGAAGAAGGCGCGAAGAAAGAATTCGGCCGGATCGAAGTCTCCATCAATGCCCCTTCACAGCTTTTCCATAACGTTCCCTCAGAAACCGAGGTCTTTATGTCGCACCTCGATCAGGTCACCGTTTTGCCAAAAGGTTTCAAGAACACCGCTTCAAGCGATTTAACGCCCAACTGCGCGTTTGAAAACACCAGAGCCAAACTCTATGCCGTCCAATTCCATCCGGAGGTCGAACATACCGAATACGGCCAAAAGATGCTCGAGAACTTCGTCCGCAAGATCTGTGGGGCCAAGCCCACTTGGAAAGGCGATTCTTTCTTAGAGGAGAAGATCGCCGAGATCAAAAAACAAGTTGGCCGTCATAAGGTGATCTGCGGCCTTTCTGGCGGCGTGGATTCCGTCGTCACGGCCACGCTCCTTGACAAGGCGATCGGCTCGAATCTCTATTGCGTCTTCGTCGATCATGGCCTGCTCCGTAAAGGCGAAGCCGATGCCGTCGAGGCCTTATTTACCGACAAAGAGAAATTCAAACTAAACTTCATCCGCGTGGATGCTTCCAAAATCTTC
>CAMGZU010000087.1 GCA_946183085.1 uncultured Erysipelotrichaceae bacterium | reverse complement strand
ATCAAAAACGACTCGGATGTCGACGGCAAAGAGATTGCCCAGCTTTACGTTGGCAAACCCAATTCCTTCTTGCCCCGTCCTCACCATGAGCTCAAAGGCTTCAAGAAGGTCTTTATCAAAGCCCATGAGGAAGTAGAAGTGGAGATTCCTTTTGACGAATACACCTTCCGTTACTTCAACGTGAAGACCAACCGCTTTGAGGTGGAACCGGGCGCTTACCGCATCTACGTCGGCCCCTCTTCGGTCGACCGCGTTTTGAACACCTCCTTCGAGGTCGCTGGGACGGATGCTCCCGCTCCCTATGATCTTGAGAAGATCCCCTTGCTCCGCAGGGGCATGGTCCGTGAGGTGCCAGACGAAGAATTCGAAGAGCTCCTTGGCCATCCGATCCCCGAGAAGAACATCGTCTTCATCAAGAAGAAGAGGATCCTCGTCGACTACAACACCTCGATCTGCGACCTCCGTTATTCCCGCGGCTGGGTCGGCCGTTTCTTCGCTTGGGGCATCCGCACCGCGATCTCCTTCTTGAAGAAGATCGGCAAGCGCACGACCGCGAACACCCTGATCATGGGTGTATACTATAATCCCACGCGCGCCCTATCGCGCATGACGGGCGGCGCCCTCAGCATGAAGCAGTTGGACGGCCTCATCGCCATGTTCAACGGCCGCTTCTGGCGTGGCCTCCATCAATTCAACAAAGCCAAAAAGAAAAAATGAGCAAATTAGCCCAACCTCTTATCACCTTCGCGATCCCTTCCTACAACTCGGAAGAATATCTTCACATCGCCTTGGATTCCTTGATCGGCCATGAAGGGGAGATCGAGATTTTGGTCATCGACGATGGCTCAAAAGATCAGACCCTCAAGATCGCGCAAAGCTACGCGGAGAAATATTCAAATATCATCCCCATCCATCAGGAGAACAAAGGTCATGGCGGGGCGATCAATACGGCGATTCAGCACGCCAAGGGCCTCTATTTCAAGGTCTTAGATAGCGATGACTGGGTGAACAAAGATGCCTTGACCGCGTTATTGGAAGACATCAAGTCCACGAAAGAGCTCCCGGATTGCTACCTCACCAATTACACCTATTGGGAGGGGAGGGAGAACGAATCGAACACCATCGCCTATCGCCATAGGCTCAAGGCGAATAAGACGGTCCGCCTCGACGACATCAAAACCCTCAATACGAGCGAGTATTTCACCATCCATTCGGCAATGTTCCGCTTGGAGACGGTCCGCGCATCGGGCATCGTTCTTCCCGAGCATTGCTTCTACGAAGATAACCATTTCGTCTACGCCTGCCTCAGCAAGACCGAGACGGTCCGTTATCTCGACATCAAGTTCTATCAATACCTGATGGGGAGACCCGGTCAGTCGATGGGCAAAAAGACCCTTTTGTCCCGCTTCGACCATATCGTGAACAACAGCCAACGGATCTTTGATTTCGCCGACATCATGCCCTTGAAGAAAGAAAAGCCCGGGCTTTACCGCCTCTTGAGGCATCACCTCATCCTCATGGTGATCCAGGTTCCCTTCTGTTGCCGAATGAACGGCAGCAAAGAGGCGAAGGAAGCGATGAACGCCTTCTACAAACGCTGCAAAGAAAGCAATCCCGCCCAATTCAAGATGGTGACGCGCGCCTTCAACGTGGCATCGCTCCGCGTCCCCGGCCCCTTGGGCAAGCTCTTGGTCCGCATCATCTTCTCCATCGTTTCCAAAGTCACGCATTTCTAAAAAGAGAAGACACCACGAATGGCCGAATCTGCTCATTCGTGGTTTTTTCTTTGCCCTCGATGCAATTCATGCACAATATTCGCTCATATACGTAAAAAATCTCATCGCAGGCGCGCGTGCGTTTATAATGAATCTACTAACAAGCCATACGTTTCATGACGCCAAAAGAAGGCGGAAGTGGTGAATCGTCTCATCGCGTCAGGAAACCCCATTGCAACTGGAGGAAAACAACATGGCAAAAGCAAAAAAGAAGTCGATATTCGAAAGCCCGCTTCTGTCGACGAAGGTCAAGAGCGCGAATGTCAAACTGTTCCCGGAGGCAGCGTTCGGCTACCTTCTCGGACCGATCATGGCTTTGATCTCGAACTCGATCGTCAACGCCTATCTCACCCAATATTGGGATAAGGTCCTTGGCCTAAAGGAATGGGCCAACGCCTTCATGTGGATCTTGCCGCTTGCTTCGGTGGTGATCATCATCATCGGCAATCTTCTCGTCGGCAAGCTGATGGACAAAAGCAAATCCAGAGCCGGCAAAGCTCGTCCTTTCCTTTTGGCGGGGCTTCCCTTAATCGCTTTGGCCCTCATCGCGCTTTTCTTGGCCCCGTTCCCGGAAAACGCGACCGCCCAAAGCCCGAACATCCTGACCCTTGTCGTGATCGCCGTCGGCTATAACCTTTATTACGCGATCGCTTATCCCTTCTATTACACCTCCCACAGCGCCCTTGTGAACCTTTCCACCCGCAATAGCGGCGCTCGTGGCTTATTGGCCACCGCCTCCAATGGCGCGATGGTCGCCGCCGCCGGTCTTGGCGGCATGGTCGGCCCCTTCTTGATCGACCTCCTCGGCCTTCTTCCGAAAGAAGGCGCCACCCAAGCGGAACGCGCCGCGGCGAATGGCAAATGGACCATCTTGATGATCGTCCTCATCGTCGCCTTGGTCCTCGGTTGCTTGCTTGAATATTATTTCACCCGCGAACGCATCACCGAAGAATCCTTCACCCTTGCTGGACGCGAAGAAGGCGAAGCCGCCCAAAGCGAAAGCAAAGCCAAAAAAGTCTCCACCTCCGAGCAGCTCAAGATCTGCGTCAAAGACAAATATTGGTGGTTCGTCATCCTCTTCTTCATCCTTTACCAACTCGGCGGCATGCTCAAAAACAACGGCGCCACCTGGTATGCCCAGGCCTTCGATAACGGCAACGTCGCTTTCGCCGGCACCGTCAACATCATCGGCGCCGTCCCGACGGCCTTAGGCATGATTCTCATCACCCCAATCGCCGCCAAATTCGGCAAAGCCCGCTCGATCCTCGTCGGCTCGATCTTGGCCGTCGTCGGCGCGGCCCTTGGCTTCTTGCCCTTGACGATGGATTTCGCTCAAGGCGGACAAGCGGTGGCTATCGCGGCCTTCATCGTCAAAGCGATCGGCACGATCCCGGCGATGTATATCTCCCTCGCTCTCCTTTCCGACGTCCTTGACCATCAAGAGGCCATGACCGGCGTCCGTACCGATGGCTTCACCATGGCGGTCTATGGCTCGATCATGATCGCGATGACCGGCATCGCCAACGCCATCATCCTCGCTGCCAACTCCGCGGCCACGACCGAAGAAGCGAAACGCTTGATCAACACCATCATCTTCTTCGGCGGTGAAGGCATCTGCTGCCTTGCCATCGCCGCGATGTTCCTCTTCATGAACGTCGAGAAATTCTCCAAACTTGACCACCTTGCCATCGTCGTCGACCAGAAAGCCAAGGCGAAAGCCGCTGGCGAAGAATGGATCGACCCGGTGAAGAAGATGGAGCTCGAAGAAGCCGAAGAGGCCAAGAAGGCGGAAGCGGCCCGCATCGCCGAACTCAAAGCCAAGTGCGAAAAGAGCGGCAAGTCCTTTGAAGCGGAGGAAGCGGCCTATCAAGCCGCGAAGGCCGAAAAAGAAAAGGCAGCCGCCATGAAGAAAGCCGCCGCCGAAGAAAAGAAGGCCCTCAAAGCCAAAGAAGCGGAAGAAAAATACAATGCCTTAAGCGACGAAGCGAAAGCCGCCCTCAAGGCCAAGCAAGACGCGAAAGATGAGAAGCAGCGCGTCTACGACGAGAAAGTCGCAAAGGAATTCCGCAAGATGAGGGAAGCGACCTGGGTCATCCGCAAGGAAAACGTCCCAAGCGAAAACCTCGATCTTCAAGCCTAAGCAACAAGCGCGTCGGAAACGGCGCGCTTCTCTTATCGAAAAAGGCGCCTGTGTGGCGCCTTTCTTTTTGTTGGTTGTCACTCCTTGAAGCGGACTTCGTTCCAATCGCTCTTCAAACGGAAATCGAATCTCTTGATGTCATCCACCTTGAAGATCGCGAGCGCTTCGCCCATATAGGCGGTCGCTTGGTTGGATAGGTAGGATTCTGGATGGAAGGGGGATCCATTTCCAAAGCCAAGAAGCCTTCCGCCTTTGACGTCATCGATCACAAGAGACGACTTAAGGTCGGGGTTGATGTTGCCCTCTTTA
>CAMGZU010000086.1 GCA_946183085.1 uncultured Erysipelotrichaceae bacterium | reverse complement strand
TGACGTCTTCGCAGGATTGCGGGTTCAAGCCATCCGTATTCGGCGCGTCTTTGGGATTCGAGATCTTAAGGTCATAGAAGCCAAGGTGATCGCTGAAGAAGGGATGGATGGTCCAGCAAGGCGAGTTTTTGACACTCACGCCAGCGAAGCCGACGTTTTCGCAATGGTTGAGGAAGACGACGTGCGGCCTGGCCCATTTGAGCTTTTTGACGTCGACCCAGAATTCGCTTTTCTGGGCCTGGGCGTCGATCGTGCCTTCGCCGACGACGTTGAAGTCTTTCGCGAAATAGGCGCTAAGAAGCGAAGGCATGCCGACTTTCGGGTCGCCTTCGAAGGTATTGATTTCGTAAGGGAGGGCGTCTTTGACCTCCACTTCCCCCGGGATAAAGGGATAAGCGCCTTTGTCGGTATTGCCGAATAAGGTGCAGCCCTTTGGAATGACGAGGGTCATGTGGCTCTTCAAGAAAAGCGAGGTCGCATGCATCTCTTTTTCGTCCAAGATGAGGACGCCGCCACGGGGCGTCGTCATAATGGCCGTTTGGATGCGGAGGGTGTCGTCTTCGCCGCCATTCATCGGCTTGAGGAAAGAGGAAAGGCGGAGAATGGCCGCGGCTTTCGGGGTATGGAAGGAGAGAGAATCCTCCCCGATCTTCACTTCGTAATCGGTGTCATCTTCCAAATCGAAAAGGGAGAAGACATTGGTCTTAACAGCAAAAAGAACGGTTTTCCCGTTCAAAGTGACGTCATAAGGCTCTTCGGAAAAATAAATGGAAGAGTTCTGCAACTCAAACGAAGCAGAGACAGGAGTGAGATGCAACAAATCGAATTTCATAGTAACTCCCCTTCCTCAGGGCTCTTCCGCCTTTTGACGAGATAGACGATCCAATTCTTGAGCCAGATCAAGGCGAGATCGATGGCCAAGGCCACAAGGGCGAAGGTGAGGGGCTCGCGGCAGACCCAAAGCCAATTCTGGTCGGTGATCTGATTCGCGATGAGCGCGCACACGGTCTGCGCGGCAAGGCCTAGGACGCCGCCATAGGCCAAGTTGATGAGGAGCGAGTAGAACTTCTTGTTCTTGAACATCCACCAATAGGATGCCTCGCCCTTCTTCCACTCCATGAAGGAGAGGATGTGATTGATGAGAAGATCGTTCATGAAGCCAATGGCGAGACACACCGTGATGGTCCGCCAGACGACTTCGTAGGCATTGCCGACAAAGGAGGTAATACCCATGACGAAGAAGAAATAGATGGCCCCGAAGAACCAATACTTCACGAAGACGGCTTTGACCCAATAAGGGATTTTGTCAAACCAGGAGACCTTGATGGGCTCCTGGATTTCTTCTTCTTTCGCGTCCACGTTGCCATAGACGCCGGATGGGTTCTTTTTGTTCTTTTTGCTCATTTCTTCTTGAAGAACTCAACGTGGAGCTTTTTGAAGAAAGGCTGAACCACAGGAACAAGAGCCGCCAAAACAACGGCGATGATGAGGACGATGGCGTGAGCCCAGGTGAAACCGACGGCCGCGGTGCAAAGCGGGATGTTGGAGGCGCTGACCGAGTTCATGGAGTTGACGAGCTGAAGCTCGATGCCAACGTCATAGATGAAATAGAAATCGAAGAAGAGAGATAACGCAGCCATCGCGAAGAAAACGCTGTGTCCGATGATCTTGCCCTTCTTTTCGGCTTTGCGGGAGCTCGCTTTCATATAAGCGAGGATCAACAAGACCGAGATGAGGACGTTCGCGAAGAAGCGAAGCGCGTTGGTATCGTCCATATGGAGGGCCAAGCACGCCTGAACGTGGGTCGGGATGGTGAAGGTAATGATGACCATCGCCGCCACCACAATCAGCATCGGGATGGTTGCAAGATGGTTTTTGAGGCGGATAACCGTACGAACTAACGTGAGCTTGAGAGGATTCTGCATCAAAGCATCCGACAAGGACGCTTCGTCATCGGCGCCGGCATTGGCGAGGGCGTCTTCTTTAATGACGTTCTCTTCGCCTTCTTCTGCAACGGCGGGGTTCAATTTTTCTTTCGCCATTATTTTTCCTCCTTTGCCTTGATGGCATCGCCCGCTTCATCGAAGAAACGAAGCATTTCCTGACGGACGCCGATCTTGATGTCGTCGCCATGTTCAAAGCGCTGCCAGCCATGGAGCTTCAAGATGCAGCGGTTCCCGACGACGTCACCATGGACGAGCGAATATTGGCCAAGGTGCTCAACCAAATCGACTTTGAAGTCGGTTTTGCCTTCGGCGGTGAAGTTTTCCGGACGGATGCCAAGCGTCACCTTCTTGCCATCGTGGCCTTTGGTGAGCGCGGCGTTTTCTTTGCTCAAAACGACTTCGAAGCCCTTGCCGATGAATTTGCCATCTTTGATCGTGCCTTCGAAGAAGTTCATCGGCGGGTTGCCAATGAAGTTGCCGACGAAGATGTTGGCGGGGTTGTTATAGATTTCGTATGGGGTCCCGATTTGCTGGACGCGGCCCATCGACATGACGACGATGCGATCCGCGAGGGTCAAAGCCTCGGTCTGGTCGTGGGTGACGTAAATCATGGTCGCCCCTAACCTATGGTGAAGCAATTTGATTTCGCGCCTCATCGAGGAGCGGAGTTTCGCGTCGAGGTTGGAAAGCGGCTCGTCGAACAAGAAGACCTTCGGTTCGCGGACGATCGCGCGGCCCATGGCGACGCGCTGCCTTTGTCCGCCGCTTAATTCGCGGGGCTTCTTGTTAAGCTGGCCTTCAAGACCAAGGATCTTGGCGGCCGGCATGATGAGCTTGTGGATTTCCTGAGGATCGACTTTGCGAAGCATGAGCGAGAAACCCATGTTCTGGTAAACCGACATGTTGGCGTATAAGGCGTAGTTTTGGAAGACCATCGCGATGTCGCGGTCTTTCGCGGCGAGGTTGGTGCAATCCTTGTCGCCGATCATGAGTTTGCCTTCGCTGATGGATTCCAGGCCAGCGATCATGCGGAGGGTCGTGGATTTGCCACACCCAGAAGGGCCGACCAAAACGATGAATTCGCCATCTTTGATGTCGAGGTTGAAGTCTTCGACCGCAAGGTTGCCGGAATCGTAGATTTTACGGAGATGTTCGAGGTTTAAAGATGCCATAGTTATTTCGCCAACCTTTCGTTTTCGATCGCTTTGACAGTCTTGAGGTAGTTCTCCAAGGTGTTGTGAAGGAGAACCGTCGCGATGCCCGCGAAGATCAAGAGCGCGCCGCAGATGATATAGAGGATGAGGACGACGGTGAAGAGGCCGCCATCCAAGATACCGGCATTAAGAAGCGCGAGTGGATACAAGAAGGCGCGGAGGATTTGGAAGGCGCCAAGGCCGATGGTAGCAAAGGCCCATTTCTTGGAATAAACCTTGATTTGGTTAATCGCGAGGAAAAGGAAAAGCAACATGATGATGTTGATGAAGATGTCGAGGCCGCAGAGGAAACCCGATTGGGTAATGCCCAAAAGGTTGATGTTATCGCTGTCGCTGATCTTAATGGTGCTGTAGATGAAGCAGAAGGCCAAGATGAAACAAAGCATGCCGATGTAGCCAAGCGTCGTCGCGAGTTTGTTGTCGCGATAACGAAGCATGTCAATCTGAAGTTTCTTCTCTTCTTCGCTTTCGCCAAGCTGTTTGGCGAAAATCAAACGGAGCAACGGATTCTTGATTTTCATTATTTGACCTCCTCGACAGTGTCATTGGCGATGGCTTCGAGCATGGCTTTCCGGTTCTTAAGCTGATCGAAGAGGATCAAGCCGGTCGCGCAGCCATTCAAGAGAATGACCACGGCGGTCAGATAGCCGAGCAAGAAGACGGGAGTATTGGGATTAACACGATAGGGAAGACCCGTCGATTCAAAGTAGCTGTTGATGGCGGCGAAATCCAAGCCGCCATAGAGGCCTTGGTATTTGGCGACGCCGGCGATGACCACGATCACGGTCGCAAGGTCAAGCGCCAAGAAAAGTCCGAACCAAACGAAGTTCGAGATGTAGAAAATTTTGCGGATATTATTACGGAAAAGGTTGTAGAGAAGTCCCAAAACGATTCCGCCGATGGCCAAGAAGATGAAGGCATCGTTAAGGCCTTGGATCGGCTGATAGAACGTATCGAGATTGCCATAGTAGCGAAGATAGGCGGTTGGCGTCGCCATGCAAATCGCATATACGGCCAATAGCACAAACGAGATGACGATGATCGTCGCGTTATTTTTCTTCAAAAATTCGCAAAGTTTTCTCATGGTGTACTCCTTTTG
>CAMGZU010000085.1 GCA_946183085.1 uncultured Erysipelotrichaceae bacterium | reverse complement strand
TCGACGCCAAAGCTTCGAATGCCAAAGCGGACCTCCGCCTCATCTTCGCCGACGGCGGCTTTCAAAACGTAAAGATAAGGGTCTTTGAACCCATTCCAAAGACGGGCTTGTTTTAGAAGGATTTTTGCTTCGGCCTTGCCGTCTTTGATGGGCGCGCTTACTGCCTTCTCCCCGATGGAGAAAGTGGCGGACCCGCTTTTGGGGTTCTCAATCCATGCTTCGATCTGGATTTCGGCGTCTTTGCCACAAAGAAGCGGGGTGACCTTGATGCCGCATCCGCCCCAATGCATCAAAGCGAAGTGCTCTTTTTTGACTTTGATGAGGTTCACATCGCGATAGATGCCGCCATAGAAGGTGAAGTCGGCGGTCTGGGGATAGACGGTTTCATTGATGGAGTTATCGACAAAAACCTTGAGTTCGTTTTCTCCTTGCAGGCATTTCGTCAAATCAACGCGAAAGGTCGAATAGCCGCCGTCATGATGGGCGAGGAGCTCGCCATTGAAATAGACGTCCGCCGACATTCCTACGCCTTGGAATTCGAGATAAAGCTCCTCATCGTCTTGGAGAACGATTTCCCCAAGCTTTTTTTGATAGAGGGCGCGGCCGCGGTAATAGTCGTTCCCGCCGTCGGCGCCGTCTTTGGCATTCCAAGTGTGGGGGAGATCGAGAGAAACGAAGTCGCTGCTCTTCTCGGGATATTGGTTGAAAAGCCAACCTTTGTTGATGTTTTGTATTTCGCGCATTTGATGAAGTTCCTTTCGGATATGCCCTGAGCCGGGAAAATTCGACTCAGGGCATAAGTGGATGAGTTTATTTCTCTTTGGAAGGAGGTTCGACGGCGTTAGTGATTTCCTCGCCGGCTTCTTTGATGGTTTCTTTTGGGCTCGCTTCGACGATTTCCCCGTTGGCTTTGGCGAGTTCCTGGGCCTTGATGACGGCGATCTCTTTTTGGATTGCTTCCATCTTTTCCTTGGTCAAGGAGAATTTGCGCATCGCAAGAAGCGTGCAAACCCAGCCTAGGATCGGGAATCCGCAGTAGATGACCGCGGTGATGATGCGGATGGGGAAGGTGAGCTCATCGCCCGCCATCGGGATGCGGGAACCGGTGTAGCCGACCAAGCCGATGAGGAGGGTGGCAAGCATCGGAGCGACCGCGGAGACCAATTTGTCGATGAAGGAATAGACGGCCGAAACGGTGGCGGGGAGGTAAGACCCCGAGCGCTGAAGCTCATAGTCGACCACGTCCATGCGCATGGCGCCGGTGGCGACGGAAACGACCATCTTAACCGCGTTATTGCCAAGCATCAGGATGAAGAAGAGGATGAGCATGAAGCCGAAGTGGTTGCCCGAGTTTTGCGGGACGAAGAGGATGAAGAGGGTGAAGAGGATGTTCCAAGCGATGCAGATCCAAGACCAGAGGACCATGACCTTCTTGTTGCCTTGTTTGCCGGCGAGCCTGGCGCCGATGATGACGAAGACGATCGAGGGGACCATGGCGACGAGCGAGACGATGGTCGAGCCGACCGCCGAGCCCAATATGACGGAGAAAAGGAGGGTGGTGATGACCGATTGGGAGGCCATGCCTTGCGCCAATTTGTCGCTGGAGGCGGCGACGATATAGCGGCGGAGCTCCTTGTTGGATTTCAAAAGGCTCCACATGTCTTTCATCGTGACTTTGGTTTTGCCGTGCAAACCAACGTAGTTCTCTGGCTTGTCGTAGCGGCGGAGGCCAATGCAGCAAAGGATGAGGGCGACAAAGGAAACGCCGACGACGATGTAGTTGGCCCAAGCGAAGACCTCGTTGGTGTAGGCAAAGTCATTGTTGGCTTGCTGGATGCCGAATTTCGGGAGCAAGACCGTCATGATGACCGCGGAGATGATCATCGGGGAGAGGTAGGAATAAATCGTCGCCCAAACGGAAAGGGTCGGCCTTTGTTTGGGGTCGTTGGTGAGGATGTTTCCGATCATATTGGCCGTGCACGAGGTGAAGGTGTAGCCAATGATATAGAGGGCATAGATGAGGATGAAGACCGCGATGCCGGCTCCGCTGGAAAGGGTCTGGGCTTCATCGGCCCACGAGAATTTGCCGGCGAAGACGTTGCACATAAGCGTGGTGGAGACGGCCATAAGGACCCAGCCGATCACCAAGAAGAGGCGGGCTTTGCCGTGCTTCCAATTGCATTTCTCAATAATCCAGGCAATGATGGGATCCGTAACGCCGTCAAAAACGCGGCTTAACGTGATGAGGATGCCGACTAAGGCGGTGGTGATGGCGTAACCGAGGTTGCCGATATAAGCGGCGTAGCCAAGGAGGACGTAGAAAGCCATCTGCATGATGCCGGTGGTTTGGCTCAGGGCAATGTCTATCGTTCTTGCTTTGTGATAGGTCGTGCCTGAAGTCTGTTTGTTGGGTTCCATAAAAAGACTCCTGTGATTTGCTTTGATTATAGAAAGCGCTTTCATAAATAAGTAGAAAGAAAATGCGAAATATAGTAAATTATTGTCATGGCAAATTTGTTGCCCTCTTTGCTTTCCAAAATTAGCAACCTCCGCGTCGTTGAATGGGAGGAATCGCTTGATGGCTTATCCCTTTTCCTTCGTTCTTTGGAAAATGGGGTGGCGCCTTCTGACGTCTTTGTGGAATCGCGCATCAAAAAGGAGCTGCTCGGTTTGGAAGAAGGGGTCCTTTTGGAGGCGGTCGACCGTTTTTGGACCCGTTGCTCTTTCTTCAAAGAAGAAGGCAAAATCTATGCCGTCGGTCCCTATATCCGCGAGCCTTTCACTGACATTCAAACGGTCGAAGTCCTTTCCAAAAACGGATTTTCGGGCTCTTTTTTGGAACCCCTTCGCCTTTATTATGGGTCTTTGACGTTAGGGAATCAGGCGAGCATCGCCTCCATTTTGTCCATGATTCTCTCTTCGCTCTATCCGGAGCGGATCTTCTCCTTCGAACTAAGGCGATTTGGCCAAGGCGGGGAAAAGGAAAATAAGGAAAATAAGAGCAACGCCTTGCCGGCTTCGTATGAGGCGGTTTATCGAAAGTACGAGACGGAGAACGCCTTCTTATCCTACATCGAGCAAGGAGAGCCGGAGCGCGCCTTACGCATTTTCGCGAGCATGACCACGATGGCTTCGGATGAGCTAAGGGTCTATGTGCCCAATTCGCCCCAAGTCGCGATGGCTTCCTTAAGAACGCTTGTCCGCAAAGCCGCGGAGCGAAGCGGTCTTTCGGTCATCACGATCGACAAGATCGTCCAAGACGCGACCCTTCGCATGGACAAAGCGAAGAACTATCCGGAATTCTTCGAGGCGATCCGTGATTACATCTATCGGATCGCGACCGCCGTAAAGGAGCATTTGGAGAGCGATAAGAACCTCAGCCCCAAAATCATTCAGGTCCGGGATTTCTTAAAGGAGAATTATGCAGAAGACGTCACCTTAGAAAGCGTCGCCAACAAGTTCTTGCTTTCCAAAGACCACCTTTCAAGGACCTTCAAAAAAGAGATGGGGATGGGCGTCGTTGACTATTTGGCGCGTCTAAGGATCGAGGAGGCCTGTTCTCTTCTTCGGGGTGGGGACCTTGCGATCGCCGACATCGCCAATTACGTCGGTTACGAAGACCCCAATTATTTTGTGAAGGTGTTCCGCAAGAAGAAAGAGATGACGCCAAGCCAATACCGGAAAGCCAACTACCAAAGAAAAGCATAGGAGAAATCACGATGAAGAACCCCGCGGAAGAAAAACGTTACCTCGCCATCGACATTGTCCCAAGCTTGGGGAAGGCTATTTTGGGAAGGCTCCATGATGGGAAATTGGAATGCGAGGAGATCCATCGCTTCGTCCCCTCTTTCTTAAAGGAAGATAAAGGTCTCCCTTCTTGGGACATCGATGGGCTCATCTTCGAGATCAAAAAGGCGTTAAAGAAAGCGAAGGAAGCGGGAAAAACCCCGGATTACCTTGGAATCGACGCTTGGGGATCGGATTATGTGCTTATGGATGAAAAGGACGAAAGAATCGGGCCGTGTTTCTATGGCCTTGAGGAAAAAGATCCCGCCATTGACGCGGTCTATGACATCCTTCCTTTCGCCGAGCTTTATGAAAGCAATGGGCTTCAGTTTCAAGCAAGCACCTCGATCTACCAACTCATGCGGGATTTGAAGGAAGGTCGCTTAAAAAAGGCGAAGACCTTCATGATGCTCCCCGATTATTTGAACTTCCTTTTGACGGGAAAGAAGAAACAAGAATACTGCAATGGGGCGACTAGTGGATTAATCAACTACTCCACCCGCGATTGGGACGAGGAACTCATCGAAAAGCTAGGCTATCCAAAAACCATCT
>CAMGZU010000084.1 GCA_946183085.1 uncultured Erysipelotrichaceae bacterium | reverse complement strand
GCAAGCTCATTGAAGGAGCCCGCAAGAAGCTTTGCAACGGCATCCCCCGCAAGCGCCCCGATCGGGATGAAGATCATCGAGGAGACGAAGGAGAGGAAAAGCGAAAGCTTAAAGGTCTGCGAAGCCTCCAAGATCTTGCGCTTGCCGATGAAATTGGCCCCGACGATCGAGGCCCCCTGCCCGATCATCATCGCCGGGATCTCGACCAAGAAGACGATGGGGAGGGCGAGCGAAGCGGCGCTTAAGGCGCCATCACCCAAGAAGTTCCCGATGACGATTGCATCGGCCAACGAGCCGAATTGCATCGCCAAAACCATCAACACCGTCGGGATCAGGTATTGATAGAACTTGCGCGCAATGATTTTGTCGTTACGGCGGTAAGCAGTATCCATAGCTTATTCTTCCCCTTCAAAGAAGCCGAGGGTGGCCAAGGATTCGATCGAGCGTTCCAGATAACGCTGATCGGTGATCGGCCACTTATAGCCAAGGCGGTAGAGCGCTTTGATGGTGAAGCTGTTGTCCGAGAGGATGAAGGCGTGGCTATCGCCCGAAGAAGAGTCATAGGAGATAAGCGAAGAGACCGCCATGTTCTTCTTCTCGTCCTTCATGAATTCGTTGAGGCGCTCCAGGAAGACATCGTCTTTGACGATCTCGACCGGATAGCCATAGCCGTTGATCGCGCTTAAGACGTCGCCATATTCCACTTCGTGCGAGTTGGCGCTATGGAAGAGGGTGTATTGCTTTGGGGTCGTCGAGAGGAGTAAGACGGTCTTCGCGACTTCGTCGATCGGCGAGAAGTCGATCGTCGTATCCGCGGATGAGACGGGGAAGCAGCCAAGCTGGACGTAGGCCCTTAAGGAGTTCATGAAGGAGTTGGTGCCGGAGTTCACCTGGAATTCGCCATCCCTTTCGCGGCCCATCAAGTTGCCAACGCGGATGATCTTGCCGTCCAACCCGCGCTTATTGACCGCCTCGATCAAGGCTTCTTCGGCCTTGATCTTGGAATGGATGTATTTGTTGGAGATGTCCTGACCAAAGAAGATCTCGTTTTCGTGGATGCGCTTGGTGGAGGGGAATTTGCCATTCACGTTTTCGCCCGCGACCGAGAGGGTCGAGATCTGGATCAGGCGCGATTTATGGGCAAGCGCGACCTCGATGAGGTTCTTGACGCCGCCGAGATTGACGCGCTCGATGGAGTCGTCGTTCGAGAAGTGTTTGACGACGGCCGCGCAGTTGATGATGAGGTCGAAGGATTCGCCTTTTAGCTTCTCTACGAGGTCCTCTGCGGTCACGTCGCTTTCGACAAAGCGGACCCGCTTCTCCACTTCTTCTTCGAAGAGGTCGCCGAAATAGTAGGCAAGAAGCGTGGCCAGCCGGTCTTTCGCCGCTAGGCCCTTACCACCGCGGATGAGGGCTAAGATCTCAATGTCTTCGTTGCGCAATAGCTCACGGAAAATATGGATGCCCAAGAAGCCCGTCGCCCCGGTCAAAAGGACGCGTTTGGGCTGAAAGGAGGCTTCGATGCCGTCGACTTCCTCGACGACGTTATGCTCCACCCCTTCGGTGATGGGGATTTCCTCTTTCTCCTCTTTGATGCCTTTATTTTCGCCGCGGCTTTTGATGAGTGCCGCCAAATCGGCGACGGTCGGGTTGTCGAAGATGTCGCCATAGGAGATCGGGAGCTTCTTCTCCAAAGCGAGCATCGCGACCTTCGAGGCGCTTAAGGAGGTGCCGCCCAAGTCGAAGAAGTCATCGTCGATCGAGAGGCTTTCCTGCCCTAAGACGTGCTGGAAGATGTCGTAGATCGCCTGCTGCGTTTCGTTGCGCGGCAAGCGGAGTTTGGCTTCTTCGCGTTTGATGGTAGGTTCGGGAAGCGCCTTCTTGTCGACCTTGCCATTCTGGGTCATCGGGATGGAATCAAGATGGACGAAGACCTTCGGGATCATATAAGGCGTGAGGGATTTGGCGAGGTGGGCCTTTAAGTCGGAAGTCGGCACTTCCTGGGCGCTTAGATAATAGCCAACCAAGAATTGGCCTTCCTCGGGGGTCTCTTTGACGAGGACGACCGCGCGGGAGATGCCCGGGAAGCTCGTCATGTTGTTCTCGATTTCATCGAGCTCGACGCGGAGGCCGCGTAATTTGACCTGGTTGTCCTTGCGGCCGAAGAATTCGATGCGGCCATCGTAATTGAGTCTGGCCAAGTCGCCCGAACGATAGGAATAAACCCCATCGAAATGGATGAATTTCTCTTTGTTTAAATCGTCGCGGTGGATGTAGCCTCTGGCCACCCCATCGCCTCCGATTAGTAGCTCGCCCGTCACGCCAAGAGGCAATCGGCGGAGCTTGTTGTCGATGATGTAGGTTTTGACGTTGGCGTCAGGGAAGCCGATGGTGATGCGCGGGGAAATGACTTCGTCCATCGTGCAGGTGACGGTGGCTTCGGTCGGGCCATAGCCATTGAAGACGCGGGCCTTCATCCCCTTCTCCTTCATCTTCTTGATGAGGGAGGCTGGGATCGCTTCGGCGCCCAAATCGATGGCGCGAAGGTTACGGAAGGCCTCCATGACCGCTTCGACGTCTAAGACGTTATTGACGTAAGAAGGCGTGGTCGTGAGGATGTCGACCGCGTTTTCCTTCATCCGTTTGGCGAGCTCGACGGGATTTAAGATCTCGTCTTCACTTGCCATCACGGTGGTCATACCGCTTGCAAAGGGCACGAATTCTTCCTGGATCGAGAGGTCAAAGGATAAGGAAGCCAAGGCAATCGTGACCGAGGCGTTTTCGTTGTATTCCCTTGCCACGTAGTTGTGGGCGTTTAAGTCAACAAGGTTAGCGAGGCTATGATGCTCAATCATGACGCCTTTGGGCTTGCCCGTTGAGCCTGAGGTATAGATGCAATAAGCCAAAGAAGAGGGGTCGATGTCCACCTTCACGGGGTCTTTGCTCGCTTTGGATAAGATATCCTCGATCAACAAGAAGGTGACGTTAGGATAGCTCTCCTTCTTCTTTTCGTAGATGTCTTTGGTGGTCAAGACGAATTTGGCCCCCGCGTCTTCGATGATGTAGGAGATGCGCTCATCCGGATACGCCGGATCAATCGGCAAGAAGGCCGCGCCGGATTTGAGGACGCCTTCTCTCGCCACAAAGGCATTGGCGACTCTCCGCGTCAAGGTGACGACTTTGTCGTCTTGCTTCACGCCTAGGTCAAGGAGGGTATTGGCGATCTGGTTGGTCCGTTCGTCGAAATCTTTGTAGGTCAAGGTCTCGTCGATGCCGACGATCATCTTTTTCTTGGGATGGGCGGCGACTTCGCGAGCGAGGTAGCCTAGATAGCAGGGATAGGCTTTCTTCTCGTCGGTCGCGTTGTAAACTTTCATCGCCTTAATGTCTTCTTTATCGACAAGCGGGATGTCGCCCAAGGTCCCTTCTTCTAGCATCGCCTGGGCGATGAGGTCAAAGAGTTTGCCAAAGCCTTTTAAGGTCTCTAAGCGATAGAGGTTCTCGGGCACTTCGAAGTTCAAAAGATAGCCTTCTTCTTTTAAGAGGCAATCCACCGAGAAAGAGGCTTTCGCTTCATCGCCATCTAAGGGCAATAGCTCGATCTTCGCTTTGCCAAGATGATCGGGCAGGAAGCCATCGCCTTGGTAGGCGAACATTATGTCGGCTTTGACGCCGAAATCGTGGCTTGCTTCGGCAAAGGAATAAAGGGTGTTGGCTGCGCTCTTCGAGAGCTGGGCTTCCACTTCTTTCACGAAGTCGAGGCGCTTCTTGTCGCTTCTCGCCATCGCGTAGACCGGAAGCGTTTTGACAAGCATCGTCACCGTCTCAAGGATCGAAGCGGAGTCTCTTCCCGAATAAATCGAGGTGAAGAGGGCGTCTTCGTTGTTGTTCCAAACCGCGAGGGCGTAGGCGAAGACGGCGTTGAAGAAGCCATTCGGATTGATGGTGTTCTTCTTGAAGAAATCGGCGACTTTCTTGACGTTGAGTTTCAAAGGAACCGTCGTTAATAACGGCTTGGTCGAGGCTGGGAGGTCATAGTCTTTGTGGGGCAACGAGTCGTTGTCCACGCCGCTTAAGAAAGAGGCGTAATGGGCTTTTTGCTTGGCAAGCTCTTCCTCACTCGCCTTTTTCTTCTCTTCCAAGGCGATCGCGGCCGGGCTCTTTCTTTCTTTTTCGACCTTCTTGCCTTCTAAGACGTCGCCGATCTGGCTCATCATGAGGGCAAGCGAGGTGCCATCGCTCGCGATGTGGTGGGTATCAAGGTAGAGGTAATGCTCCTTGCCTTCGTAGATCCTCGCCTGATAAAGCGGGCCTTTGAAAAGGTCATAAGGCGTGAGGACAAA
>CAMGZU010000083.1 GCA_946183085.1 uncultured Erysipelotrichaceae bacterium | reverse complement strand
GGATCACCAGTGGTATTTTTACGCAGTGCATCCAAGAGCATGGCTTTGGCATCCCCAAAGAGAAGCTCTACATGACCTATGAGCCGCATGACAAAGCTACTTACGAGCTCTGGCAGAAAGTGGGGGTTGATAAGAGCCACCTCATCCCGATGCCCTCGAACTTCTGGGAGATTGGCGAAGGACCCTGTGGCCCGGACACCGAGATGTTCTTTGACCGCGGGGAGAAATATGACCCCGATCATCTTGGCATCAAGCTTTTGGAAGATGACATCGAAAACGATCGTTACATCGAGATCTGGAACATCGTCTTCTCGCAATATAACTCTGTCTTAGGCGTCCCAAGGGAACAGTACAAAGAACTCCCATCCAAAAACATCGATACCGGCTCGGGTTTGGAACGCATCGCCTGCGTCCTCCAAGAAACCGAGACCAACTTTGAGACCGACCTCTTCCTCCCGATTATTAAAGAAGTCGAGAAGATGAGCGGCGTCAAATACGAAGCCCCGAACCTCATGGCCTTCCGCGTGATCGCCGACCATGCGAGAACCTTGACCTTCGCCTTAAGCGATGGCGCTTATTTCTCCAACGAAGGCAGAGGCTATGTCCTTCGCCGCATCATCCGCCGGGCGATGCGTTATGGCCAAAAGCTTGGCTTAAACGAGCCCTTCATGCATAAGCTCGTCGATGTGGTCGTCTCGCACTATAGCGACTTCTATCCCGACCTTGGCAAAAACGCCGACTTCATCAAGAAGATGATTCTGGGCGAAGAAGAGAAATTCCAAAAGACCTTAAAAGAAGGCGAAGCGATCCTCCGCGAGATTCTCAAAGACCACAAAGACTTAAAAGGCGAAGAAGCCTTCAAGCTTTATGACACCTTCGGCTTCCCGATCGAACTCACCAAAGAGATCGTCGAGGAAGAAGGCGGAACCGTTGATCTTGATGGCTTCAAAAAGCACATGGAAGAGCAGAAGGAAAGAGCAAGGGCCGCGCGTGGCGAGATCGAATCCTTCGCCAAGCAATCCAAAGACCTCCTTGCCTTCAAAACTCCCTCGACCTTCACTTACGAAGAAGAGGAGGTGGAAGCCACTGTCACGGGTTGCTTCCGCAATGGCGAAGCGGTCTCTGCCATCGATGAAGATGGCATGCTCGCCTTTGATGTCACTCCGTTCTATGCCGAAAGTGGCGGCCAGGTGAGCGACATCGGTTTAATCGAAGGCGAATCCTTCAAAGCCGAAGTCGTCAATGTCTCCAAAGCCCCATCTGGCCAGCACCTCCATCATGTCCAAGTGATGTTAGGTTCCGCCAAAGTCGGCGACAAATTGACCTTAAAGGTCAACTCCAAACGCCGTCATTTGATCATGCGTAACCACTCGGCCACCCATCTTCTCCACGCGGCCATTGGCAACGTCCTCGGCCAGCACGTCGATCAGAAGGGCTCCTTCGTCAACGACGAATACCTCCGTTTCGACTTCACGGCGATGAAGGCCTTGACCGAAGAGCAAAGAAAAGCGATCGAGAAAGAGGTCAACGACAAGATTCTCGAAGCGATCCCCGAAGTCACCCACGTCCTCCCAATTGAAGAAGCCAAGAAGCTTGGCGCGGAGATGGAGTTTAGCGAGAAATATGGCGAGACCGTCCGCGTCGTCACCTTTGGGGAATATTCCAAAGAATTCTGCGGCGGCACCCACGTCAAAAACAGCGAAGACATCGGCCTCTTCGTCATCGAAAGCGAAGAAGCGATTTCTTCCGGCACCCGCCGCATCCAAGGCAGAACCTCCTTGGGCGCGCTCAATTATCTTGCGAAAAAGAAAGCCCTTCTTGCCCAGGTCGAGGAGAAGCTCTCCGCCGCCGATCAAGACGTCTTGTCCAAAGAAAAAGCCCTCATGGAGGAGAATGCCTCTTTGAAGAAGGAGCTTGGCTCTTTGAAAGACAAACTTGCTTCGAGCAACGCAAAGAAGTTCGCCGAGAACTTCGTTGAGGTTAGCGGCGTCCATCTCTTCTACCAATACGTCGAAGGAAGCGACCGCAACTCCCTCATGAAGCTTGGCGATAACCTCAAAGGCCTCCATAGTGACTTCATCATCTTGCTGGCTGGCGGGAGTAATGGCGATCATCCGCTCGTCTGCTTTGCCGGTGGTAAAGGCGCGAAAATCGGCGCGGGCACGATCCTTAAAGAAGTCGGCCCGATCTTAAACGCCAGAGGCGGTGGCAAACCCGAGATGGCTTCGGGTTCCGCCAAAGACGTCTCGAAGGGCGAAGAGGCCTTTGCTAAAATGAAGGAGCTCGTCAAATAAGGAGGGCACCATGATCAAAGAACTCGAGAACAACGAAATGTCCATCACCCGCGAGGATGGCACCGAAGACATCGTCAAAATCCTCTTCTATTACGAGAACGAGGAACGGAAGAAAAAGTTCTACTTCCTCTATGAGGAAGATAAGCCCGAAGACGTCTTCGTGATGGCCTCGGAAGATGGCGAATCCCTCATGACCTTGACCGACGAAGAAATGGCCGAGGCGGAGGAGATGTTCGACACCTACATGAACGATCCGAAGATCGCCGAGGCAAAGAAGTAAATTGTCTTGTGAGCGATAGGCTTAACGCCTATAATCTTAAACGCGCAAAAAAGGAAGTAAGCATATGGCAGAAGACAAAATGATTTTGACCCCGCAGGGTTATCAGAAACTCCAGGAAGAATACCGTCACTTGATCGACGTCGAGCGTCCCGATGTCACCGAGGCGATCAAAGAAGCCCGCGCTCAGGGTGACTTGAGCGAGAACTCCGAATACGACGCCGCCCGCGAACGCCAGGCGAAGATCGAATCCCGCATCCTTGAGATCGAGCACATCTTCGACATCGCCGAAATCGTCGACACCTCCAAGGCCGAGAAGAAGCACGAAGGCAAGATCTACCTTGAGAACTTCGTCACCTACAAAGACCTCTCCGAAGACGAAGTCCACACCATCAAACTCGTCTCCACCGTTGAGGCCGACGCCCTTGCCGAACCCTATCCGCTCGTCTCCAACGAATCGCCCCTTGGCAAAGCCATCATGGGCCAGGTCGTTGGTGCCCAGGTCGCGGTCGAATCCGCCGAACCTTATTCCATCGAGATCCTCTCGGCCAGCAAAGAAGAGCCGAAGGCCTAATAAAAAAAGAACGAAAGTCCGTCGATAACGACGGGCTTTTTTCATTTTCTTCATACGAAACTCCTTTTTCCTGCCTATTAACTAATGAGGGGCAATCCCGAAAGGAGAAAGAACATGTATAAGATCATCATCCTCATCGTCGTCGCGACGATCATCGGCCTCGTGGCCTTCGCCTCCATCGAACAGGAGATGGGCACGCCAAGCTCCGAGACCTCCACCTCTACGAAGGTTGACGAAGAAGATAACATCACCGTCACCTTAACCGGCGAAGTGACGCGTCCTGGGACCTATTACGTTCCGCTTAATTCCACCTTAGGTGACGCGATTGATAAGGCAAGCGGCACGACCTCGAACGCCGACTATCTCGCCTTTAATACCTCATTTGTTGTCGAAAGCGGCATGAGCTTTTATATCGCACCCCTATATGACAACTCCAATACCTGCTCGGTAGCGCCACTTAATAAGGTCAACATCAATACCGCTGACAAAGCAACTCTCATGAACGTTCCGGGCTTTGGCGATGCCGTTTCAAGCGCGCTCATCACCTATCGTGACTCTCATGGTTTGTTCCAACGCATCGAAGAGATCAAAGACGTCCCGGGCATCGGCGAAGCCACCTTCTCCAAGGCGAAGAACAACATCCAGCTTCGTAGCGCCTAAATATGAGAGCCCTCGCTCTATTTCTGGGCTTATTGACGGGCCTTTATCTTACCCATAACCTCTTAGACCCTTTTGCCATCATCCCTAGCGTATTGGCCTTCCTTCTTTTCTTCCTTGTCTTTCTAAGAAAGAAAGTTCTTCCCTTTTATCTAAGCGCGGCGATGGTAGGGGCGGCCTTATCTTTCTTCCATCTTCCTTCGCTTGATTCCTCGTTTACCCACTTCAAAGGGATCGTCATCGAGAGCAAGGCAAATTACTTTGTCTTCTGGTCCAATTTCCGGCGTTATTACGTCTATGAGAAGAATACTCTAAGGGATGTCGGAAGCATCTTGGACATCTATGGAAAGAATCTCGATTATGGCTTCACCTTCTATGAGTCCCGCTTTAACTTCAATGAGTATCTATCAAACAAAGGAATCGATCAGGAGATCAGCGTCAAAAAGATTGATACCATCTTTGCTTTTCCATTATCCTTGCGGGCAAAAGAAGCGGACTTCTTATCGCATTTTGACAAAGAGACGGCCGCCTTATTCTCCTCGCTTCTATTTAACCGGAAGGACTACGAAAGCGAGATTACTTCTCTTGGCTCGAGCTTAGGGCTACTAAGCAT
>CAMGZU010000082.1 GCA_946183085.1 uncultured Erysipelotrichaceae bacterium | reverse complement strand
ATTTCTCCTTAAATTAACATTAGAACAAATATAATTTATTCAATGGAGATTCCCTCTTGTATTTCAGGTTATTTCACTATCGATTCCTTTCTTTTTGAGGTGGGGTAAGTAAGTATTTTAGTAGTTATAAACTAGTAGATTTGTGAATTACAAAAAGTCGTGATTAACGCGGATATAATGTTTTGTCCATATTTGGATACATCAATAACATATCCTCGGTTTTTTGATGGTTACTTCCCTTGAAAATTCGAACGAGAAAACGTTGGAAGAAGTTTAAATGAACAATAATTTGTTAATTTGTTTTAAAAATTCGATTTCGAATTTCTCATATACGTGCGAGTAAGTGCGAACGCGCTACACTTTTGCGTGCGACGGTCTTACAATAGGTGATGTTGATTTTCAGAGCATGAACACCGAAGCTTCCAGCCAATACGTTTGCGGCATCTTCCTCCAAGGCAAAAGGATCTTTTTGGTTCGCACCTTGAACGATGATGGACAACCCGATGGCGGTTTCCATTTCCCCGGCGGCCGTTATGACGAAAGAGTGGGTAAGGCAGAAGCTCTTTCTTACCTGCTAAAACGCAAGTACGGATTCCGGGTTAAAATCCTTGCTCCGATTGGCTCGTTCACTTCCCGTGGACGCGGCGGTATGCCCTCCACAATCTACCCGTTCCTCTGCCATTCCGATTCCCGAATCCTTCTTCCGACGAACAAATTCCAAACCGGGTTGGTCGACCTCGACGACATCGATTCGACCTATCTTGATCCCTTGGACCGCATCGTCTCGGAAAAGATTCACCATTACCTGCCGCTTTATACGGGCGGAAGGCGTCTAATCAAGCGGAGCGATTCCGAAGCGGCGGAAGTTCAGTTCTACATCTCCTCGCTCCTTTATTACGGAGGAAGGATCCCGAACAACGAAAAACGCGACTTCTTGGCTTTGACCAAGACGGACGCGACGATCAAACAAATCCGCGAAGCTTATAAATGGACTCTTAGAGTCCAAGGTCTTGATTACAACGAATATCTCGACTACCTCGAACGAAAGAAGGGTAAGAAATGAAACTGTTAAAACCGACGTTTTGGCCGAAATTATTGATTGCTTTGCTTGTTCTTGTTGAATTCGGTGGGTTGATTGTTGGCTTGCTCTATCTTTTGAACGTCGTGGCGATTGAGCAGAACAACGAAGTCACGCGCGCCATCATCGTGGTTCTTTTCCTCGCGAATGTCGGCGCCAGCGTCTACGTAATCAATACGCACGTCCCCGATGTTTATAAGATCACGTGGCTCTTCTTTGTGAATGCCCTTCCGATCCTCGGCCTTGTTTTCTACATCATCTTCGGCAACAAACAGACCAGCCGCAGCCAAAAGAAACGCTACGTGAAGTGGAGCAAGTTCGTCCAACGCCATGTCACTTCGGAAGTGATCATGGAACGGTTGGAGAAGGAAAGGCCGCAATACCTTCCTTTGGTCCGTTACATCGAAAAAAGCGCCAAAGACGGTGCTTACGACCATTCTTCGGTCGAGTATTTCCCGCTTGGCGACGACGCTTTCCCACACCTCATCGAGGATTTGAAGAAGGCGAAGCACTACATTTACCTTGAGTTCTTCATCATCACTCCCGGCAAATTCTGGAACAGCATTTTGGATGTCCTCAAAGAAAAAGCCGCTAGTGGAGTGGACGTCCGCGTCATGTATGACGATGTGGGCTGCTTAACGACCTTGCCAGCCCATTACGACCGCTATCTCCGCTCCTTGGGCATTCAATGCTACCCCTTTGAGCCCTTCCGCCCGCTCGTTGACATCCGCATGAACAACCGCGATCACCGCAAGATCTTGGTGATCGATGGCCACACCTGTTATACAGGCGGCTGCAACTTGGCCGACGAATACATCAACGCCGAAGTCCGTTTTGGCCATTGGAAAGACAACATGATCCGCATCCGCGGCAACGCCGTTTTCGGCTTCACGTCCATGTTCCTTTCTTATTGGCAGTCGATCACAAACGGCAAAGAAGAGCTCAATCTTGAAGCCTACCGCCCCGAGGTCTACATAAACGAAATCGGCGGCCTCCCTGAGACCCAGGGCCTCGTTCAGCCTTATGGCGACCTTCCTTATGACGGCCACGCCGTCGGCGAAAGCGTTTATATCCGCCTCATCCAAAACGCACGCCGTTACATCTACATCTCGACACCTTATCTTCTTTTGGACAGCGCCGTCATCGACGCGTTGACCGCGGCCGCTCATTCGGGTGTTGACGTGCATCTTCTTTTGCCGCACGTCCCCGACAAGACGACCGTCTTCCATATGTCGCGTTCTTTCTATGGCCCCTTGCTCAAATCGGGTTGCCATATCCACGAATACACCCCAGGCTTTGTCCACGCGAAGACCTTCGTCGTCGACGACGAAATCGCGACCGTCGGCACCATCAACCTTGACTACCGCTCGCTTTATCTCCACTCCGAATGCGGCACCCTTTTGATCGGAATGCCCTGCATCGCGGACATGAAGCAAGATTTCATCGATACGTTCGCGAAGAGCGAAGAAATCACGATGGAGCGGTGGGAGAAATGGCATACCCGCCATATGTCTTATTGGGCGTTGCTTCGCATCTTAGCCCCCTTAATGTGAGTTATGAATCTCTTTGCCCGTTGCTATTGCCGCACCTATCAGAAAGTCTTCCTCCTCGCGAGGCGCTTTCTTGATTTCTCCGAGCCCGATCTTTTGGAAAGAGAAGGCGCGTTGAAAGAAGACCTGCCCGCCACTTTGAAAATGACGGGGCTGGACCATTTCTTCTTGGTCATCAGCAAATTCTTGTTCGACAAAGGCGTCCATCTTGAGATGGAGAAGGCGCTCAAAGAGCGCGGCATTGTTCTCACCATCTATAGCGATGTCGACGCCGAACCGACCTTTGACCTCATTGAGAAAGGCGTTTCTTTATATAAAGAAAGCGGCTCGCAAGGCTTAATCGCCATCGGCGGAGGCTCGGCGATGGATACGATGAAGGCGATCGGCGCAAGAATCGCCAATCCCAAGAAATCCCTTCCTAAGCTCGGCGGCGTTTTGAAAGTCACCCACATGCCTCCTTTGATGGTCGCCATCCCGACGACCGCCGGGACGGGAAGCGAAGTGACCGTGGCTGCGGTGGTGGTCGACAAAGCCAACCACGACAAATTCTCGATCAATGACCCAAAGCTCATCCCAGACATCGCCGTCTTGGATGGCTCTTTGCTCGCCTCTTTGCCCAAATCGCTCATCGCCCAGACGGGGATGGACGCGCTGACCCATGCCATCGAAAGCTACATCGGCCATTCGGGCACGAAGAAGACCAAGAAAGACGCCCTTACGGCCATGAAACTTATTCACGAGCATCTTCCTTCTTTCTACAAAGACGCCAAAAACGTCGAGGCGAGGGACGCGATGCTGAAGGCTTCTTATCTTGCGGGCTTAAGCTTCACCAAAGCCTATGTGGGCTATGTCCACGCTTTGGCGCATGCAATGGGCGGGTTCTATGGCACCTCCCATGGTTGGACCAATGCCGTCTTGCTCCCTTACGTCTTAAAAGCCTTTGGCAAATCCGCCTACAAAAAGCTCGCCGAGATCTCCGATCATCTCGCATTGACCGGCAAAGAAGCCAACCCCCAGACGAAAGCCGCCGCGGTCATCGCCTGGATCGAAGAGCTGAACGAAACCTTCGGCATTGAGAAAAACTTCGCCGGCATCTTGAAAAAAGAGGACATCCCCGCCTTGGCCAAACACGCGGAGAAAGAAGGCAATCCTCTTTATCCGGTCCCCAAAGAAATGAACGCCAAAGAATTAGAAAAGATCCTAGAGGAGACAATGGGATGATCCAAAAAGAATCCAATCAGAGCGGCATTTATTTGACGCTATGCAATGACGTCGGCCTTTCGCTCACCTTAAGCGAGCTGGGCGCTGGCATCTACGAAATCGCCTATGGCGGGAAGAAGATGAGCATCGCGCCAGCCACCCACCGTCCTTACGAAGTAAGCTCCGCGTATTTTGGCAAGACCATCGGCCGCATCTCCGGCCGCATCAAAGACGCCATCTTATCTTGGCGGGGCAAAGAATACGAAATCGGCCAAAACGAAGGCTTCAACACCCTTCATGGCGGACCCCGCGGCTTCTCTTATCAAACCTTTGGCTTGGTGAACCATTACGAGAACGAAATAGAGTTAGTCGCCAAGTTCAATAACGTCTCCTTCTCTGGCGACATGGGCTTCCCGGGAGAAGTGGAAATCAACGTCATTTATAGACTCTCTAAAAACGAACCTTCTTTCACCATCACTTATGAAATCGCCTCGAAAGAAGCGACCCCCGTCGGATTAACCAATCACACCTATTTCAATCTGGGCGGCAAAGCCAACGTCACCAAGGACTTCCTCCAAGTGAAGGCGGACGCCATCTACGAACTCGATGAGGAGATGGTGCCTCTAAAACCGATCGCCCTCTCGCCACTTTTCGACCTAAACGAAGGAAAAACCATCGGAGAGATCGCCGATGATCCTTCCTTGATCGGCACAAAGCCGAATGGCTTAGACCATATTTATCGCCTCAAGCAAGAAGAAGGGCCGAAGGTCATCTTGGAAAACGATGATTACCGCCTTGAAATCCAAACGGATT
>CAMGZU010000081.1 GCA_946183085.1 uncultured Erysipelotrichaceae bacterium | reverse complement strand
GGACCATAGAAGGCCGCTTGGATCGGGAAGACGAGATAAAGAACGCTTAGCAGAGCGTAAAGCCCCGCCAAAACGATGTTGCGGAAGAAGGGGAGGCGTCTTTTCTCCACGAACTGGGCGCGGAAAACAAGCGGCAAGCGGGAGAGGGACAAGGCAAGGTAGGTCCCAAACATCCATAGATTCGACGCGGGGCTGATGGCACCTGCCTCGTCCGTGGTGTATTTGAGGCCGAGGATCGAAAGCAAAAGGACCGAGAGAGAAAGGACGCTCGTCACGATGGAGTAGGCGAACCTCTTTTGGTTGTAGGTCAAAGCGATTTTCTTCATTTATGGAAGACCCCTTTCGCCTGTTCCAAAAGATTGAGGGCGGCATCTTCCCCGTCAGGTTTGTTGTTGGAGTCGGCAAAAGCCTCACGGATGATTTGGAAACCGCCTTCCAAATAGACCAAGACGACCATCGCGACGCCCGCGACGGGGATCACGATGTCGATCATGTTGTTCTTGTAGGTCTTTTTATAATCGAAGAGAAGGACGAGCGGGATGATGGCAAGAAGCGGAAGCGTCTGCAAGAAGCCCCAGGAATAGACCGTATTGAAGACGGCGACGAAGAAGGGGTCGTCACCGCTGATCTCCCCGGTAGGAATGTATGCGGCGATCATGATGCCGCCTAAGACGAGGTAGAGCACGACGTCGATGATCGCGGCGAGCAAGATCGAGATGGCGAGGCGGACCGAGAACTGCAAGGAGTGGAGGTTGGTGGTCTCATAGATCACGAAATCCTCATGGGTTTTGCCGAGTTTGAGGAAGTATTTTTCCCGGTTTTTGATGAAGAAAGCCATCATGACGAAGATCAAGAAGGTGACCGGAGGCTTCGTCGTAAGAAGTGGGAAGAGAAGGGGGTGGATCTCGATGAGGCTGTTGGAGGCGAGGATCTTTAGGGCGAGGGAGCCGAGCTCATAGAGGGAGGGGAGGAGGGCGAAAAGACGGAAGATGATGACCTTCTTGCCCTGGAAATAATGTTCGGGGGTGTAGTTGAGAAAGAAAGTCACCAAGGTGCAGAGGAAGAGGTCGAGGAAGAAATTGAAGGTGATGTAGCCGCCGGGGGCCGCAAGGGCCATAATTTTCTTCAAAGTGGTTTGAGCCTCATCGCCGACGACCGCGGTCAGCATCTCCAGGAAATAGTGCTGATAGACGATCAAGAAGGCGAAGAAGACCAAGATGGTCAATCCGCCATAAAGGATCAGCAAACGGCGGTAGCCGTTTTTGGCGTTAAGAAGAACGCTAAAGGCCGCGATCAGGAAGAGCGGGGCCATAAAGGTGGAAAAGAAATTGAAGAAGGGGTAGATCTGCTGAAGAAGCGGCACGTCGTTCACTGTGCCGTGGATCCGGAAGATGACGCCGATCTGCGAGATGGTGAGGGTGATCCAAGCGATGATGCGGAGGTGGCGATAGGAAAGCGGCCCACGGTATTTGATGTCCTTTTCCGGGGTGAAATCCTTGAGGTATTTGCGGCCTAAGATGTTTTGCCGCCTCTTCTTTTTTGCCGGCTTCTCCTCCACCAGCGCGGGTTCCATTCTCTTCTCGTCCATAAACTACTCTTTGATGTTAGCATTTTACTCTTCATTGCCTTTACGGCAACAAAGGCTTATGCGACATATCGACAATTTTCCGATCTCCGTTTAAAATGAGCCGTTCCAATGGGGGTTCATATGAAACGAAAATTATTTTGTCTGGCCTTAACGAGCATCGTCGCCGGGCTTTGTTCTTGCGGCGCCAGTGAGTCGGAGATTTCGCTTTATAAAGCGAATAGTGAATTGATTGGCACCTTAAAAGAAAACCCGGAGAATCCCAACATCCAGCTTCCCGCCTATGTCGAGAACATCTATTCCTCGAAGCTTCCGACCTATCACCGGAAGGGGAAGGGCGACGTCCCTTATGTGGAGGTGAAGGATTTCGCCAACGCGCTTGGGGAGGCGCTTCCAAACGTCATCAACAAAGGCATCACCACCGAGGTGAAGGACGGCTCGATCACCCTTTATTCGCCCGATAAGAAGGGCGAGATCGTCCTCAATCCGACCACGGATGAGGTCAAGATGAAGAACACCGGTTCCTTCAATGCCCCAGTCGTCATCGACAATGGCTCCATCACCGGCGACTATGGCTCGGCCCGCGGCAATTCGATCCGCGGCAGCGAGAAGAGCAAAAGATATATGGCAGACGGCAGCGCCGTCCCCGAATACGAAACCGTTTCTTTCAAAGACTACGATTTCGACATCTATAGCCAAGATGGCAAGTTTTATGCCCCGATGGATCCTTTGAGCAAAGTCATCTTCCGCGACATCGGCGTCGACATCGCCTTCAATGGCGCGGACTTCCATACCAACATGCTCACGAAGTTCGGCGCTTCGCGCGTCTATTCTTCCAAGGGTGTTTTCGTGGGGCTCAATGGCATCTACGAACCCAGCAAAACCAAAGGCGAAGGCGAAGCCTACCGCTTCGAATCGCACTTTGAGCGCGCCAAAGATGACAACGGAACGATTGCTCGCTTCACCCGTTATTTGATCTTAAACGACAACCCCGAGAAGACCGCGGCCTGCGTGGTCTGCGAAGGCGACACCTATGACCCAACCAACCCGGTTGAAGACTCGGAAAGCGTCTATAAATTCACTTGGAAAAAAGAAGGCGAGACGCTCATCGTCCACGCCCCGAACACCGAACAATATTATGGCGGCGACTATGTCATCCACCTCGATGAGACCAACTTCCTCAAGGGCAGCATGAGCAGCGAGATGGCGAACTATAACTTCAACCTGCTCCGCTACATGTTTGACCACATCTATGGTTTGAAAACCCAGAAAGGCTACAAAGACGCGAATGCCTATTTCGATTCGCTCGGCGTCACCGCGGGACTCAAATCCACCGACGCCCAGACTTATAACGAAGCCTTCTCCAAGCTCCTTGGCGGCGTCGACGATGGCCATACCGCCCACTCGGGGCTTTCGATCTTCACCTCCTTAAAGGACGCGGATTCCTTGAATGGCCTCCGCCAGAAGTACCTTGGCCCGCGCGTCACGAAGCTCGGCGGGCTCAGGTCCAAATACAGCAAAGCGCGCAACGACAAATACAACGAGCTCCATCCGGAACGCCCTGGCACCGATGACCCCGTCTTCCATCAGGGCATTAAATTCTCCGAGGGCCGCGAAACCGCGATCATCACCTTCGACGGTTTCACCCATAACGCGTTGGAGATCAAGAACATGAGAGAGATGTTCCCCGAACCCCTCAACGTGCCGGAGACCGACTTTGAGATCAACGTCCCCGTCCGTGCAGCCTTTGCCAACTCCACACCGGATGGCTTCTCGACCGCTTTCGAGATGCTCCGCCAGCTGAACAAATCCTCCAAGGTCGTCAAAAACGTCGTTCTTGACCTCACCTGCAATGGCGGCGGCGCGATCATGACCCTTCCCTATCTTGCGGCCTTCTTCACCGATGACCCGGTCTATACCCTCCAAGAGACCAACACCAAGGCGATCTCCGAATACCATTACAAGGTCGACCTCAATGGCGATGGCGTCTTTGGCGGCGAAGGCGACACCTTCAAGAATGATTTCAATTGGTTCGTCCTGACCTCTGGCTTTTCCTTCTCTTGCGGCAATTGCCTCCCCGGCATGGCCAAAGACGCAGGCGTCAAGATCATCGGCGAGCAAAGCGGTGGCGGCGTTTCGCCGGTCGGCGTCTTCTTCGACGCTTTAGGCTCCAACTTCACCATTTCCAACCACATGGACATGCTTTATAAGAAGGATGGCGTCTATACCCAGAATGACGATGGCATCCTTTTGGATCGCGCCTTCCCATTCGATAATGGCAACTGGTACGACCCGAACGCTGTCAACACCTTCATCAAAGGTCTGAATTAAGGATTAGGCTATGAGCCCTTCCGGAAGCGGGAGGGCTTTTCTTCTTGTTTATAACGATTGGGTGCCAAAGAGTCTTTTTTGGTTCTCAATAGCGGGAAATAAGACGTTGTTGATGCGACAAATGAGAGGTTTTGTTAAATTAGAAATAATCAGGAAAAGCAAAGGGGGCGCCAGTTTATGGACGTCATGCAAGACAGAGAGGACTTGATGGACGGGGTGGAGGCTGAGTTAAAAACTCACAAACCCGAGCTTCATTTCTCTCCTTTGGATCTTTTGGACGGGCAAAAAAGCGATACTTTTGAAGACGCTTTAGAAACGTTCCGTTATTTGTTCGCAAGAAAGGGCAAATATTTAGATTTTCTTTGGAATGAGTTTTGGTGGTGCCTTCAAACGGATGAAGCGGTCGACGTTGAACGTTTGAATAAAGACGAAAAGGACTTCATCCTGGGTATCATCGATCGAAAACGCCAACTCATAGAAAGATATGGCGAAAGGTATGGACGGGGGTTCAACTGTAATTCACCAATCGAGTCCATGAGACTGCTGTTGCGTCCATGTGGTCCTGAATATGATCGTGAATACCTTGCTTTCTTAAGGAGCAACCCCGACATATTCGAGGACTATTACCATTATTCGTATTCGGAGGGAGCGGTTCTTGGGGCTTCCCAAGCTCATAAACCCCTTTCTTTCGCGGTGATCGAAAGGCAAAGCGGTTCGCTCATTGGCGTGGTTGCGTTGAATCTGT
>CAMGZU010000080.1 GCA_946183085.1 uncultured Erysipelotrichaceae bacterium | reverse complement strand
GGCGCCACCACTACAAAATCCACGTCTCTTCTTTGGTGCGTGCCGCGCTCCTCCATGACTATTTCGGCTATGACTGGCACGTGAAGCCGCACCCGCCCCATCACGCGACCAAGCACGCGCATTACGCGGCCGAGAAGGCGAAAGCGGAGTTTGGCCTCAATGAGATCGAGGAAGACGCGATCCGCAAGCACATGTGGCCTCTTGCAAACTGGTTTCCCAAATACAAGGAGTCCTGGCTCGTAACCCAAGCAGATAAAAGGGCCACTTGGTATGAGTGGCGAGGAAAACGCTATTTCGTGAAAGAGCGCGAGGAGATCGAAGAGGGCTTAAAGCAAAGCCTTTCTCCAAGCCTCCAATAAATCTTCAAAAGAAAACGAAGCGTTCGCCGAGGAGGTGGAAGGAAGAACCACCGCCTCGGTTTTTGTTTTCTGGTATTTTTCGAAATAACGGGCGGCCGTTTTTCCATTCAGCAGAATCTTTTTGATGGGGGCGTTGTCCAATATTTGATTTAAATCTGCCGGGACGACGTTGGTAATCGACGCGTCGCTCGACCCGTGGATTTCACAGGCTTCCAAAGAATCGTACAAAGCGAGGTGGTGCCTTAAGACGAACGCCCTTCTGCTTTCGACGTCCATCGGAACTTCTTCTCCATAGATCGCCGCGAGAACCCGCCAGAAGCGGTTTTGGGGATGACCATAATAAAAGCCCATCGCCCTGCTCTTCACCGAAGGGAAGGAGCCGAGGATCAGGATTTCCGAATGTTCGTCGAAACAAGCGGGGAATTCGTGCGTCTCGTGCGTAAGCATAATCCTATTCTAAACAAAAAGACCTCCGACGACAGGCTCGGAGGCCTTTGGCTTATTCGTTGGCTTTCGCCTTCATCTGTCCGCCCGTATAGAGCTGGTAGTATTTGCCTTGCTGTTTCAACAAATCCTCGTGGTTGCCGCGCTCAATGATGGATCCACGCTCCAAGACCATGATGGCGTCCGAGTTTTGAATCGTCGAAAGACGATGGGCGATGACGAAGACCGTGCGGCCCTTCATGATCGCGTCCATCCCCTGCTGCACCAATTTCTCGGTGCGGGAGTCGATGGAAGAGGTCGCTTCGTCAAGAATCATGACGGGCGGATTGGCTACCGCGCAGCGGGCGATGGAAAGAAGCTGCCTTTGCCCCTGGGATAAGCCAGCACCGGCGTTGGTTAACATCGTGTCATAGCCTTTTGGAAGCATGCGGATGAAGTTATCGGCGTTGGCAAGCTTGGCCGCTTCGACGATCTGTTCATCGGTCGCGTCCGGATTGCCATAGGCAATGTTCTCTTTGACCGTGCCGGTGAAGAGGGCGGTATCCTGCAAGACCATGCCAAGAGAACGCCTAAGGTCCGCTTTTTTGATCTTATTGATGTTGATGTCATCGTAACGGATCTTGCCGTCTTCGATGTCATAGAAGCGGTTTATGAGGTTCGTGATCGTGGTTTTGCCTGCGCCTGTTGGGCCGACGAAAGCGACTTTTTGGCCTGGTTTGGCCCATAAAGTGACATGATGGAGAATCTGCTTGCCTGGCGTGTAGGAGAAATCAACGTCATGGAAGGTAATTTTACCCTTTAGCCAAGTATAGGAGACGCTTCCATCGCCATGGGGGTGTTTCCAAGCCCAGCGGCCCGTGCGTTCGTTTGTCTCAACCGGATTGCCGTTTTCGTCTTCTTTGGCATAGACCAAAGTGACGTAACCTTCGTCCAGTTCGCTTTTTTCGTCGATGAGGGCGAAGATGCGCTCAGCGCCAGCCAAAGCCATCGTGATCGTGTTGATTTGCTGCGAAACCATCGCGACCGGGTTGATGAAGCCTTTGGACAAAGAAAGGAAGCTTACGATGACGCCGATGGTAACGCCATTGATGTTGTTGATGACGCCATAAGCGCCGATTAGGGCAATGACGGCGAATTGGAGGTTGCCGATGTTATTGGTGATTGGGCCAAGGATGGAAGAGAAGCGCTGCGCGCTGGTCGTGTAGCGGCAAAGGTTCTCATTCAGCTCATTAAAGCCCATTTTCGCGCGCTCTTCGTAATTGAAGACTTTGATGACTTTTTGGCCCGTGGTGAGCTCTTCGATGTAGCCATCGGCCTTGGCAAGAGCCCTTTGTTGGGCGATGAAGTATTTCGCCGATTGCTTCGTCACGTAGCTCATGACGATCAAGATGATCACAAAGAAGCCCAAGACAACCAAAGTCAAAAGCCAGCTTTGGATGAACATGACGATGAGGACCACTGTCATGGTCGCCAAAGAGGAGACAATCATCGGGACCGCGCGTGACATCATTTCGCGGAGCGAGTCGATATCATTGGTATAAACCGACATGATGTCGCCATGGCTTCTGGAGTCGAAATAGGATAGCGGCAAGCTCTCCATCTTCTCAAAAAGCGCGTCACGGATGCGTTTTTGGACGCCTTGCGACATAACCGCGGTCATTCTTTGATAAGCATAGTTCGCTGCTGCCCCGATGAAATAAACGATGGCCATCATCGCGGTGAGTTCGCCCAAAATGCGGAACCACTCATTATCGCCGATCGCACCATAACTGACCCCGTTAGCGCCGTTAAAGAAATCAAGGATGGGCAAGAAAGAGATGTTGTTGCCGGCGATAAAGTCGGTGATTTGGCCCATGTACAATGAACCGATTGCGTTGGCCAAAGTCGAAAGCAAGATCGTAACGATGACCAAAACGAACTGGGCGGGATAATACTTCCAAAGATAGCCGAGGAGCCTCTTTAGATTCTTCATCATGTCTTTGAAGGAGAGACGCGGTCCCCTCTTTGCTTTTTTATTCGGCATCGAAGTCACCTCCACCCATCTGGGTTTCATAAATCTCTTGATAAATCGGAGACGTTTTTAATAACGATTCGTGGTTTCCGATGGCCACGATCTTTCCATCATCGATGACGGCGATTTGGTCGCAGTCTTTTATGGAAAGAAGACGTTGGGCCACAATGACGCGGGTCATCGAAGGAAGCTCTTTGGCGAAGCCTTCGCGAATCAAGGAGTCGGTATGTGTATCAACCGCCGAGGTCGAGTCATCCAAAATCAGGATTTTTGGCTTCTTAAGGAGCGCACGGGCGATGCAAAGGCGCTGCTTCTGCCCGCCGGATACGTTGGTGCCGCCCTCTTCGACGACGCGGCTAAGCCCCTCTGGATATTTGGTGACGAATTCCGTGGCTTGGGCGATGTCACAGGCTTTCATAAGCTCATCGTCGGTCGCGTTTTCGTTTCCCCAACGCAAATTGGAAGCGATCGTGCCACTAAAGAGGGTGTTCTTTTGCAAGACCATCGCGACCTCGTTACGAAGCGAGGCCAGATCATAGTCACGGACATCGACCCCGCCGACTTTCACGCAGCCAGAATCAACGTCATAAAGGCGGGCAATCATGCCAACAAGCGTCGATTTGGAGCTGCCGGTTGCACCGATGATGCCTAGCGAAGAGCCGCTCGGGACGTTGAGGTTGATGTTGTCCAAAACGTTCTTCGTTCCGGTTTTGCTATAACGGAAGCAGACGTTCTCAAAAGAGAACGAGCCATCTTTGATTTCTTTGATGGCATCGGGCTTCGAGGTAAGCGAAGGCACTTCGTTTAAAACCTCGACGATACGCTCGGCGGAGTTGCGGGAGATGATCACCATGACAAAGCCCATCGACATGAAGTTGAGGGACATCAAGATCTGCATCGTATAGGTGAAGAAAGAAGAGAGCTCACCAACGGTGAAATTCGAATCGGCACGCACAACCAAAGTGCCACCCAAGTAGCCGATGGCGACGATCGTCGCGTTGATACAGAAAAGAACAAGCGGGTTGTTCCAAGCCAAAACGCGCTCGGCTTTGGCGAAGTGACTATAGATGAAATAGGAGACTTTACCGAACTTCTCGTTTTCAAAGTCCTCGCGGTTATAAGATTTCACGACACGGATGCCTTCAAGATTCTCTTTGACGGATTCGTTGAGGTCGTCATAAGCACGGAAGACCTTTTCGAAGGTCGGGTGGGCGATTAAGGCGATCGCAACCATGCCGGTCGCCATAATGGGGATAACAATCAAGAAAATCCAAGAGAGGCTGATGCAGGTGATCGAGGCCATAACGAAGGCAAGAACAAGCATTAACGGCCCACGCACGACCATACGAAGGATCATCTGGAAGGCGAATTGGACGTTGGTGATGTCGGTTGTTAAGCGCGTCACCAAAGAAGAGACAGAGAATTTATCGATGTTTTCAAAGGAGAAATCCTGGATTTTGTAATACATCGCTTGGCGAAGGTTTTTGCCAAAGCCCGCCGAGGCGCCTGAGGCAAAATAGCCGCCCAAAATGCCAGAAGCGGTTGAGACAACGGCCAAGCCAAACATCATCCCGACCAGCGTCCAAATGATCTGGGTATCCTCCCAACCGCTCATCAACGAAAGCACCCAATTGGTGGATGTTTTTGCCGGATCGGCGATGTGGTTGACCGTATCGATCATTGGCTGCATCAAAAACGGAATCGTCACTTCACACGCAACTTCGACGATGACGGCGATCCAGGCAGCGACCATTTGGCCGGTGTAGCCTTTTAGATATTCGCTTAATTTTTTCAGCGTTTTCATTGCTCCCCTCCTGCGATCTTACGAAAAAGAGACCGAACGTTAAAAACGTTCACGCTCGAAGATTTTAGGGATTTCTTCCGCGCGTGCAAGAAAAATGATTCACAAACTCATGCGGGACCGGACGCCTTCAAGAAGGGCGAAGAGCTGTTCTGAGTTTTGGACGTTC
>CAMGZU010000079.1 GCA_946183085.1 uncultured Erysipelotrichaceae bacterium | reverse complement strand
GAGCAACAGCCTTCTAAGCTGTGGGTCAGGCGTTCGAGTCGCCTCGAGCGCGCCAGGAAATGAAATGGCCACTTTGATGCAGAAGTGGCTTTTCTTTTGTCTATCGAATTCGTTTTTGAGCACGAGGAAGCACAGTTCACGAAAACGGATAAGGGTTAAAATATGTCGAAATAAAAGAAACTTTTTTGACAAAAAATAAGAACATTTATTGACGCTAAAGCGCGCGTGTACAAATAATTAAAAATGCAGAAAAGGGGTGCATTATGAAATCACCGAAAAAACTAGCTTTCTTACTGGCGGTCGCCATTTTCCCATTGGCCTTATCGCTTCCGGCGTTCTTGTCGAGCGGTTCCGCCTCTCCGGTCATGGCGGAAGCAGATCCCCACGATCATGCGGAGATGACGGAATGGACTTCGACGAATTCCCTTCCTAGTAGCGCTGGCAGCTATTACCTTGCCTCCAACGTTACCATCAGCAGCACTTGGAACGTCCCGACCGGCGATACAACGCTCTGTTTGAATGGCCATGTGATCACAAGGTCTGGCGACGGTAGGGTCATCTATTTAGGAGACCCTTCTTGCAACCTCACGATTGATGACCATGAAAATGCAGGCAGCATTACTGGCGGCCGTAAGGCGGATTATGGCGCCGGGGTTTATGTCCAAAAAGGAACCTTCACTTTGATGGGCGGGAAGATTTATGGCAACACCGCAACTATGGGCGGCGGCGGCGTCGAGTCGGAGGATGGCGCCATATTTAATATGTATGGAGGAGTCATCTCCAGCAATCGCGGTTCTTTTGGCGGAGGTGTTTACGCTCGCAACGGCATCTTCAATATGTATGGCGGTGAAATCTGGAACAATGAAGCTACCGATACCGATGGCGGCGGTGTCCACTGTTGGGGTTCTGGAGCCAAAACGACCATATATGGCGGCACGATTAGCACCAACCAAGCGACATGCGGTGGCGCCATCGGCGTTAGCGGCGCCGGCCTTGTTGATATCCGTGGCGGTACGATCAGCGGAAATAGCGCATATTACGGTGGTGCGATTACGAATTTCAGAGCCACTGGCGGCGGCATGGCGGCCACCATCAAAATCTCAGGCAATCCCGTTATCAAAGACAATATCGCGAGCAGTGCCGGAAATGACATCTACCTTTATCGTGAAAGCGAGGAAGTCTATCCATCCCTTCAATTGACGGGCCCTCTCGATGACTCCGTGAAAGTCAACAAAATTCCAGTCACTTTGTCTTACAAGCCAGCGATTTTGGCAAAAGGTTGGACCGAGCACATGGCCACAAAAGATCCTAAGGATTATTTTGGCTCTCTCGATGCGAACTATGATGTTCTCGTCAATGCGAATGGCGAAGTCGAGGTCAAACAGCATACCCACGATTCGACTACCTTTATCGCTTGGGTATCGGCGGATAGCCTTCCCACGAGCGCTGGCAGCTATTTCTTGACGAAAGACATCGATCTCACTGCGCAATGGACCGTCCCGGCAGGCGTTACGAATCTTTGCTTGAACGGCCACCGCATCAAACAAACCGCAGCGGCGCGCATCGCCTTGATCGAGAACGTAAGCGCCACTTTGAACATCTATGATACCGACCAAACCGAGCATTTCTATTACATTGACCCGACCACAGGTCTCGCCAAGGTTGTCGAAACAAACGAAGAAGCGGTGCAGGGGAACCCTGCGAAATACGGCTCCTTCAAAGGCGGATATATCACAGGCGGCGATATGGGTTCCGGAGGAGCTTTCTATGTAAGCGGCGACACCGCGGCCTTATCGCTTCATAACGTCAATGTCGTCGGCAATACTGCCAACTTTGGCGCTGCGGTCTATGCTAGCAATTCGGCTTCGCTGAGCGTGATCGGCGGCACGATAATCGGCAACGTTACGGAGACGTATATTCCGGTTATAGATATGTACTCCGGCGCGATCAGCCTTAACGACGGCGCGACCATGTCTTTGAAGGATTGCGTGATTCGCCATAACTCCTGCGGCGTCGATCTAGCGACGAACGGAACGGTTTCCATCGGCGGCAAAGTCGAGATTTACGATAATACACAGCTCGATTTCTTAATTAAGAGCGAGGCGGTGATCACGATCGCTGAACCGCTCCAGAATACCAATCCCATTGTCGTCGGCGTTTCTTCCAACATCGCTTTACCGAAAGTCTTCACTTCCGGTTTAGAGAATAAGGGCGACGCCACGAATTTCAAATATGTGGACGAAAAGCATCTCATTGTCGTGAATAGCAATGGCGAGGCCCAAGTTGAAGATTTCCCTTACACCTTCAAAGACTTTGTCTGGTCGGAAGATTACAGCACCGCGAAAGCACGTTATGTGAGCGACTCCGACGAAACGGTTTTCGTATCCTTCGACGCGACCGTGACGAGCCAAGTCAAGACGCAGCCAACCGACGAAGGCAAGGGCACGACAACTTACACCGCGACTTACAATCAGCACACAGAATCGAAGGACGTTCAGGATATCCCCGCGACGGGCCACGATTACGTCTTTGACTCCTTCGAATGGGCGGAAGACGGCAAAACTGCCAAGGCCGTCCTCGTCTGCTCCAAAGACGATGGCGGTACCACCAAAGTCGACGCGACCATGACGAGCGCCGTCTTGGTTGCCCCGACCTGCACCGAGAAGGGGACCACCCGCTATACGGCCACCTATGGTGAGCACTCCGAATATAAGGACGTGGTCGACATCGACCCGACCGGCCACGATTACGTCTTCGATTCCTTTGAATGGGCCGAGGACGATAAAACTGCCAAGGCCGTCCTCGTCTGCTCCGAAGGCGATGGTGCTACCACCAAAGTCGACGCGACCATGACGAGCGCCGTCTTGGTTGCCCCGACCTGCACCGAGAAGGGGACCACCCGCTATACGGCCACCTATGGTGAGCACTCCGAATATAAGGACGTGGTCGACATCGACCCGACTGGCCACGACATGCAGTTCGACCACTTTGAGTGGGCGGAAGACGGCAAATCCGCGAAGGCGGTTCTTGTCTGCACTAAAGGCGATGGCGAGACCGAAAAAGTCGCCGCGACCGTAACCAGCACCGTTTTGACACAGCCGACGACCACGACCAAGGGCACGACCCGCTACACCGCGACCTATGAGGGCCATAGCGAGAACAAAGATGTCCAGGACATCCCGATGAATAAAGAAAGCGCCACCGATAATGGCGTTGAAGTCACGGATAGCAATGGCAATGGCCTTCCCTATAACGTCTCCATCAAAGTGGAGATCCGCAGCTCCCTCCAGCAAAACGAATCGAGCGCCGACTATCAGAAGATCGTCGCCAATCTTGGGAAAGACGAGACCATCTCGAAGGTCTTCGTCCTCCGTTTGACTCAAACCATTGGCGGCATCGAGAAAGAGATCCAGCCCTCCGACATCAAAGCGGGCGCCGTTTTGAGTGTCACGATGGATCTCCCCGAAGGGATCGACGCTAATGCCTTCCGTCTGCTCCACATCCATAGCGTGGAAGACACTGAGTTCATCAACGAATTCAAGGTCGATGGCGGCAAAGTCACCTTCAACCTGAGTCGCTTCTCGCAGATCGCGATCGTGACGAAGGTTCCCGCCGCCAATGGCGGGGGCATCGCTCTCCTCATCATCGCTTCTCTCGCCCTTGCGAGTGGCGTCGTCTTCTTAATCCTCTTGCTCAAAAAAATGAAGAAGGGCGGGGATGACAACGGCCAAAACAACAAAAAGGAACCGGTCAAGGCGATGTCCTTTGCCGGGCTTCCAATCGTCGCCTTGGCTGGCGGGCTCGCCCCGATCTTCGTCGTCGGTATCATAATCGCATCCCTTGCCGTCGCCCTTTGGGCCGTCAACATCGTGTTCTTCGTCCGCCTGAAGAAGAAACAAAAACCCAGCCAAAAGCTTGAATCTGCTCCGGCGAACTTAGAAGAAAAGGCGGAGCCTCTTCCCATGCGCGTAGAGGAGAAGGCCGAACCCGCCCAAGAAGCGGTGGACATTGCCGAAAATGGCGAAGAGGATGGCCAGGAAGTCGAGACGGCGACCGACGAAAGGGGCAACGTCTTCCAGATCCGTTACGTCCGCTCCTTCACCGCCAAGCTCATCCAGGCGCCGGAGGAAACCAAGAAGTATTATGAGGAGCTCAAGAACGAGGTCTTGTCGTATAAGAAGGCCAATTCCCGCGTCTCTTGGCACTTTGATTCCATCAACTCGGGCAGGGCCCAGGTCCTCAAATTTGCGATCCGCGGCAAGACCCTGTGCCTTTATCTCGCTTTAAACGCGGACGACTACAGCGACACCAAATACAAAGTCGAGAAGGCCGAGTCCAAAAAGTTCGAAGACGTTCCTTGCCTCTATCGCATCAAGAACGACCGGAGGCTCGGCTATGCCAAGGACCTCATCGCGGTCATCATGGCCCGCCTTGGCGTCTTAAAAGGCGAAGAGAAGCATGAATCTTATGCCGACCTCCCTTATGAGCCGAATCGGCCCCTCATTGAGCGTGGCCTCATCAAAGAGCTCAAAGTCGCCGTCAACAAACCTCAGGAAGCGGTGGCTACGAAGAAGACCGACGCCGATGGGGACGAGGTGATCCTTACCAAAGATGGCGCGGGTAACCTCTTTGAGATCCGCTTCGTGAAATCCTTCACCGCCAAGCTCTCGCAAAGCGAGGACCTTGTGAAGAATTATTACTCCATCCTCAAGAACTATGCACTCTCTTACAAGAACGTCCATACCAGAGTCTCCTGGCATTTCGACTCCTTGAACCTTGGCAGGGCCCAAATCCTCAAATTCGCGATCCGCGGCAAGACCTTATGCGTCTATTTCGCGCTTAACGCGGA
>CAMGZU010000078.1 GCA_946183085.1 uncultured Erysipelotrichaceae bacterium | reverse complement strand
TGGAGGAGCGCGGCACGCACCAAAGAAGAGACGTGGATTTTGTAGTGGTGGCGCCTCGCCATATTAAGGGCGATCAGGCAAACGCCCATCACGTGGTCGTAGTTGGAGTTCTCGCCATGGTGACTGACGTCCTTGAGCTTGCGAAACTCGTTGCTTAAAAGAATGTCTTTGCCATAGGCAAGGACGGCGGCGGACAAGCTGCCTTCCACATAACTGCGTTCTTCTTTGAGTTTGTTCATGATGGTTAGAAAAGAGGGACGAATCAACGCCCCTCTTCATCGTGTATGAGGTTACTCCGCTTTCTTTTTGGCGGGGGCTTTCTTGGCCGGCGCTTTCTTGGTGGCTGGCTTTTTAGCCGGCGCTTTCTTCGCGGGAGTCTTCTTCTCCTCTTCGGCTTTCTCTTCGGCGGCTTTGGCCTCTTCTTTGGCTTTGGCTTTCGTGTCGATGACCTTGGCTTCTTTGATGAAGGAGGCTACCGAGTTGGCGGCGGAGATTGCCTGGTCTTTGTTGTCATAAGATTCGCCACGGACCAAGACGGCTCCGGTGGTGGAAGAGAGGACGAATTGGAAGCGGCCTTGCTTGTCTTTGGCGACGTGGAAGGCATTGGCTTCGATTTGCTTCTTGATGGCCTCGATGCCTTTGATGGCCGCGGCTTTAGAAACGTAGGCGCTGTCGGTGGTGAACATAACCTGGCCGTTATTCGCCTTTAAGCGGGCACGCCATTTGCCATTGGCTTCTTCGTCGATGAAATACTCGATCTTGCCGCCGGCTTTGCTTTCGGCGGAGGAGACGTCGGCCTTCCATTCGCGGATCTCTTCTTCGGGGAGTTCGTCCAAGTCGACAATCTTATCGGTGTCGTAGAACTTTTCGACCGAGGCGAGGGCGTTTTGCGCCGATTCGAGGGTGCTATAGACTTCGCCAGTCGCGATAAGGCGGCCGTCGTTCGGGGTGAAAAGCCTCCACTGGGAGTAATTGTTCTTATCGGTTTGGACGGACTTCACGCCGGTCGGGACGTTCTTTTTGAAGGTCTCGATGCCGCGGAGGGCGCCATCACGGGTCGTATAGCCATTGGAGACGACGAGGATCTCGCCATTGTTGGCTTTGAGGCGGAATTGGAAGACGTCGGCGACGGGATAGACTTCGTATTTGCCAACGACTTTGGGTTCCTGGGCTTTCTTGGCCGGGGCTTTTTTCGCCGGAGCTTTCTTGGCGGGAGCGGGTTTCGGGGCCGGTTCTTCTTTGGTCTCTTCTTTGACCTCTTCGACCGGCTCTTTTTCCTTGGCCTCTTCTTTCAGCTCTTCGGCTTTGACTTCTTCTTTCGGTTCTTCAACCGGTTTTTCTTCGACTTTCTCTTCGACCTTTTCTTCAACCTTTTCTTTCTTCGGTTCTTCGATCACGGCCGGAGCGGGCTCCTCTTTGGCCTCTTCCTTAACTTCCTCTTCCTTCGCTTCGGGGAGCGGAGCGGCGGCTTCTTCTTCAACGACAACCTTCGCGTTCGGGAAGACCCAAAGCTTCTGAGAAACGAAATCCCAGATGAAGGCGATGAGCCAGAGCAAGAGAATGACGACGAGGATACGGGTCAACGAATCGTCCCAGACGACCTGTTGGCCTTTCGCCAATTTGTCATTGATGCTGGTGAGGACGGCATTGACGTCGGTGCCCATCTGAGCGAGGACTAAGACGCCGATGACGGCAAAGCCGAAGACGAGGATGCCACCGATGATGCCCATGAGGACGTAGAGCAAGAAGTTGCTGAAACGGTGGGTTTTCTTCGGGTCGGCGGCGGTGAAGACCCAAGCGCGGGTCAAGAAGTAGCCGACGACAAGGACGACAAGGCCTGAGGCGATTTGCGAGACCGCGCTGGCGATGGCGTTATTGGTGGTGTTGGTCAAGTCCAGCGTTCCGCGGAAGATCGCGAAAACGCCATAGGTGACGGCGCCGCCGAGCAACCCGACGAACAAGCCGACAACGATGAACTTCAAAAGTTCCAGTCCAACGCTACTTTTTTTGGTGGTTGTAGCCATGTGTTTCTCTCCTTTGTGCTTTCTTTTGCACGTACAAACAACGTTATAGTTTCCATCATTTCAACGCTTTTGAAAAGGTTTTCTCGTGTGCGCGTTTCTTTTTGGGCGCGTTTGGGTTAGACTAGCACCCGCGAGGTTTTAGCAACCATGGAAGAAAAACTTACTGACCAAGAACAAGCGAGGAGAGAAAAGCTCCCGAAATACGTTGAACTCGGCGTCGATCCTTTTGGATCCCGTTACGAATGGAAAGATTCCATCCGCGACATCCGCAAACGCGTCGAAGGCAAAACCGCCGAGGATCTTGAGAAAGAAAAGATCCACGTCAACGTCGCCGGCCGCCTCCTTGCCATCCGTAGGATGGGTAAGGCCTCTTTCGTGAACCTCAAAGACGAATATGGCTCCATCCAGGCTTGGATTGGGATCAACGTCGTCGGTGAGCACGACTACGAAGTCTTCCGTTTGGCCGACCTTGGCGATGTCGTGGGCTTAGAAGGCACCTTGATGTTCTCTCGCACGGGCGAACTCACCATCCACGTCGAGAAATACACCCACATCACCAAATGCTTAAAACCGCTCCCCGAGAAGTTCCATGGCCTTACCGACTTGGAAGATCGCTGCCGCAAGCGTTACCTTGACCTCATCGTGAACGATGAATCGAGAAGGACCGCGCTTCTTCGCCCCGCGATCGTCAAAGCGATCCGCGACTATTGCGATTCCCTTGGCTTTATCGAAGTCGAGACCCCGGTTCTTTCCCCGATCGCCGGCGGCGCCGCGGCCCGTCCCTTCATCACCCATCACAATACGTTGGACAAAGACTTCTATCTCCGCATCGCGACCGAGCTCAACCTCAAGAAATGCATGATCGGCGGCATCGACCGCGTCTATGAAGTCGGCCGCATCTTCCGCAACGAAGGCATGGACAACCGCCACAATCCGGAATTCACTACCATTGAGCTTTATCAGGCTTATGGCGACCTCCGTGACATGATGAGCTGGGCCGAGGGCCTCTTCCATTACGTCGCCGAGAAAGTGGTGGGCAAAGAGGTGTTCCATTGGCAGGGCCAAGACATTGATTTGAGCAAGCCGTTCCGCGTCGTCTCGATGGCTGACGCCATCAAGGAAGTCTGCGGCGTCGATTTCACCAAAGAGATCTCCTTTGAAGAGGCGGTCGCTTTAGCAAAAGAACACAAAATCCCGCTCGAAAAGAGCTGGAATTCGACCGGCTACATTATGCAGGCCTTCTTCGACGAACTCGTCGAGCCGACCCTCATCCAGCCGACCTTCCTCCATACCTATCCGATCGAGGTCTCCCCGCTTACCAAGAAGACCGCCGATCCGCGTTTCGTCGACCGTTTCGAGCTCTTCATCTGCGGCACCGAATTCGCCAACGCTTATAGCGAGCTCAACAACCCCTTCGACCAGAAGGAACGTTTCCTGGCTCAGATGGCGGCGAGGGATCGCGGCGATGACGAAGCCAACGAGATCGACTATTCCTTCTTGGACGCCATGGAATATGGCATGCCCCCCGCAGGCGGCATCGGCATGGGCGTCGACCGCTTCGCCATGCTCATGAGCGAGCAAGACACCATCCGCGAAGTCCTTCTCTTCCCGACAATGAAGGACGAGAAATAATTCGAGAATAAAAAATTAAGAGGCGAGTTATACTCGTCTCTTTTTTCTTTCGTCGATACCAAATCGCCAAAAGATGCCTATTAACTAGTGGAGGGGCAAAACATCCCTCTAAGGGCCCAAAGTGATGAATTTTGGACCCGTGGTGGACTCTTTTCTTTACAGGAGCACTTCACATCTATAGAATAGATGGGCTTCTTGAACGAGGAAGCAAACACACTCTTATGGTCGCACCCGATTGGGAGGCGATCCTAAAGACCGAAACTAGGAGGTGCAAAAACTATGGGAAAGTACGAGATCATGTACATCCTTACCGCCACTCTTGATGACGAAGCGCGTAAGGCCGAGATCACCAAACTCCAGGGCATCCTTGAGGCGAACAAAGTCGCCGTCATCAACACCAAGGAATGGGGTCTCCGCGATTTTGCTTATCCGATCGAAAAACAAACCAAAGGCTACTATGTCATCCTCACCGTCAACGGTGGTCATGAAGGCCTCAAGGAATTCGACCGTTTAATCAAACTTGATAACTCTGTCGTCCGCCACTTAATCACAGTCGCTCAGGACTAAGGAGGAAAAAACAATGGTCAATAGCGTCGTTTTAGTGGGTCGCCTTACCCGCGATCCCGAACTCAGGAAGACCAATAACGGCAAAAGCGTGGCTTCGTTCACCATCGCTGTCGATGATAGCCGTAGGGGTCCGAATGGGGAAAAGGTCACCATCTTCATGCCCGTTTCCGTCTGGGGCGCGTCCGCAGACACGGTCGTGAAATTCACTCGCAAAGGCTCGCTCGTCGGCGTGGTCGGAAGACTCACGCAGCGCAAGTACGTCCGCAAGAACGATAACGTCGAAGTTACCGTTACCGAGGTCACCGCGAACCAAGTCGAATTCTTGGAACCGAAGAACGCTTCGGCCAACAACGATGGCTATCAGCCCGATAGCCCCGCTCCCAATGCCTTCTCGCAAGGCGGAGCAGACGATAGCAAGAATCTCGAGTCGCTCGACATCGTCGATGACGATCTCCCCTTCTAAGCCATCGCCAGAAAGGAATTACTAACCATGGGTTTCAAAAAAATGAGGCCGCGCCGCAAGGTCTGCTACTTCAAAAAGAACCATATCAAGTACATCGATTACAAGGATGTGGAACTCCTTCAGAGGTTCATCAATCCGGATGGCAAAATCAGCCCCCGGAGCGCCACTGGCACCTCTGCGAAGTATCAGCGTCAGCTCGCCAAAGCCGTTAAGAACGCTCGTTTCATGGCTCTTCTCCCCGAAGCTGGCCAGCGCTAATCGCTAATGTGTCAGGACGAGACCGATTCTCCGAAATAATACGAAGACCGTTCTCCCCGAA
>CAMGZU010000077.1 GCA_946183085.1 uncultured Erysipelotrichaceae bacterium | reverse complement strand
CGACAAAGAGAAATTCAAACTAAACTTCATCCGCGTGGATGCTTCCAAAATCTTCTTAAAGAGGCTCAAGGACGTCACCGATCCCGAAAAGAAACGCAAGATCATCGGCAAGACCTTCATCGATGTGTTTAAGGCGGAAAAAGAAAAGCTCCCGAAGTGCGATTATCTCGCCCAAGGAACGATCTACGCAGACCGCATCGAGTCTGGCATGGGTCTCTCCGCCAAAATTAAGAGCCACCATAACGTCGGCGGCCTTCCCGAAGACATTGGCTTCAAAGGTATCGTCGAACCGCTTCGTGATCTCTTCAAAGACGAAGTACGTGCCATTGGCAAACTACTTGGCTTGCCAGATTCCATCGTCCATCGCCAGCCCTTCCCAGGACCTGGTTTGGCAGTCCGCATTGTCGGCGATATCACCCCCGAAAAGATCAAAATCGTCCAGGAAGCAGACGCGATCTTCCGCGAAGAACTCGAGAAAGCCAAGCTTAAAGTCAAGCTTAGCCAATACTTCGCCGCTTTAAGCAATATGCGCTCCGTCGGCGTCAAAGGTGATCTTCGTTCTTATGACTATGCGATTGTCTTAAGAGCCGTCGAAACCGACGACTTCATGACCGCGAAAGCCGTCGAGCTTCCTTACAAACTCCTTGCCAAGGTGAGCGACCGCATCGTTAACGAAGTCGAAGGCGTGAACCGCGTCTTCTACGATTACACGTCCAAACCGCCGGCAACGATCGAGTTGGAATAATTTGCATCGGCGCGAAATCGACGCAACGAATCCTTTTTCGATTTGAAATCATTTAACACAACGATTTGATATCTTTTCTGAAAAAGCCCGATTATATCGAGAGAATCATTTTCTTTTCTATTTCTTTTAATGGAAAAATAGTGAAAAAATAGTGAATCTTTTATGTAAGAAAACAACCTGACCATGATAAAAGGAGAAAGAGCTGCTCTTGTTGCTCATGAAACGCTACAAAGGAGATCTCACGCCTATCGAAGTTAGCAAGGAACTCAACGTCTCAGATAAGACGGTAATTAATCGCCTCGCGACACTTGTAAAAAACGGTTTCGTTGTTCCAAATCTGGTTAAAGAGCGTATTCGCACCTACGCTCTATCTGACTTCGCAAAGCGAAACGAAAAAGAGATAAAAAGGCTTTTGAAGTAGACGGAAAACGGTCCTACTTCCGATAATTCGGGGCTTCTTTGCAGATGTCCACGTCGTGCGGATGGCTTTCGGTTAAACCTGCGTTGGTGATTTGGACAAATACGGAACGTTTCTTGAGTTCATCGGTGTTGATCGCGCCGCAATAGCCCATGCCACTGCGAAGGCCACCGCAGAGTTGATACAAGACGGACGTGACCTCGCCTTTATAAGGAACCTTGGCTTCAATTCCCTCAGGAACAAGTTTTTCGACTTTCGCTTCGGTTTTCTGAAAATAACGATCGGCCGAACCGCGCTTCATCGCGGCCAAAGAGCCCATGCCGACGTAGGATTTGTATTTCTTGCCATTGCTTTCGAAGATTTCGCCCGGCGCTTCTTCGGTGCCGGCAAGCATCGAGCCGAGCATGACGGTGTCCGCGCCGATCGCAAGGGCTTTGACGATGTCGCCAGAGTATTTGATGCCGCCATCGGCGATCACGCAGATGCCTTTGTCTTTGCAATAGGTCGCGACTTCGTCGACCGCGGTGGCCTGTGGCATGCCAACGCCGCTAACGACGCGGGTCGTGCAGATCGAACCAGGGCCAATGCCAACCTTGACGGTGACGGCACCGGCTTTAATCAAGTCCTCGGCGGCTTCTTTGGTAACGATGTTGCCGGCGATGATCTCAAGCTCGGGATAAGCCTCATGGATGGCTTTGACGACTTTGAGAATGTTGGCGCTATGGCCATGGGCGCTATCGACGGTAAGGCAATCGACGCCGGCTTTTACAAGAGAGGCAACGCGCTCTAGGGTATTCGCGCCAACGCCAACGGCCGCGCCGCAAAGGAGCCGTCCTTTCGCGTCAACCACGGCATTTGGATGCAAAGAAAGGTCAACGGGTGCTTCTTTTACCTTAAGGACTTCTTCTTTTTGGGCTTCGATCGACATGTTCTTGTGAATCATGCCAATGCCGCCTTCTTGGGCCATCGCGATCGCCATTTTGCTCTCGGTGACCGTATCCATGGCCGCGGAGATGATGGGGATATTCAAGACGATCTTCGGAGTAAGGCGAGCCTTGAGGCTGACCTCAGAAGGAACGACTTCGCTTTTTTGGGGGACCAAAAGAAGGTCATCGTAGGTTAAGCCGAGTTTGATGGACGAAAGTTTCATAGAGCACCTCCAGAACAATCTTTATTTCCCATCATCTTAAGATGAGAGAGGAACAAAAAGAAAAAGAAAGCGCTTCATCTGGCTTTCTTTTTTAACAAGAGCTCGTTGTCCCACTTCGCGCGCTCCTCTTCGTCTGGGACATAGACGTAAGGCGTGTTGCGCATGAGCCCTTTGTAATCAAGACCATAGCCAAGCAAAAATTCGTTCTCCTCGAAGCGGAGGCCATAATAATCGATCGGCACCTCGTATCTCCTTGCTTTGATCTTATCGATCAAGGTGCAGACCAAGACGCGCTTGGGATTGAAGTTCTTTTTGAGGTGTTCCAACAAGAAGCGGACGGTTAAACCGGTATCCACGACGTCTTCGACGATGATGACCGTGCGTTCGCTTAAATCGATGGAGACGTCTTTGGCGAGGGAGACGATCGGCGTCCCCTCAAAGGACTCATAAGAAGAGATCTGGATGTAATCCCAGAGGATGTCGATGTCGAGCTGTTTGATGAGATCGGCCATAAAGGGCAATCCACCGCGCATGACGCAAAGGAAAACCGGGGTCTTCGTTTCGTTTTTCAATTCGGCGGAGAGATTGGCTCCTAAATAGCCGCATGCGGCGGTGATTTGGTGTTCGGATAAAACGACGCGTTTCATTGTTATCCCTCAATGGCTTATTAAAGTAGTGTACCTATCTTCTATAAAAGAAGAAACCCATAACAGGAAGAAATGCTTTTGCTAAAATGAAATGTTATGCAGGACATTCGCCTCTCTTCCTTTTGCCCAAACCCCGATGGCAAAAGCGACAACACCAAAGAAATCCAAGAAGCCTTAAACGAAGCGGGCAAGAAGAAAGCCCGGCTAATTTTTGAAGCGGGCAAGACTTACCGTTCGGGCATGATCGTCATCCCAAGCGACATCGAACTCCATTTCGAAAAGGGTTCCTTGCTCATGATGAGCGATGACATGTCCCTCCTCGATCCGAAAAAGGCTTTCGCGGGCTCCAGGTTAGGAGTCCCTTCCTATCTTGATTGCGAATATAACGGCCAACCGACCCTCTTCTTCCTCTACGCAAAAGACGGCAAGAACATCTCCATCACCGGAGAAGGGGCCGTCGATGGCAACGAAAAGATCTTCTATGGCGAGACGACCGGCACCTTCATCGATGGCGCTTTCTATCCCCGCGTCCCTCTCCTCTTTTTCGAGAACATCGAGAACGTGAGAATCGAAGACGTCACCTTCCAACGGAGCGCGTTTTGGACCACCCATTTGGTGGGCTGCCGCAAGGTCTACATCCATCGCCTCAAAGTCAAAAATAACCTTCTTCTCGCCAACTGCGACGCCATCGATCCCGATCATTGCCAGAGCGTCTTGATTGAGGATTGCGACCTCGTCTGCGCGGACGACGCGATCGTCTTCAAGACCACCGAGGCGAATCAAAAATACGGTCCTTGCGAGAACATCCAAGTTCGGAATTGCCGCATCCAAACCACCTCCGCCGGCATCAAATTCGGCACCGAATCCTGGTCGGATTTTGCGGAGATTTTCATTCGAGATATTGATGTTTTGCGCTGTAATCGTGGAATTTCCTTCCAATTGCGGGACCAAGGAAACATTCATCGCATCCACTTCAAAAACATCAAGATCAACTCTCAGATGTTCGACCCGAAAATCTGGTGGGGCAAAAGCGAGCCGATCGCCGTCACCGCCGTTCCTAGAACCCCAACCACCAAGGTCGGCACCATCTCCGACATCGTCTTTGAAAACATCGAATCCTCAAGCGAAAACGGAATCTTCTTCTATGGGGATCCTAAGGGCGACTCCATCCATGACATCACCTTCAAAAACGTTCATTGCTATTATGAGCGGAAGACCGATTGGCCCAACCATTTCCGCGACCTCCGCCCAGGCGAAGGATGGGGCGTCTATGAAGAAAAGCCGGCGGTCATGTCCCTTCACCATGTAAGGGGCATCGACACATCCGGCTTAAGCTATCAAATCGATCCGCGAAATCCTTTTGATGATTAAGCGTTCTTCCTGAAATAGAGCACCGCTCCGACGAAGACGAGGATGTTTCCAACGACGAAGACCACGGGAATGACCCAAAGAAGCGATACCATGCCAAAGGCGGTTCCTATCCCGGCAAAGGTAGCGAAAAGAGCGAGCAACAACGCTCTTTTTTCTTTGGCGAAGGCCGAGATGATGGCCAAAACGCCCGTAGCAAGAGATAGCCCAAAGAGAAGGACTTTGCCTAGAAGCGCAAAGAAAGCGAAGATCTGATTGTTGTCCAACAGCCAATCCCCCGCGGCTAGGGTGCGGAATTCGATGACGACCATCACCAAGCCCAAGAGGCTTAAGAGGATGCCGCCGATAAGGTATAAAGCCTTGGCTAATTTCATAACGTCACCCCCTTGTTATGAGAGATGATGAGTTTGGCGTTGCTCTCCGTGATGAAATCTAGAATCGCGACGCCCGTCTTCTGATAGGGCTTTAGGATCTCATCCAACTGCAAATTGATCTCTTTGGCGACCGATGGCGCATAAGAAGGCGGGAAATAAGAAGTCCGATAAGCGCTGAAGAAATTCAAAGTCATCGGTGAAAGAAGACCAAGGCCATTGGTCGTCTCCAAACACTTCTTGATCGCGTCTTTCTTCACTTGGATGTCGTTGATCTTATATTCGTCTTGGACGTGAATGAGATTGGGGAGCGCAAAGGTGGCGTTATCCTGCCATCCTTCGTAAGCCGGAACTCCAAACTTGG
>CAMGZU010000076.1 GCA_946183085.1 uncultured Erysipelotrichaceae bacterium | reverse complement strand
CATGAGCACCGAATACGTGAGGCTGGAACTCAAAAACGATCCCAAAGACCCCACCAACCGCGAACAATTTCAAGCAGCCATCGCCGAATGGTTTAAAAAAGGCTACGTTTACAAGGGGTTCCTTCCCGTCACCACCGATGAGAAAGGTCGACCTTTGATCGTTGATTTGCTCTTCAAAAAGCTCGTTCCCCCAAACGGGGAGGATGGCGATATCTTCGACTTCTGATGTGCCCGCCCATCTTTTTCTTTAGAAAACTGCTACAATGACGGGATGAAAATGAAACGCGCTCTTTTTTCGATTCTATGCTCCGCCTTATTGCTCGCGGGTTGCGGCGAAGCCAAAGACCCGGACGAAATGGATGTGACCTATCACTTCACCGGCATCACGAATTCCAAACGTTATGAGCAAACCGCCCATTTCCCGGGCAACGCCTTCTTGGGCTCGGCGGAAAGCTATTCCAAAGACCTCGCCATCGCCTCTTTCGCCATGGCGGCCTCAACCGAGAAGAAAGAAAACCTCGCCTCCTTTTTTGAGAAGCTCGGCTTTGCCGATGTTTCTTGGAGCAAAGCCTATCAGAATGAGCCCGATACCGCGCCATTAACGGCCGCTTACGCTTTCGCGAGCAAAAAGATCAAAGACACGAATGTTTTGGCGGTGACGATCCGCGGCTTCAACTATGGTCAGGAATGGGCGGACAATTTCAACATCGGGACCGAAGGCGACCAAACCTCCTATGACGTCGTGAGCGAAGAGATCCTCACCTCATTGAAGGATTACGCCAAACCCTACCAGCAAAAAGGATTTCGCCTTTGGGTGAATGGCTATTCCAAAGCCGGCGCTTTGGCAGCCCTTTTGTCGAAGAAGATCCTCGACCGCAAGGAATTCTCGTTGGACAGCAAAACGCTTTTCGCCTATACCTTCGAGGCCCCTTCCTCCGCGAAGGAAAAGGGCAACTACCCCTCGATCCATAACGTTCGTAACCCCCACGACATCGTCGCCGCTTTGGCCCCCGAGGAATATGGTTTATACCATCCTGGCGTCGAGCATCTTTTGCCGATTGAGAAACTAAAAGACGCCTTCGAATCCTTCGATCCCAAGGACCTCAAGAAGGTTTCCTATAAGGGCGTCGCCTTTGGCGAGCGGCTCGCCCCCGATGGCGCCTCCTTCATCAAGCAAGGCCTCGCCTATTTGATGGAAAAACCGAAAGAAGACAGCAAATATCCTTTGGATCTCTCCACCCGCAAGGGCTGGCAGGAGAACATCGGCGATCCTTTGGGTTACCTCATTGCCTTCTTGATGGAACAAAGCAACGACGTCTTAAGCAAAATCGCCGGCAAATTCACCGGGAATCTTTTCTCGCTTCTTTCGATCCTCGGCGATCCCAAATCCTTCCAAGAGACCTTCTTGGCCGCTTTGGACGAAGCGAAGCTCGCCTACGATTCCTCAAAGATGGGCGAAACGATCGCCAAGCTCTATCCCCTTGTCGCCAAGCTTTTGGAAAACAATTACGCCGGCTTATCGGGCATCATCTCCAACGTCGCCTATTTCACCTCGATGCATAGCTCGGAGACCATCTGCGCCTTGCTGCTCGTTTCCTGATTCTTTAGGAGGGAACCATGTCACTCATCCTCGTCGCTTCCAACAACAAAGGAAAGCTCCGCGAATACCGCGAGCTTTTGTCGCCCCTCGGCTATCAAGTCGTCACCCCGAAAGACCTCAATCTCGACGAAGAGGAAATTGAAGAGAACGGCACCACTTACCGCGAGAACAGCCTCATCAAGGCCCGCTATTACCGCGACCTCGTCGATATCCCTGTGATCAGCGACGATTCGGGCTTTGAAATCGACGCCCTGGGCGGCTTCCCCGGGCTTTATAGCGCCCGCTTCGCGAAGGAATTTGACGGGGATTATGAGCGCGCGGGGATGGCCTTAAACGCCAAACTCGGCGCAAGGCCGCGCGCCGCCCGCTTCCGCTGCACCATCTGCTACATAAAAGACAGAAAGAGCGCCCCCGTCTTCTTTGAGGGCGACTTCCCCGGTCTTTTGCTCCCGCATAGCAGCGGCCACAATGGCTTTGGCTACGATCCTTTCTTCCATTCGACGGAATACGACCTCGACATGGGGCACGCCGACGAGCACGTCAAAAACAAAATCTCGCATCGCGCGAGAGCGCTAAGAAAACTGCTGGAATACCTCTCCGCCAACGCTTAGGCGAAGCAAAGAAGCAAACCGAAGACAATCAAGAACTGGGCCAAAAGATAAGTGCCCATGATGTAGAAATCCTCGCGGCGGTTATGCTTGATGAACCGCGTTTTCGCCAGATAGCAGTCGCTGGAAAGGAAGGATAAACCACCCAAGCCGATCATCAGGAAATAGTTTTGGCCCGTCACGCCGAGCAAAACAAAGGCGATGAGCGGGACCATGATGAGCGAAGAAAGATAAAGCGCGCCCGCCGCGCCAACGCCCTTGCTCTTCGTGATTTTCATCGTCGGTACGATCAAAGAGGCGATGAGGACCAAGAAGGTCAGGCCAAAGGCGATGTAATGGATGGGCGCCAAAGCGGGGCTAGCGTAAAGAAGCATCGCTGCGATGTAGCAATAATGGCCGAATAAGAAGGAAATGGCGCCAGCAATGAAATAACGTTGATGTCCTTTTTTAAGAAGCAAGGTATCGCCCACGCAGCCCAAGAAGGCGCCGAACATGATGAGCGCCCCATACCAATTGGGCAAAAAGACGATCGCAAAGACCGTGAGGAAGAGGACGCACCAAGGCTTAACCATCTTGCGGTAGAGCGTCCTCTCCTTAAAGGCGAAGAAAAGCTCGAAGACGGTCGCGAGCACGAAAAGCGCCAAGAAGGCATAGGCGGCGATGGGATAAACAGCTTTGTCCATGTTCTGGGAATCCGTTTCGCGGGTGGTTGCTCCTATTTTAAAACAAGAGGAGGCCCCTCGTCCAAAAAAGCTGAAATCCAACTTCCTTCCTTGGGGCTATAATTAGGGAAATCGAGGTCAGTTTATGGAAGAAAGCAAACGCCGTCTTTCCCTTCGCGGCTATATCGGCATCATTTTGGTCGGCTTGGTCGGGCAGATCGCCTGGGCGATCGAGAACCAATACATCAACCTTTGGGTGTTCTCGCAAACCCATACCTCCACTTACATCACTTGGATGACGATCGCTTCCTCCGTCATGGCGACCCTCGTCACCTTCTTGATGGGCGCGTTAAGCGACCGCTTGGGCAAACGAAAGATCTTCATCGCCGCCGGCTACATCGCCTGGGGCGTTTCGGTCTTCTTATTCGGCCTCATGAGCTATGGCAACATGAAGTCGCTTTTCCCCGCCGCCAACACCTTATTCATGGTCGGCCTCATGAACACGCTCACCGACTGCTTGATGACGTTCTTCGGCTCCACCAGCAACGACGCTTGCTTCTCGGCTTTTGTCACCGACGTCACCGACACCCATAACCGTCCGAAAGTCGAATCGATTCTTTCGATTCTGCCCTTATTCGCGACCGCGATGATGCTGGGGATCGGCATGATCTATGGCCTTCCTGGCGAGGCGGGCGTCAGCGCAGAAAATATCGCGACGCCCTGGCTTTTCTTCTTCCTGACCGTCGGCATTTTGGTTTCTCTTGTCGGCGTCGCCGCCTTCTTCTTGCTCCCCAGCGACGCGATTCTCCCAAACCGCGCCCCCTACTTCAAAAACCTGATTTATGGCTTCCGTCCCTCAACGGTGAAGAAGCATCCGCTTTTCTACATCACTTTGCTCTCCTTCCTCTTCTTCAACATCGCGATCGACGCCTTCATGCCCTACTATCTGGTCTATTTCCAGAATAGTCTCAATTACAGCGGCTTGACCTTCTACCTCGGCATGGGGATCATCATCCTCCTTTCCTCGGGTTTGACCATCTTGGTTGGCGTCTTCATGGAGAAGATCGGCAAGCTCAAAGTCGCCTTTGGGGCCATCTTCTTCTTGGCTTTGGGCTCTTTGGTTCTCTATTTCACCACCACCTATGCCCTCGTCATAACCTTCGCGACCACGATGATGTTCGGCTATTTGATCGGCACCGCGGTTTTGGGCGCCGAGCTCCGCGACCGCACGCCGGAGAACGAAGTCGGCCTCTTCCAAGGCGTCCGCATGGTCTTCTCGGTCCTCCTTCCGATGATCATCGGCTCCTCGCTTTCCGAAGCCGCCTTCACCGCCACGGCCATCAACGAATATGGCGACCCCGCCAAAGTGCCGGACCACAACATGTTCTTGGTGGTCTTATTCGCCGCGATCGCCGCGATCTTGCCGCTTCTTTTGCTCGCCTTTGCCCGCAAGAAAGAGAAAAAGGAAGAAGAATAAGTTCTTCTGGTCTATAATTTGCCCGCCATGAAAGACGTTTTGCTACGCGCCACTTCGCGAAATGGCGAAGTCCGCATCTTCGCGGTCTCGAGTTTGGAGATCGCCACTTACGAAAAGGAAATCCACGCTTTGGCGCCTGGCGCTTCCATTGCCTTGGGGCGGGCGCTTTCCGCCGTCCTCATGATGGGGGCGATGCTCAAAAACGAAGGCGACACCATCGCGCTCCAATTCCGGGGGAATGGCCCATTAAGAACCATCCTGGTCCAAGGGAACGCCAAAGGCGAATGCCGCGGATATGTGGGTGACCCCAACGCCGATTTCGACGAAGGACATACCTCCATCGGTTCGCTTCTAGGCAAAGGCGAATTGACCTTAACGAGAGACATGGGGCTTAAAGAGCCTTACATCTCCACCGTCAACCTCCATTCGGGCGAAATCGCCGAGGATTTGACCTACTACTTCTACGAATCCGAGCAAACCCCTTCTTCGGTTGGCTTGGGCGTGCTTCTAAAAGAAGACGGATCCATCCTTTCCTCCGGTGGTTTCTTGGTCCAATTGATGCCCGGCCACCACAAGGAAACCATCGATGTTCTCGAAGGCAACCTCATGAAGGTCCGCGCGGTCACCGACCATCTTCAAGACAATGATCCCGAAGCGTTATTGCGGCTCGTCCTTGGCGAGCTTGGCGTAGCCAATTTGGAAAAACTCCCCGTCAAAGCCAGTTGCAACTGCTCGCGGGAAAGAAGTAAGAGGATGCTTCGCACCATGGGCAAAAAAGAGCTCGAAAAAGCGGCCGAAAAAGGCGAGAAACTCAGCGTGCGTTGCGCCT
>CAMGZU010000075.1 GCA_946183085.1 uncultured Erysipelotrichaceae bacterium | reverse complement strand
AAAGCAGCACCGCCAAGGGAAACGTAAATGATAAACGACGTCTTCCCAAAGCCTTCATCCGATAGGAAAATGGCGAATCCGTTGATAGCAAATAAAAGGGCAAGCCAGATAACAATCAACATGATGACGAAATGGCTTTCAATGCCGAAACCTTCGCCGACGATTACCATCGGAACAAAAAAGGCCAAAATCAAAGTCGGCAAAGAAAGCAGGCAAAACAGCACTTTTTTCATAATCTATGCACCTCTTTCAACCTAATATAAAAGATGGAATGAAGAATTAAAAGCGCAGTGATTGTTGCCTACTTCGAGAGATATGGCTTCCTTTCTAAGAAAAAAAGACCGACGTTTTGAAGTGTGCCCGTTTTGGGGTTCACTTTTGGGTAGGTCTTTTTCTGGGCTGTCCGAATTATGGGGTCCAGTTTATGATTCGTCTCCCTATTTCTTAAAGCTCTTTTTGGGTTTGCTCCGGAAGAAGCGTTTGTCGCCGACTTGCTTGAAGCTCGGCTTACGGAAGGGCTTCTTGCCATCTTTCTTCTCATCAAAGGGCTTATCGCCATCCTTATGGAAACGGGGTTTCCTTTCTTTGTCATGCGGTTTCTCGCCGTCTTTGTGGAAGTGGCTCTTCTTGAAGAAGGGCTTCTTTTCTTTGGCTTCTTCTTCCTTTTTGGCGCGGAGCTCTTCTTTCTTTGCCTGACGGGCTGCTTTGATGGCGGCTTGTTTTTCCTCATCCTCTTTCTCCAAGGCCAAGAAATCCAAGATCTCCTCGTCGCTATAGACGGCGATGCCGTTTTTCTTCAATAAGCGGGTGGTGACGCCTTCCCCATCCACGAGTTTGCCATCGAATCTTCCACTATGGATCTTATGGACGCCACAAGAAGGCGAGGCATCTTTAAGGATCGCGATGTCGATGCCGAAGAATTGGCAGGCCTTCAAAGCCTTATCCGCCCCAAGGTTAAAGTGCTTGGTGACGTCTTTCTTTTCTTCGTTTATGACGCGGTCATAGTGGATCTCGCTCTTTAAGCGCGGCGTAGGAAGCCCGCCTTCGACTTCAGGGCAGAAGGGGATGAGGTCGTATTTCTTGCGGAGCTCTTCCACGGCGGGGCAAGGAGAAGACTTGCCATCGTAGCGGCAAGGAGTTCCGAGCAAACAGGCGGAGATCAGGATTTTTTTCATAGCGCGGAAAGTTTAAACTTTCCTCTCCCCCGAGTAAACTAAAAGGCGTTTTATGCATCGCGTTGGCAGCAAGGAAAAACGGATCTATCTCTACGAAGGGAAGCAATACCCAGCGGAGATCACCTTCAAAAGGATGAGGAACATCGTCCTCCGCTTCGACAAAAGCGGCGAGGGGCTTCTTCTTTCCGCGCCTTATTATTCGACCTACCTTTCCATCGATTCGATGGTGAAGAAATACCTGCCCAAGCTTTTATCCCGCAAAAAGAAAGCCATCAACCCAAGCGAAGGCGAGGGTTGGATCTATCTCCTTGGTCAAAAAGAGGCGATGCGCTTCGAATCGGAAGAGGCGAAGAAGAAGTTCCTAAAGGAAAAGGCGATGCCTCTTTTCGAAGAAAGGGTCCGCCATTACGAAGAGGTGATGGGGGTGAAGCCGCCTTACAAAGTCAAAGGGCGCTTCATGACGTCGCGCTATGGCGCCAATAGCCGCAAGACCCATTCGCTTTCCTTTTCGATTGAGCTCATCCATTATCCGGTCGCGGTCATCGACTCGGTCGTCATTCACGAGCTCGCCCATCATTTCGCCTTTGACCATTCCTCCGCCTTTTATAAAATTGTCTTGACGTATTGCCCGGAATATTGGGCCCTCCATACCAGACTTAGGAAACGCCAATATGAGTGAACGGATCACCTCGAGAAAGAACCAAAGGATCGTCGATGCCGCCAAATACTGCGGGCATCCGGGCGACAAGTTTCTTGTCGAAGGCTTTCATACGGTCGAGATGGCCTTGCAGGGTGGCCTTGTCGAGGCGATCTTCTCGTTGCAAGAATACCCTTCCCCAAGCGTCCCCCTTTATCTCGTGACCCCCGAGATCATCGAGAAGCTTTCTTATACGAGAAACCCCGAAGGCATCGTCGCTTTGTGCCACAAGAAGAAGAGCAAGCCTTTGGAGTCTCCCCGCGTCTTGTTTTTGGATGACATCCAAGACCCCGGGAACATCGGGACGTTATTAAGGACCGCTTTGGCCTTTGGCTTCCGCGACGTCATTTTGACGAAGAAATGCTGCGACCCTTATAACCCCAAGGCTTTGCTTGCGGGGCAGGGGGCCCTCTTCTTGCTGAACCTTCTTTTGGAAGCGGATGGCTTCGAAGAAGTGGAGGCATTAAAGAAAGAGGGCTATTACGTCGTCGGCACTTCGTTAGACCGCGCGGTTTCCCTTACGGACTTCGCGATGCCCGAGAAGAAGATCGCCCTGATTCTTGGCAACGAAGGCCAAGGGGTCCGGAAAGAGATCCTTGCGAAAACCGACATCAACATCAAAATCCCGATCGCCTCGATCGATTCCTTAAACGTCGGGGTCGCGGGTGGCATCTTGATGCACGCGCTTGCCTTAATCAAATAATCCTCTTTCCCTAACGGGGAAGAGTGCTAGAATATCGTCGTTCGTCGAAGAGACGGAGTAACGGAAGCCTTCTTCCAAGAGGGAGGGATGGAGAGTGTGACCATCCCGAAAGAAGATCCGCGAAATTCAGCTCGGAGAACGCCCGGAAGGAAAATGGGCCGCGCCCCGCGTTAAGGGGATAAAAGAGCAATACCTGAGGTATTGAAGTGGGATGGCACCGCGCAGAAAACCTGCGTTCCCGGCCGTCTTTTTATTTTGTTAAGGAGAGTCTTATGGAAGAAAATGAGACCTTGGATGCCAGCCTGGGGGCAAAAAAAGCCCAGGAAGAGGCGTTAAATGACATCGAAAACGCCAACGACGAAGCCTCTCTAGAAGAAAGCTACAACCGCCACCTTTCCAAGAAAGGCAAAATCTCGCTTTTGATGAACGAGATGGGGCGCTTGGCCAAAGAGCAGCGCGCCGCCTTTGGCAAAGCCGTCAACGAAGCGAAGCAGAAAGCGATCGCCGCCTACGAAGAGAAGAAGGCATCCTTCGCCAAAAAGAAGCTCGCGGAACGCTTGGAGAAAGAGAAGATCGACGTCACCCTTCCCGCGAAAGCGAAGAAGAAGGGGCGGATCAATCCCTATTACAAGATTATTGACGAGATCACCGATATCTTCCTCGATATGGGTTATGAGGTCGTCGAAGGAAGAGACTGCGAAACCGATCTTTATAACTTCGAGCTTTTGAACGTTCCGAAGGACCATCCTTCCCGCGACATGCAGGATACCTTCTACCTCGAAGCGCCGGATCTTTTGCTCCGCACCCAGACCTCCGCGGCCCAAAGTCATACGATGAAGGAGAAGGAAGTCAAAACCCCGATCCGCATGATTAGCCCTGGCAAAACCTACCGCCGCGACGACGATGACATGACCCATTCGCACCAATTCGCCCAGATCGAGGGCTTGGTGGTGGACCATGACATCTCCCTCGCCAACTTAAAAGCCACCTTGGAACTCTTCGCGAAGAAGATGTTCGGCGAGAAGAGGGAGATCCGCCTCCGCTCTTCTTATTTCCCCTTCACCGAGCCGTCGGTCGAAGTCGACGTCTCCTGCATGAATTGCGGCGGGAAAGGCTGCGCGATGTGCAAAGGGACCGGCTGGATCGAGATTCTGGGCGCTGGCATGGTCAACCCCAAAGTCCTTGAGATGTGCGGCTATGACCCGAAGGAATGGAGCGGCTTCGCCTTTGGCTTAGGCGTGGAGCGCGTCGCCATGCTCCGCTATGGGATCGACGGCATCCGCAGGATGTATCAAAACGACGTCCGCTTCTTGAAGGACTTCGAATGAGGAGGGAAAGACGATGAAAGCATCACTCAATTGGCTCAAGCAATTCTTAGACCTTGAAGGCCTTACTCCCGAACAAATCGCCGACAAGCTCACCTTCGCCGGCGTGGAATCCGAAGGCATCCTCCGCTTAGCAAGCGGCACCAACCTCGTCATCGGCGAGATCCTCTCCTGCGAGAATCACCCCGATTCCGACCACCTTCACGTCCTCCAAGTCGATGAAGGCAAAACCCATGGCGTCCACCAGATCGTCTGCGGCGCGCCCAATGCGAGGAAAGGACTCAAAGTCATCGTCGCCAGAGAAGGCGCGGTGTTACCAGAAGTCACCATCAAAAAGAGCGTGATCCGCGGCGTGGAAAGCGATGGCATGTGCTGCTCCTTATCCGAGCTTGGCGTGGACCGCAAATACTTAAGCGAGTATCAGCTTTCCGGCATCGAAGAGCTTCCCTTAGACGCGGAAGTGGGCAACGAAGACGTCCTTGGCTATCTTGGCCTTTCCGATGTCGTCCTTGATTTCGACGTCCTCCCGAACCGCCCCGACCTTTACGCGATTAAAAACGTCGCCAGAGAGCTTGGCTGCCTCTTAAAGAAAGAGGTCAAGCTTCCCAAGCCGAAAGAAAGAACCCTCAAGGCGACTTCTTTTGAAGTCGGCTCCGAAACGGAGAAGTGCAAACAATTCGCGATCCGTGTCGTAAGAGGCGTCAAAGTCGCCCCTTCGCCCAAATGGATGCAGTCTTTGCTTCTTGCCCAGGGCATCCGTTCCATCAACAACGTCGTCGACATCGGCAACTACATCATGCTGCTCACGGGCCAGCCCCTCAACATGTATGACCTCGACAAATTGGAATCCCAATCTTTGATTGTCCGCGATGACCTTGAAGGCGATTGGCAGGCGATGGATGGGAAAACCTATCGTTTGGAAAAAGGCGATCTCTGCGTCACCAATAACGGCAAATGCGCTTGCCTTGCTGGCATCATGACCGCCGAATCCTGCATGGTGGATGAAAAAACCGTCAACGTCGCCGTCGAAAGCGCCGTCTTTGATGGCGCCTCCATCCGCCGGACCAGCAACCGCATTGGGCTTTCTAGCGACTCCTCGCTCCGCTTCGCCAAGGGGATCAACCCCCATCAGGCGGAAGAAGTGCTCTCCTTAACAAGCGATCTCCTTGAAGAGCTTTGCGAGGCCAAAGAAATCCAGAAAACGAGCAATTACGACGTCCTCTCCCACGAGAAGAAAAAGATCCAAACCTCGTTCTCCTATCTCAACAAACGCCTTGGCACTTCCTTCTTGAAGGAAGAGATCAAGGAAACCCTCGTTGACGATGGCATGAAGATTCTCGAAGAAGAAGGGGATTCCCTCTTGCTTGAGATTCCAAACTACCGCATCGACATCGATGGCGAGGCCGACATCAGCGAAGAGCTCATCCGCATCC
>CAMGZU010000074.1 GCA_946183085.1 uncultured Erysipelotrichaceae bacterium | reverse complement strand
CATTTTTTTGTTGACACGGCCCATCCTTGTTGTAGACCTATTACCGTGTTTTTTGCGAGGTAGCGTCATGAAACGAGAAGACATCAAGAACATCATCAAAACGAACAACGTCTCTTACTTAAGGATGCAGTTCACGGATATGCTCGGCAGCATCAAAGCGGTCGAGATCCCCGCCAGTAGAATCGACGACGCCCTCGACAACAAAATCATGTTCGACGGCTCTTCGATCGAAGGCTTTGTCCGCATCAAAGAAGCGGATATGTACCTCCATCCCGATTGGGACACCTTCTTGCTTCTTCCTTTCGAAGACTCCTCAAGAGGAAGCGTCGCCCGCTTCATCTGCGACGTCTATATGCCCGATGGCACGCCTTTCCAGGGCGATCCCCGTTACATCCTGAAGAAGGAAGTCGCGAAGATGAACGCGATGGGGATCGATGATCTTTATGTCGGCTTTGAGCCAGAGTTCTATCTCTTCAAACTGAATGCCGATGGCAGCGTCTCCACCAATTGCAGCGACCGGGCCTCTTATTTCGACCTTTCGCCTTTTGACGGCGGGGAAGACGTAAGAAGAGAAATCGCCCTCATGCTCGAAGAGATGGGCTTCGAGGTCCAGGCCAGCCACCACGAAGTCGGCCCGGGCCAAAACGAAATCACCTTCAAATACACCGACGTCATCTCGGCTTGCGACCGGGTGCAGACCTTCAAGCAGGTCGTCAAGATGGTCGCGAGGAAGAATGGGTATCTCGCGAGCTTCATGCCAAAGCCCCTCAACAAACAGGCGGGCAATGGCATGCACACCAACTGCTCTTTGTTCTCCAAGGAAAAAGGCGATCTCTTCTATGATCCCAACGCGCCGATGCAGTTATCGACGATGTGCAAGAAGTGGATCAGCGGCGTTTTGACCCACGCGAGGGAGCTTTCTTTGCTCACCAACCCAATCGTGAATTCCTACAAACGCTTGGTCAGCGGCTACGAGGCCCCGATCTATGCGTGCTGGAGCGACGCCAACCGGAGCTCTTTGGTGCGCATCCCTGCCGCAAGGGGCGCCGCGACGAGGACCGAATTCCGCAACGTTGACCCCTGCGCCAACCCCTATCTCGCTTTGGCGGGGATTTTGGCCTGTGGGTTAGAAGGCATCAATAACGTCGAAGAAAAAGACATCGTCCCGTCGGTGAAGGATAACTTGTTCGCTTTGTCGGAAGACGAGATCAAAGCCCGGAAGATCATCTGCCTCCCCGAGACCCTTCATGAGGCGATCGAGGAATTCAAAGGCAGCGCGATCCTCAAAGAGGTCTTGGGCGAGCACCTCTTCCCGAAATACATCGAGGCCAAGGAGAAGGAGTGGAAGGAATACCACACCACGGTCAGCGAATTTGAATTAAAGAAATACTTGGGCAAATAAGATGTGCGGAATTGTTGGATCCATTGGTTTTTCGAACCCCAAAGAATACGTCTCGAAAGGATTGAAGATGCTGGATTACCGCGGCTATGACTCCGCGGGCATCGCCTATTTTGATCGTGGCATCAAAATCCATAAGGACGTCGGCAGCGTCGAGCACCTGATGCAGAGCGTCCCTGAAACGATCGCAAGCAACATCATGATCGGCCATACGCGCTGGGCTACCCATGGCGCGCCCACCAAACTCAACACCCATCCCCATCTTTCTTTCCACGAAACGATCTGCTTGGTTCATAACGGCGTCATCGACAATTACAAAGAACTCAAAGCAAAGCTGACCGAACAAGGCTATCGCTTTTACGGGGAAACCGATTCGGAAGTCGTGGCGAACCTTTTGGAGTCGTTCTATTTGGAGGAGAAAGACGTTCTTCTCGCCATCCAAAAGACCAAGGCGCTCCTTCATGGGAGCTACGCAATTGCTTTCTTCGTGGGAGACGCCCCGGATTTCCTTTACGTCATGAAAAAAGGATCCCCGCTCGTCGTGGGGAAAGGAAAGGGCTTCAACCTCGTCGCCTCCGACGCTTCGCCGATGATCGAGCACACCAACGACTTCTTGGAGTTGGAAGATGGCGAATTCGGCTTCTTGAGCCAAGACAAAGTCGTGATCTATGACGAGAAAGGGAACGAAGTCGAAAAGACCCCGATCCACAAAGACATCGAGCTCATCTCCCATGACCTAAAGGGCTATCCCCATTACATGCTCAAGGAGATCGAAGAGATCCCCCAGACCATCAGCCGCTTGATCAACGCCTATTTCCAGGATGGCGAATTCCGCTTTGACAAGGATTTGTTGACGGACCTCCGCGAATCGGACCACATCCTTTTTATCGGATGCGGCACCTCTTATCACGCGGGTTTGGTCGGCGGCCGTTACTTCGAGAAATACAAGAAGTCCGCAAGCCGCTTCATCGCCTCCGAATGGGCGTTCCATCCCACCTATCCCGGCAAGAAGCCTTTCATCATTCTGATCTCGCAATCGGGTGAGACCGCCGACTTGATCCATTGCTTGAAGATCATCAAAGAGCACAACCTCAAGAACCTCATCATCACCAACACCGGCGGCTCGACGTTAGACCGCAACTGCACTTATTCCCTGCTTCTTCATAGCGGGGTCGAGGTCTCGGTGGCTTCCACCAAAGCCTATGTCGCCCAAACGACGTTATTGGCGATGCTCGCCGCGGCTTTGGAAGACGATAAAGCCGTCGTCGCCGACCTGCGCCAAGCCATCAACGTCGTCAATGACATCCAAGACCATTACAAACCCGCGATCCAAGAAGTGGCGAAAGAGCTAGCCCCGCACAAAAACGTCTTTTATCTCGGCAGGGGATACGACTATTTCCTCTCCTTGGAAGCGTCCTTGAAGCTAAAAGAAATCAGCTACATCCATTCCGAGGCGGTTCCAGGCGGCGAGCTCAAGCATGGGCCGATCGCGCTTATTGAGCCCGGACTTCCCGTCATCGTCTTCATCACCGACCCCGAGACTGCCCCCTCCATGCGGAGCAACATCGAAGAGGTGAAAAGCAGAGGCGCCAAAGTCTATACCATCTCAACCGCCGAGCTTTCTTCGCCCGAAGATGCGGTCGTCGTGAAGGATTACGCTTATTACTTAAGCAGCGTCGCCATCTCCTCCGTCGCCTTCTACCTCGCTTATTACGTCTCCCTGGAGAAAGGGCTCAACGTCGATAAGCCAAGGAACCTCGCCAAAAGCGTCACGGTGGAATAAAACAAAGTTTTTGCTCTTTGAAACCGCTGGTTGCCCCCTTTTGCAACCGGCGTTTTCGTAAGGAAACCGCAATGCAAAGCAAAGTGTATTGATGGAAAGTCGTCTCGCCTTTAGAGTTAGGCCATATTTCGAAAGGAGCTCCCCATGGAAGAAGAAAACCTCCAACCCCAGGAAATCAAGAAGAACGTGTTCGCGTACAAGAACTTTTCTTTGACGTTCTTCGGCGCGCTCGTCTCCAATCTTGGCGGACTCCTTTATAGCTTCGCCGTCAGCTTCTACATCTTAAAACTCACGAACAACAACGCCTTCTTGCAAGGCGCTTATCTCGCGACGGGCGGCATCACCTATGTCTTGGTGACCCTCTTTGGCGGGGTGATCAGCGACCGCTTCCACAAAGGGCGGATCATGTTCATCTGCGACTACCTCAAAGGCGGCCTGATCCTTGGCTTGACCCTCATTATGATGTTCCTATGCAAAGAGAACGCCGCCAAAGTCATCGTCCTCTTCGTGATCACCGTCTTTGGCAACGCGATCGGCGCCATTTTCTCGCCGGCCTCGGCTTCCCTTCTTCCCCGCATCATTCCAGGTGAGCTCTTGCAGCAGGGGCAGTCTTATTATTCGGTCATGCAAAGCGCCAATGGCATCGTCGGCGTCATCCTCGCCGGCATTCTCTATAGCCTCCTCCCGACCGATGTCTTGTTCTTGATCGTCGGGGGCTGCTACATCGTGAGCGCCATCACCGAGATGTTCATCACCTATGACCACAAAAAGAACGAGGAGCGCTTGACCGTCAAAGCCGTCTTTGCCGATATCGGCGTGGGCGTCCGTTACCTCTTCGGTTTCAAGTCGATCCTCTATCTCGTCATCACCATCCTCTTCGTCAATTTCTTCTTCTCGCCCATCTTCGATAACTTCGTCCCTTATTTCATCGCCACCGACATCGCAAGCGGCGACTATCTCTTCAAGGAATTCATGGAACCCGAGATGTGGAACTCGATCATGTCGGTCGCCGGGGCCCTTGGCATGATCGTCATGGCGATCGTCATGTCGACGAAAAAGGCCAAGCCTTCGATCATCAAAGGACTTCGGGTTTCCTTTGTGATCATCGATGCCTTGTTCTTGAGTCTTGCCGTCTTGTATTTCGTCTTCGTCGAAGGACTCATTCCCCTCAATGCGATGATCTTGATTTTGACCTTCGGGGCCTTAGGGATCGGCTTGCTCCTTCCTTCCATCAACATCCCGACCAGCACCAAGCTCATGACGATGGTGGAGGAGGATAAGCTTGGCAAGGTTTCGAGCGTCATGGACGTCGGCTCCCAAGGCCTCATTCCTCTTTCGACCTTCTTGGCGGGCATTATCATCAGCGGCCTTGGCCCCCAATGGCTCTTGCTGATCTCGGCCTCGGGGATTTGCTTAATCACCCTGATGCTGTTCCTCAACAAACACATCGCGACGCTTTAAGGGTTTCAAAAGGGCGCATACGGGTGCGCTCTTTTTGTTATGAATTTTCCTCAAAACCTTAGGTATGATATAAAAAGAGAATGAAAAAGTTCTGGATGATCCTCGTCAACGTCCTCCTCATGCTTGGGATGCTCTCTTTCGTCGTGGTCTACGCGACCTTGGAGAGCCAAGACGTCACCAGACGCCAGATTGAGCACTTCGAGAACACGACGATCACGATGGAGCACGTCACCGAGAACTATCTGGAAGGGGAGCAGCGCATCTGCGACGTCTGGGCCCATTACATCAATAGCGAGAATCTCACGATCGAGCAGGCGACCGATTTCGTCCGCATCTCGCACGTCCTTCCTAACGCCTCCGCCCACATCGTCTACACCGACACCTTGACGGGCTTATCCACGAGGGCAAGGCTCGATGACCCCAATAACTACTACGTCTCTTACGAACGCCTTGGCCTTTTGAATGACCCCAGCTGGATTGAGGCGATCGGCACCTCGATCAACGTCTCCCGCGCCTACACCAACCCCGTCAATGGTGAGCAAGCGATCGCCTTCTGCAACTTCATCAAGCTCCATGATGCCTCGACCGGCCAGCCCAAAGACGCCATCTTGCTCCGCGTCCTCCCCGCCGACGAGCTCACCGCGACCTGGGTCTTCCCGCAGGAAGAATTCCAGGCTGCCGAGCTTTCGATCATCGATGAGAATGGCGACTACATCATCAA
>CAMGZU010000073.1 GCA_946183085.1 uncultured Erysipelotrichaceae bacterium | reverse complement strand
TGGGTCGATGAAAAATACCGCAACCAGGGTTTGGGGACGCGGTTGGTTCGCCATTTTGAGAAGAAAGCAAAAGAAACGGGCGCGACCAAAATCCTTTCGCTGGAGATTTACGATTGGAATGTCGGCTTCTTCCTGAAGAACGGGTATAAAATCGCAGGCGAGTTAAAAGACCTGCCGAAAGGCCACCGTTCTTTCGTCCTAGAAAAGGATCTCTAAGAACATGGAAAAAGAGAAAAGCTCCCGCTTGTTGTTGGAAGATGGCAAAGCCGCCTATCTTCTTTATTTGACGGCGACGCTTTTGTCCGTTTTCACGTTATCGCTGCTTTATCCCTTTGCCCGTTGGGGCATCTCTTCCTATTTCGTTCCCCGCAAATACATTGATGGGCGGCAATTGAAATACACCGGGAAGCTATGGTCGTGTTTCCTCATTTATTACGCGGGACTCGCCTCTGTTCTTGTCTGCGTCGTCATCATCGAGACCATTCTCCGGTCCACCAATCTCCTCAACAGCATTCCCCACCAATCCCTCAACGCCATCCCCGGCCTATTGGGAACTCTTTTCGTCTCCGTCGCGCTCAACCGCTACGACCAAAAGAACACCCATTTCGCGGATGTCGATCACGGAAACAGCGGATTCAAATTTCATTTGAGTCTTTGGCTTGGCAAACACGTCCTGACCAAAATCATCGCGGTGATGTCGGTCGCGCTCCTTTATCCAGTCACCAGCAGGATGTCCGCTTTTTATGATTACAAACGAGGCTACATCGACAATCATCGTTTCCAATACAAATTCTCGTTTAAGAAGATGTACCCGCGTTATCTCCTCGACCTGTTCTTAACGGCCATTACCGTCGGGCTTTATTTCCCCAAGATGATGATTCGAAGAATGGAGAGCGACCAGCAATACGTCCATATCGCCGCCCAGCCAGGCCGCAAGATGCCGCTTTGACGTTTCGCCTTTGCCTCAAAAGAGGAGGGGCGTTCTTTTCATGTGGCAAGTTTGTGGCACGCTTTGTGATTCACTTATCTTAGGAAACGAGGCCCGATGTCCCGATGAAACGAATCACCGCTGGGAAAATCGATCCCTCGATTGAGGGCGTGCTGAAGAAGCTGGTCCAGGTCGACCTCGATTTCTGCGTGATTGGCGGAGTGCTTTGTCAGTATTACCTCAAAGAGCACGCCCGCTACACCAAAGACGTCGACATCCTCTTCCTCGCCGATCCGAAAACGGTCGAGGAAAAGCTGAAGGCCGTCTTCGAGGTCATCGATTTCACCTACAGCGAGGAAACGGAAAGCTTCTATGAGCCCGCCTTCACCTGCTTTGTGAAAATCGAGGGGCTTAGAGGCCAACTGGAAGGGAAGAGAATCGAGTTCCTCCCAGAAATCAAGACGGAGCCCTATTCCTACAAAGACATCGTCTTCCAAGGCGTTTGCCTCGAATACGCGATCGCGGAGAAGCTTGTCGCCTTGCTAAGCGAATTGCCTCGTCCGTATAAGCATCTTGTGGACGTCTATTCCTTCTCTCAGCTCGATTCCTCTCTCTTGGACAAAGAAGCGATCAAACGCTATATGTCCCTCATCAATGAGCAGGAAAACCGGTTTCGGAAAAGGGCCGGGCTTAAGGAATATGTCCTCCCAAAGAAGATTCCCACCGACAAGCATTTCACCCCACCCTATGCCCTTCCGACATTGCAGGGGAAATACAACGCTTCTCAAGAAGAGTTGATTGCCAAAGTTAACGAATGGTTAACAAGCGTTATGTAAACGTATAAAAGTTCGCCGCTATACGTTTTTCATAAAAGAAAAACAAAGGAGGTTCTGTTATGAAAAAAGAACTATTGAAGGGTTTGACCGACGAGCAGATCGAAAAAGCGAGTCACTGCAAAAACCCCGAGGAGCTGCTCTCCCTCGCCAAAAAAGAAGGCGTTGAGCTCAGCGAAGAGCAATTGAGCCAGATCAACGGCGGCTGCGGTCAATTCCAGCACACCATCGATGCCGGCTGCCCACAGTGCGGCGCCATGGCCAGAGGCGAATACGTAGAGACCACGCCAGGGGATGGTCACTACCACTTCATCTGCCCGTCTTGTGGCTTCAGTTGGAAACAGAAGCAAGCCACCGGACGCTAATTAGAGTCGAACTACGAAAGAAGAGTTGTTGAAAGGGCTGAGTGAGGAACAAGTCGCTTCCTTGGTTCTGTGACGACTGCAGGCGTTTCTTCGGCAATAAGAAATAAGCTTTCTGGTGTCGTTTGCAATTAGGATTGGTTCTTTTTGCCAATCCTTTTTTCGTCAAAATCGCCGCCAGCGAAGGACAGACTCGGTGACTTGTTCCTTAAATGAACGGGAATTTAAAAAAGTACAAACAGTGAAGGAAAAGAGTTATTTTTATAGAATAAGCCAATAAAGGGGTTGAAATGTCACAAGCACATCAGGAAGCGCGTCGCTACAAAACGATTCGCAAAACTTGTTATACCGCGAACATTGCCTATCTTTTTCTGCACCTTTATTACATGACGCTTTTCCTATTCGCCAAGCTCTACGTCATGGCGTGGGTTTGTGCCGGCATCGCCGTCTTGTATGGCCTCTTCTTCTTGTTGATCCACTTCAAGAAGTATTTCCCCTATGCGCTTTGCTGCGGGAATGAGTTCCTCCTCTTTATCATCTTCGCTTCCGTCATGGTGGGTTTCTCCACCGGGTTCCACTTCTTTTTGGTTGCCTTCTGCATCGTCTCTTTCTTCACGACCTATTTCTCGAAGCAGAAGCAGCTCAAGGGTTCGTTTGTCTGGGTCGGTCTTTCGATGGTCATCTATTTCACCCTTTTCTTCGTCAGCGAGTTCGTTGACCCGATTTATCCGATTGAGAAATGGCTCGAAATCACCTTATTTACCACCCACGCCGTCATCGTTTTTGGCTTGATCACCATCTTCCTCACCATCTTCATGCGTTATGCGATGTCCCTCGAAAAGAAGATCATGAACGAGTCGCGGACCGATGAGCTCACCAAGATCAGCAACCGTTATGGCTTGTATGACTACTTCGACCAAATCGCCGACCGCTCGACCAAAGTCTTGGCCTTCTTCGACATCGATGACTTCAAGGCGGTCAATGACACGTATGGCCACGTCGCGGGCGACATCGTCTTGAAGAAGGTCGCCGAAATCGCCACCAAGGTTTTGGAGAATGGCTTCGTCTGCCGCTATGGCGGCGAAGAATTCGTCGTCGTCTTGGATGAGAGCGATGGCGGGCCGGTCATCGACCGTCTCGAAACGTTCCGCAAAGCCATCGAGGAGAACGTCATCGATTTCGAAGGGTCAACCCTCAATCCGACCGTCACGATCGGCGCGGTGAAATACCGCGATAAGCTCACCCTCATGCAGTGGGTCGAGCTCGCCGACCAGAAGATGTATTCCGGCAAGAAGTCCGGGAAAAACAAAATCGTCACGTGACGGTGCGAACCAAAGGAAAAGTCAAAGCGCGGCTCATCGCGCTTTTCTTTTTCGGCACGTCACGCATAAAGTGTAGAATCATAATGTTATGGCCCTTTATTACTACTACGCGATGTTTGCCATTTCCCTCGCCATTCTCGCGGTGTATGTTTTCGTTTTCCACAAACACTTCGACGCCAACATCACCGTGCTCGCGGTTTTGGTTCCCCTCGTCAATTTGTCCTTATTGATCGTCGCCACTTCGACTAACATCGAAGAGGCTTTGGTGGGGCTGAAACTATCCTATATCGGCGGCTGTTACGTCATGCTGGCAGCGATGTTTTTAATCTTCAACATCTGCGGGGTCAACATCCCACGATGGATTAAGCTCGTTTTGTTTGTGATCTCGACCGCCATCTTCACCACTTCGCTCACCATCGGGCACAATGGCCTCTTCTACAAAGATATGCCAACCCTGGTGTTTTCCGCGGATGGCGTCGCCTACATCGCGGACAAACACTATGGCCCGATGCACACGGCGTTCTATGCCTTGGTCATTTGCTATTACCTGGCGACCATCGCCGTCCTCATTTATTGTTTCTTCAAGAGAAAGCAGGTCTCCCGCAAGATCCTTCTCCTCGTCGTCTTGTCGGTCACCGTCGCTTTCTTTGGCTTCTTCTTGGGCCGTTTCGTCACGAAAGGCCTCAACCTCCAAGAAGTGGAGCTTTTGCCGGCCACCTACAACTTGGGCGTGGTCCTTTATCTCGTCATCGCTTCCCGCCTTCGCTTATATGACGCCTCCGACTCCGTCACCGATTCTTTGGTGGAAAAAGGCGACACGGGCTTCGTCTCTTTCGATGGAAAGATGCGTTATCTCGCCAGCAACGAAACCGCGATGGCCATGATCGGCGAAATCCGCCAATACGTGGTCGACCGCGAGCCAAACGCCTTCCCGATCGCCAAAGAGCACATCCTTCCTTTGGCGGAGCGGTTTGAGCGCGACCATAACGACAACAAGGCGTTCTTGCCCCTTGATGGCAAAACCTATTTGCTCAACATGAACGTCCTTCGGGTCGGTAGATTCTATCAGTGCTACCAACTGTTGATCAGCGACGACACGACCAACCAAGAATTCATCAAACTCATTCAAAACTACAACACGCAGCTTGAGAAAGAGGTTCAAGAGAAGACGAAGAGCGTCTTAGACCTTCAGAACAAATTGGTCCTTGGCATGGCGTCCATGATCGAAGGCCGCGACAACTCGACGGGCGGCCACATTAAGCGCACCAGTGACTGCATGCGCCTTCTCATCGAGACGATGCGGGAAGAGGGTTATCCCGGCCTCTCCGACGCATTCTGCTTCAACATCGTCCGCGCCGCCCCAATGCATGACCTTGGCAAGATCACCATCGACGATGCGATTTTGAGAAAACCCGGCCGGTTCACCCCAGAGGAATTCGCGGTGATGAAGACCCACGCTTCCGAAGGCGCCCGCATCATCAAACAGATCTTGGACGGCACGGATGACGTGGAATTCATGAAGCTTGCCATCAACGTCGCCAACTACCACCACGAGCGTTGGGATGGCAGTGGCTATCCCGAGGGTTTGGCGGGCAAAGACATCCCCTTTGAAGCCCGCATCATGGCCATCGTCGACGTCTATGACGCCTTGGTCAGCAAACGCGTCTACAAAGAGAGGATGAGCTTCGAGGAGGCCGACCACATCATCATGGATGGCATGGGCAAGCACTTCGACAAAGCTTTAGAACCCTACTACATCAAAGCGAGGCCGAAGTTTGAGGCCTACTATCAAAGTCTTGAAGAAACAAAGGAATAGATGGATTCCTTTTCGTGCGCGATAATTCCCGTATGAAAAGACCTTTGTTTTTGCTTGCCGCCTTGCTTTTAGCGGGTTGCGCCTCTTCGGAGCCGGCAGAGCCTTGCGACCCCTGCCCATCGGATCCGCCG
>CAMGZU010000072.1 GCA_946183085.1 uncultured Erysipelotrichaceae bacterium | reverse complement strand
GGACAGGAACCCATACAAAGACAGCGAAACGGGCAATACGCCGACCTTAGCGGAAACCGCGCTTGTTTCCAACATCATCAGCGGCATTTATTCTTCCTCGATTCTTCCTTCGAAGATATCGATTGGTAGGAGTGCGCCCCTCGATATGGACGTCGAAACCAATAACCGTGTCAACGCTTCCGGCATTTATGTCTCGACCTCTCTCCATCATGATAAGCTGAAGCGGGTCGCCTCCCGTTTCTTTGAAATCGCTCCGCCTCGCCTTTCTTTGGATTGCGCCACCTACCAACATAGTCTGAATGGCGTAGACTCCTTAAAGGCAAAAGCTCAAAACATGCATCAAATCCATGTAGTTTCCGCCATTTGCTCGGCGTTATTGCTTTCCTTAACGCTTCTCGTCTGGGGATATCTTTTGCTTCGAGGGGCATTAAAAGCAGAAGAAGGCCGCAAAGTCTACTTTGAGCCGAAACTCGCCTTACTCACCTATGGAAGCGCCTCGCTTCTTGGCTTCTTCTTTTATTTCTTATTTGCCGCTACCTTAGGTGGAAGCTTCCTCTATTATTTCAGCCTCCTCCCGATGCTTCTTTCTCTTTTCTTACCCTTAACGATCTCTGGCGTTTTGCTTCTTCTAGAACGCCATCTATCCAAAGTCTACTAAGGCCTTTTGGTTTTGCTTTCCTATAAGGAAAGTCCTATCATATCAAGGCACTTATGGATTTTTGGCAAATTGTACTCGACTGGCTCAAAAACCTCTTTGGTCTCGATTTGCTTCTCGGGGCTATTGAAGCGGGGGAGCCGATTCCCGCTCAGGCTTACCTCAATCTCATCTTCTCCAGCGTCACCCTCATCTTGGGCGTTTTGGTTGCCTATAAGACGGTTTATCTTGTTTTGGGCGTCTTCGGAAAAAGCCGGAAATACCCTTCCCAGCCCAAAACCAACCGCTACATGTTCGTGACCTCGGCGAGAAACGAGGAGAAGGTCATCGGCAACTGGATCGATTCAGTCCGGGCGATGGATTATCCCCAAGAGCTCATCGACATCTACGTCTTATGCGATAACTGCACCGATAAGACCGAGGAAATCGCCAAAAGCAAAGGCGCGAAGGTCTATGCCCACGTCAACCCCAACGAGCGGCGCAAAGGATTTGGCCTCCGCCATCTTTTCAAAACCCTCAAAGAAGAGGGGATGGACATCGAGAAAGAGTATTTCGCCATCGTGATCTTCGACGCCGATAACGTTCCAGCCCCCAAGTTCTTAGAGAAGATGAACGATGCGATGGTTTCGGGCAATTTCGACGAATGCGTCGGGTATCGCAACACCAAAAACATGGCGGAGAATTGGATTGCCGCTTTGTGCGGCATGAACGCCTACGCCCATGTTATCAACGGCCAGCGCCCTCGTTCGATGCTTAACACCAACCAAGAGATCTATGGCTGTGGTTTGTGCCTCCGTTCGCACTTATTGAAAGAAGGCTGGAATTGGACGGGCTTAACCGAAGACGTCGACATGATGGTTGACCTCGCCGCCAAAGGCTGTCGGACGGGCTACGCCGAAGATGCGGTCTTCTACGAAGAGCAGCCCACCAAATTCAAGCAGTTCCTCCGCCAGCAGATGCGCTGGACCAAAGGCGGCTTGATGTCCTTTAACAAATATTCCTGGCCGATCACCAAAAGCTTCTTCAAAAAGCCAAGCTGGGGCAAATACGACATGTATTGGCAATTCTTCCCTTATGCCCTTGCGACCTTCTATTTCTCCTTGTCTTACCAGGTGATTTCCTTGATCCTTCTATTCGCAGTCGGGGAGCATGGCTATCACTGGTGGAGCTTCGCCAACTTCATCTTAACCACCTTCGGCGGCATCTACGTCTCGATGCTTGTGATGGACTTATTGACCATCATCCGCGAATGGAAGCATTTCCATCTCAACATCGCGAAGACCTTCGCCTATCTCCTTTTGTTCCCGCTTTATAACGTCGTCTCTCTCCCCATCAACGCCGTCGCGGTCTTCATGAAGGTCGAATGGAAGGCGATTGAGCACCATTATGTGGCGGACCCCAAAGACCTCGTGAAAGAGGAAGAGGAGAAAGCCCAGCCCCATCAAAAAGAAAACTAGGACGGCGTCCTAGTTCTTTTTTCTTTAGTTGCCCTTGGCTTGGGCTTCTTTTTCCGCCTTGCGCTTGGCGTCGTATTTCTTGCGCTCGGGCGTAGAAAGGATGCGTTTGCGGATGTGATAGGTGGAAGGGGTCACCTCAACGAGCTCATCCTCGTTGATGTAATCCAAGCAAGCCTCAAGACTCATCCTGCGCGGGGCCTTCAAGACGATGGTCATTTCCTTCGTGGAGGAACGGATGTTGTTCTTCGGCTTCTGCTCGGTGCAGTTGACGGCGATGTCGACCGGGTAGCGGTGCTCGCCGACGACCATGCCTTCGTAGCAGATGTCGCCCGGCTCGATGAACATCGTGCCGTGCTCTTCGACTTTCTGGAGGGCGAAGGAGGTGGCGGGGCCATTGGAGGTGCAGACCAAGACGCCAATCTGGCGTTCGCCGACCGTCTTGTTGAAGACGGGGCGGTATTCCTTGAAGGAGTGGTTGATGATGCCATAACCCTTCGTAAGGGTTAAGAAGTTATTGATGAAGCCAAGCAAGCCACGGGAAGGAATGACGTAATTGAGACGCGAGATGTTGTTGTTGTCGGTCATGTCGAGGAGCTGGGCCCCACGGTTGCCAAGCGTCTCCATGATGTCGCCGACGAATTCGCTCGGGACGTCGATCTGGACGTCTTCGTAAGGTTCGCATTTCTGGCCATCGATTTCTTTGATGATGACGGTCGGTTTGGAGACTTCGAGCTCAAAGCCTTCGCGGCGCATATTTTCGATCAATACGCCCAAATGGAGTTCGCCACGACCAGAAACGGTCCACCTCTCGCTATTGGGGATGCGGGCGAAACGCAACGAGACGTCGCGTTGGGTCTCCGAATAAAGGCGGTCCTCAATCACGCGCGCGGTGACGAATTTGCCATCTTGTCCGCGAAGAGGAGACGTATTGGTGCCAAATTCCATTTGGAGGGTCGGCTCATCGATGCGGAGTTTTGGTAAGGCGGATAAATGTTTCGGGTCGCAGACGGTTTCGCCGACGTTGAGTTCGGGATAGCCCGCGATCGCGCAGATGTCGCCCGCCTCGGCCTCGATCACCTCGTTGCGGTGCATGCCAAGGAAGGTGTAGAGCTTCATGATCTTGAAGTCTTTGGTGGTGCCATCAAGCTTCATGTCGGTGACGATGTCGCCAACGCGGATCTTGCCCTGGCGGATGGTACCGATGCCAATGCGGCCGACGAAGTCGTTGTAGTCAAGTAGGGCTGGCTGCCACTGGAAGGGTGCGTCGACATCCACTTTGGGGTCGGGACAGTATTTGAGGATGGTGTCGAAAATCGGATCCATCGTATGTTTCTGATCTTTGGGGTCGGGGGAGAGGGAGGAAGTTCCATTAAGCGCGGAAGCGTAAACGACGGGGAAATCCAAGAATTCATCGGGAGCGCCGAGCTGGATGAAAAGATCCAAAACCTCGTCGATCGCCTTTTGGGCGTCGGCGTTGGCGCGGTCGATCTTGTTGATGACGACGATCGGCTTGATGTGATTCTCGAGGGCGTTTTTGAGAACGAAACGGGTCTGGGGCATCGTGCCTTCGAAGGCGTCGACAAGAAGCAAACAGCCATCGACCATATGCATGATGCGCTCGACTTCGCCGCCGAAGTCGGCGTGCCCTGGGGTGTCGACGATGTTGATCTTATAGTCTTTGTAATGGATTGCGGTGGTTTTGGCCAAGATGGTGATGCCGCGTTCCCTTTCGATGGTGTTGCTATCCATCATGCGGTCTTGGACCGCTTCGTTGTCGCGGAAGGTGCCCGACTGGGTCAAAAGCTGGTTGACGAGCGTGGTTTTGCCATGGTCAACGTGAGCGATGATCGCAATGTTTTTCGTCTTCATATCGTCTCCTCCTGAAAAGAGCCTTGAAAATAATAGTCTTACGCGGGTGGGCGCGCAATAAAAACGTGCGCGTGTGAAAGCGATTTCTCTTGTCCTTTGTTCTTAAAATCTCTATACTCTTTCTCGACCGCGCAAGGTCATGACCCTTCTCCTGGATCTGGCTTCGCGTTGGCCCAAATACCCAAAGAAAGGAGAAAACACACATGGCACTTACCAAAGAAGAGACCGCTTCCCTCGTCAAGAAGTTCGGCAAGAACGAAAAGGACACCGGCTCCGCCGCCGTCCAGGTCGCTCTTCTCACCAACCGCATCAGCGATCTCACCGCCCATTTGAAGGCCAACAAGCAGGACGCCGCCGCGCGCCGCAGCTTGTTCATCCTCGTTGGCAAACGCCGTGGGCTTCTCACCTACCTCGCCAAAAACGATGGCGAAGCGTATGCGAAGCTCATCAGCGAACTCGGCCTTCGCAAATAAGCGATTTTGCAAAATGAAGCGTTCCTTAATGGAACGCTTTTTTCGTATTTCGGAAACTCGTTAATACCAAACCTCCTTTTGCTGCCTATTAGTTAGTAGAGGGTCTGCAAATCAAAATTGGACTCCAAAATTACTAAAAGGAGATTTTAATGGTGCAAACACAATGGCTAAGCAATAGAATTGCCATGAAAGGAGGTATGAGCATGGCAGTTCTGCAGATTCGGATTCCAAACGAGCTTAAGAAAGAAACCGACGAGCTTTTCCAATCTCTCGGTTTGGACACGACCACCGCGGTCAGGATGTTCCTCCGCCAATCCCTTGCGTATGGCGGGATCCCGTTCACGGTCAGGAAAAAAGCAAAAATAGACCGTATTCTCGAAGAGTGTGAAGACCCCGCGAACATCAGCAAACCTTATGGCACCGTTGAAGAAGCTTTCAAGGCGATGTCGGAGGACGAGTAGTGGGGACCGCGTTTTATAACATCCGTTTCACGAATCGGATGAAACGGGATTGGAAAAGAATCCAAAAGAGGCATCTGAAAGGGGAACTTCTTATGAACACGATCAAGATGATCGCCACCAAACAAAGCCTTCCTCCTTCTTACCATGACCACGAACTCTCCGGCAGATGGCGCCGGCATCGAGAGTGTCATATCGCCCCAGATTGGCTTTTGATCTATACGATTGACGGCCAAGACCTTATTCTTGAAGCGACGGGATCTCACGCGGATCTCTTCGATATGTAGTTCCTAAAAATGCGCCTAGCGAGGCACTTTTTCATTCTTTTTGAAACTTTTTAATACGAAACTCCCTTTTGATGCCTATTAGTTAGTGAGGGGCCTATCTTTCCAAAAAGGGACTCCTAGATTGCTGAAAGGCGATTTTGATGGTGCAAACGCAATGGCTAGGCAATAGAATTGCCATGAAAGGAGGTATGAGCATGGCAGTTCTGCAGATTCGCATCCCGAACGAGCTCAA
>CAMGZU010000071.1 GCA_946183085.1 uncultured Erysipelotrichaceae bacterium | reverse complement strand
ATAATTTATTTTTTATTTTCTCATCATGAAATAAAGACAATTCCTGAAAAGTTCTACTTAAATCTAAATTTATTAGTTCTTTTGTTTCTTTCTCCGGTTTAAACGGATTATTTACTATACTTATAAACTACTAATTAAATACTTTTAAGTAGAACGAAAGAAAAAGGCTTGTTTCCAAGCCTCATTCTTCGCTAGAGAAGTCTTCGTCGAAGATCGAAATCTGCTCGAAGCGTTCCGTCGGTTCGACCGCTTCCTTCTTGGGGGCTTCGGGAGTCGGGACCGCTGGGGTTTCCCCTACTTCCTGTCTTCCTTCAAGAGGTTCATCCGGCAGGATCTCCTCGCCTTCCACGGGCTCGACCTCCTCCCTTACGGGCGGTTCCAAGGCCTTCGTGTTTTTGTCGATGTAATCGGCATCCGCGGTATGGACGTAGGCGAGTTCTTGGTTGCGCGGGAAGCGGACATTGTCCGGTTTCTTCGCGTATTTTTCCATCGGGGTGAGATAGAGGTCATCCCACGTGATGTCCATGTAGCTGCCATCGGTAAGCGTGGCTTTGTAGGTGATCGGCGCTTCGCGGCCATCGACCTTTCTCGCCATAAGAAGCTCGTTGGGATCGAGCTTGAAGGAACGGAAGATGATGGTCGGCTTTTCAAGGCGTTTGCTCTGAAGGTTGACGTTTTTAATATCAAGGACGCGGGTATGTGCGCGCTGCGTAAGGAGCAAGATCTTCCCACTTTCATCGGGATAAAACGGCACAACCTGAGCGCATTCGGTTCCGGCGAACTTCGCGGCTTTGATGCCACCGCTCCCGGTTCCGGTTAAGGTGATCTCGTTCTCGTTATAGAAAGCGGCTTTGCCATCGCGCGAGAAGACGCAGATGTTGGAGTTGCCGCTCGTGACCACCGCGTCGACGATCTGATCGTTGCCCAAGATGCGCATCGCGCGGATCGGACGGTTATAACGCTGGACCTTGAAGTCGGAGAGCTTGACCCTCTTGATGGAGCCTTTCTCCGATAAGATCACGACATTTAGGTCTTCGCGGAAGTGACGAATCGCGAAGCCGCGGACGATCTTTTCATCCGGCGGCAAGTTGATGGCGACGTTGACGTGGACGCCTTCTTCGAGCCACTTATTGGCCTTGATGTTATGGACCGGCACGAAGAGGTAATTGCCCTTCGCGGTGAAGAAAAGCATGAAGTCGGTGGTCATCGCTTTGCCACAATAAACCAAGGTGTCCCCTGCTTTTAATCCCGGCATGACGCCATTGGCGCCGCCGCTTCCTTTCCAAGAGGCCAAAGAGCTTCTCTTGAGGTAGCCGTCTCTTGACATCGCGACCATGCACTCTTCCTGTTGGATGAGATCGCGCTGGTCGATGTTGCGTTTGACGTTGTCTTCTTCTTGGATCGAGGTCCTGCGGTCATCGCCATAGGTTTTGGCGATGTGCTTGAGGTCTTTGATGATGACATCGTTGAGTTTGTCCGGATTCGCCAAAATCTCGGTGAGTTCGGCGATTTCTTCTTCCAACGCTTTCTTTTCGGCAAGGAGCGTATTGACGTCGGTATGGCTCAATTTGTAAAGCGGCATCTCGACGATCGCCTTCGCCTGATCGGCCAAGAAGCCGAACTCTTTCATCAAGTTCTTCTCGGAATCCGCTTTGTCGTTGGAACGACGGATCACGTGGATGACTTCGTCGATGATGTCGGAGGCTTTTAATAAGCCATTGACGATCGAAAGCCTCGCGTTGTCTTTTTCAAGATCAAAGGCGCTCCTTCTCCGGATGACATCGACCTGATGGGCGATGTAGCAATCGCAATAAGTGGCTAGATCAATGGTCTTCGGGCGGCCATTGACGATCGTGACCATGTTGGCGCTATAAGAGGTGCGAAGCTCGGTCTTCGCCATCAAGTAAGCGAGGATGGGCTCTGGCTTGGCATCGGGTTTCAAGTCGATGGCGATCCGTAAGCCATTCTTATCGGTCTCATCACGAACTTCCTCGATGCCAGCGATGGTTTTGCTATGACGGATTTGGTCAATCGCGCCAACCAAGCGGCTCTTGACGACCTGATAAGGAATCTCGGTGATGATGATTTGCTTGTTGTTTTTCTCTTCAACGATTTCGTAGCGCGAAGCGATCTCGATGCGCCCTCTGCCCGTGCGGTAAATGTCCTCGAGGCCTTGGGATTTGTAGATCACGCCGCCGGTCGGGAAGTCCGGACCGGGGATGAATTCGATGAGCTTTTCGATGTCGCATTCCGGATGTTTGATGCGGTAAGTGACGGCGTCGATGACCTCGCGGAGGTTGTGGGTCGGGATTTCGGTGGCGATGCCGACCGCGATGCCCTTCGCGCCATTGACGAGGAGGTTCGGGAAGCGGGCGGGAAGAACGGATGGCTCAAGACGGGAATCGTCAAAAGTCAGCGTCATATCGACGGTATTCTTGTTGATGTCGCGGACGAGTTCCCCCGCCACCGCGGCTAGACGCGCCTCGGTATAACGATAAGCGGCCGCGCCATCGCCATCCATGGAGCCGTTGTTTCCCTGGAAGTCGACAAGCGGCAAACGCACGTTCCAGGGCTGGGACATGCGGACCAAAGCGTCATAGATCGAGGTGTCGCCATGAGGGTGATAATTGCCCATGACCTCACCGACGATGTGGGCGCACTTTTTCGTGGGTTTATCGATGGTATTGCCCGTATCATACATCGCGTAGATTATGCGGCGCTGAACCGGCTTCATGCCGTCTCTTGCGTCAGGGATCGCGCGGTCTTCGATGACGTCTTTGGCATAAATGCCAAAACGATCGCCCATCAAGTCATCCAAAGTGGTAGGCTCGATGGTTTCGGGGATGATTTCCTCTTCTACTTTCTTGCGTGCCATTATTTGTTGACCTCGTTGACAAAGTTATCGACCTCATTGAACGTGAGGTTTTCTTCGATCCAATCGCGTCTTTGCGAAGCATCTTTGCCCATTAAGACCGAGATGCGCTTCTCGACGACGAGCGGATCGGTGATGCGGACTTGAAGGAGTTTCCTCGTCTTCTTGTTCATCGTGGTATTGGCCAATTGATCGGCGTTCATCTCGCCCAAACCTTTGTAGCGAGAGACCCGGCAACCCGGCCCGACCTTCTTTTTGGCTTCCGCCAAAGAAGCATCGTCCCAAGCGTAGACAATGTGGCTCTTATCGTTCTTTTTGTAGACGCCATAGAGCGGCGGGCAGGCGATATAGACCATGCCGTGCGTGATGAGCGGCTTCATGTAGTTGTAGAAGAAAGTCAAAAGCAGGATCTGGATGTGGGCGCCGTCGGTATCGGCGTCGGTCATGATGATGATCTTGCCATAATGGGAGTCTTCGACGTCAAAATGCTGGCCAACCCCTGCCCCGATCGTCTGGATGATGGTCGAGAACTCGACGTTTTGGAGCATGCGTTCCATCGTGACGGAGTCGGTGTTAAGCGGTTTACCTCTTAGAGGTAAAATCGCCTGATGGGCACGGTCGCGCCCCGTTTTGGCGGAGCCGCCTGCCGAATCGCCCTCAACGATGAAAAGCTCGTTGTTTTTGTAGTCTTTGCTCGATGCGGCCGCGAGTTTGTCGGAGATGACCGCGTCGATTTTCGTCGCTTTTTTGGCGCCGCGAGCGGCTTCTTTGGCTTTTCTGGCCGCCTCTCTCGCTTCGCGGGAAGCCGTGCATTTTTGGACCAAGTTGACGGCGAAATCCTTATGCTCGGCCAGATAATGGACCAAGGAATCGTAGATCACCGCGTTGACGATGGTCGCCGCCTCGGGGGTATCGAGTTTGGCTTTGGTCTGAGATTCGTAGAGCAATTTGTTCTCGGGGATCTTCACCGTGACAATCGCGGTCAAACCCTCGCGAATGTCGTTGCCATCGAGCTTTTGGTTCTCTTTGATTACGCCATTTTGGATGGCCCAGTCGTTGACGGCGCGGTTGATGCCGCTCTTAAAGCCCGACTCATGAGAGCCGCCATCGATCGTGCGGACGGAGTTCGCGTAGGAAAGGATGGTTTCGTTGTAGTCTTTCGCGCACCAGCAAAGGGCCAATTCGCATTTGATGTCCGAATTGGTGTCCTCAAAATGCATGATGTCACCGATTTTTTCTTTGTTTTCGGTGAGGGCTTCGACGTAGGCTTTTAAGCCTTCCTCGTAATAGAATTCGTGGGATAGGCCACTTCTTTCATCCTTAAGGATGAAGTGCACTTTGCGGAGCAAGAACGCGGCTTCGCGAAGGTGGTTATAGATGGTGTCCCATTTGAATTCGACGGTCGAGAAGATGGTCGCGTCCGGCTTAAAACGGATCAAAGATCCGTGTTTTCTGGTTGTGCCGATTTCTTCGAGCGGAACGGCGAGTTTGCCGCCATTCTCGAAGCGGATGTGATGGATCTTGCCCTGGCGGAAGATGGTGATGTCGATCCATTCGGATAAAGCGTTGGTTACGGTAGCGCCGACACCGTGCAGGCCAGCCGCGGTCACATAGGCTTTGTTGTTGAATTTGCCGCCGGAATGGAGCGTGGAGAAAATAAGCTGAACAGCGGGCATTTTCGATTTTTCGTGCCAATCGACGGGGATGCCGCGGCCCTCGTCCTCAACGGAAACCGATCCGTCTTTGTGGATGGTGACCATGACTTTGTCGCCATAGCCATTGACCGCTTCGTCCACCGCATTGTCGACGATTTCCCATACCAAATGATGGAGGCCGGTCGCATTGGTCGGGCCAATGTACATGCCTGGACGCTTCCGAATACCCTCAAGTTCGCCGAGAAGTTCGATGTTGCTCGCGGTGTATTGCTCGCTCTTCTTCTCGATAGAGATAGATTCGGGCGTCATGCCTTGCTTGTTCTCTTTTTCTGCCATTCTTGTAACCAGTCTTAAGACTGCCGCATATTATAGCGCGAGAATTGTTGGAAAAACACGCGCGAACGCTCATAATATTGCCCGTACAGAGGTCATTTTTATGAATATTTACTTAGTAAATATACTGACGTTCCTTGTTGCGATTTTGTTTGGGTATCTGCTTGGTGCGATCCCCTTTGGGATCGTGATCGGCAAGGTCTTCTTCCACAAGGACATCCGCGATTATGGATCCGGGAATTCCGGCGGAACCAACGCGGGCCGCGTCCTTGGCAAGAAGATCGGTTTGCTCGTCATCATCCTTGACATGCTCAAAACCGTCGCCGCCATCATGGTGGTTTGGGCGGTTTTGACCTTCACTTCGCTCCATTCTTATTACGAATTCGCCGAAAACCCGCTTCTTTTCCAAGATTTGAAGCCCCTTTATTATTGGGCGGCTGGTCTTTTCGCGGCCATCGGCCATTGCTGGCCCGTCTACATCAAATTCAAAGGCGGCAAAGCGGCGGCATGCCTTATGGGCATGACCACGATGGTTTCTTGGGGTGGCTTCATCGCCGGCCTCTTCTATCTCGTGGCCTTGAAGCTTAAGAAAATGGT
>CAMGZU010000070.1 GCA_946183085.1 uncultured Erysipelotrichaceae bacterium | reverse complement strand
AACTTTGCCTGAGGTTTCCTAGTTTGGAAGTGAAGGCCTCTTAATACGCCTCTATGGGATTTGGATTGGTTGGATTGAACAAAGCTATATACCAAACCCGCGGCATCAAAAACATCCTTCTGATAGGTTTCAAAGAAATAACCTCTCTCATCACCGAACACTTGCGGTTCGATGATATAGACGCCTTCGATGTCGGTTTTATGAAAATGGAATCCCATCGTTAATACCTAATCTTGCCATTCGCGACATTCAAAAGATGCTGACCATATTCGTTTTGCTTCATGGATTCGCCTAAAGCTAACAAAGCGGTTTTATCAATCCAGCCATTCGTATAGGCAATCTCTTCCGGGCAACAAATCTTAAGACCTTGTCTTTCTTCCATCGACTTCACAAAGTTGGATGCTTCGTACAAAGCGTCCATCGTTCCGGTATCAAGCCAGTTATAACCACGACCCAATAAGGTGACATGGACCAAGCCGTCTTTCATATAGAGATTATTCAAATCGGTGATCTCGAGTTCACCGCGAGCAGATGGTTTGATGGCCTTTGCCAATTTGGACACGCCTTTGGGGTAGAAATACAGCCCGGTCACCGCGTAATTCGAAGTGGGGTTAGCAATCTTCTCATGGATGCAAAGAGGCTTATTCTCTTGGTCGAATTCAAAGACCCCGAAGCGTTCCGGATCACGAACATAGTAACCATATAAAGTAGCCATTCCTTGTTTGGCGCGTTCGACCGAATTACGGAGATGCCTCTTTAAGCCATCCCCATAGAAGATGTTGTCGCCAAGAATCATCGCGCAGGCATCCTCGCCAATGAACTCTTCGCCCAACAAGAAAGCTTGAGCCAAACCATCCGGAGAAGGTTGAACTTTGTAGGACAAATGGATGCCAAGTTCGGAACCATCCTTTAAGAGTTCCTGGAACCGAGGGGTGTCGTTGGGCGTAGAGATAATCAAAATATCCCGAATGCCCGCCATCATGAGAACCGACAAAGGATAATAGATCATCGGTTTGTCATAAATGGGCAATAACTGCTTCGATGTAACTTTGGTTAGGGGGTAGAGCCTGCTGCCGGATCCGCCCGCAAGAATGATGCCTTTCATAATCACAAATTATAGTACACGCCCAACCGCTTCAAAAGGGAGGGCCAATCTATTGGCCGTTTTGCTATAGTGTCGCCGTTTTTTTTGCTAATATATTCAAGATCGATCGGATGCTTTGCATGCCGAAAGACCCCTTTTTATGAAAACTCGTTCTCTTCTATCGTTTTTGTTGGTCCTTCCTTTCCTTTTCGCATGTTCCGAAAAGGCACCTGCCGCCGCTGCCCCGGTTGACTATGGTTACCCTTGGCTTGGCGCTGGCACGAAAGAAGAGCCTTTTTTGATCTCTTCGGTCGCGGACTTGGACCGTTTGAAAAGCAGCGTCAACGTCAGCAAAGAGACTTACGCGAACACCTACTTCCTCCAAACCTGTGATCTTGATTTCAAAGACACGGTTTGGGATGCCATCGGCTCACCGTATGAAGGGACTGCCTTCCGCGGCATCTACAATGGCGGGGCGCACGTCATCACCAATCTCCACTCCCCGCTTGACCACGATTACTGCTATGGGCTGTTCGGCCAATTGGGAGGCGTCGTTCTTAACCTTGGCTTAGCCTCAGGCAAACTTTACGGCAACGCGACGGGCGGATTTGCCTCGCATTCCACCGGCGATAGCGGCGGCCTCATTATGAACTGCTTCTCCAACCTCGACATCGATGCCAACCGCGCCGGTGGCTTGGTGGACAATTTCTTGGGCGGGCGCATCGCCAATTGCTTCTCCTTGGGCTCCGTAAAAGGCCCGGTTTCCGGCAGCATCACCTCCATCACCGCGACCCTTTGCCAAAACGTCGCCTACGTCGGTAACCCCGTGAATGGAAACTACCAAGGGGCGCTTGCCAACTGCATCAGCACCAGCAAGGAAACGTTGGAGAAAGCCGTGGAGCACGTCAATGCCTCCATCGTGCTTTTGCCAGGCGACAAGAACCTATCTTTGGACATCGGCGATTTGGCCCGCTTCAAGCTAAACGAAGACGGGACCCTTGGCTTTGGCGACTTCTTCAAGACTACAAGGCCGAGCGAAAACGAAAAGAACCGCGGTCTTTATACCGCGCTCATCACCACGGGGATTCTGATGATCGTCGCCCCCCTTATCGTCTTCTTGTTCGTGCCACGCAAAAAGAAGCTGTTTACAAAGTAACGTAATAATAGATTTCCGTCTCCGCGGGACGGGGAATCGGATTCGCCGGCGTGGAGATGAAATACGATTTCAGCTCGTCCGATTGGATGAGGACATCCTCGACGAAATGGGCAAAGTCATTTGAAGTGGAAACCCAAAGGTGGTCTTTGTTTTCGAGTTTCATGGGGATGATGGCCGCCGAATAGATCATATCCATCGTGCTTTGCTCGTTGTCGAGATAAAAGGCGGTTTTGTTCTTGACGAAGAAGATGTTGGAGTTTTGGAAAGAACAAGACAAAATCAAAGCGATGAGCACGCCGGCGGTCTTAAGGGCCCAAGCGGCCTTTTTTCTTTCTTTGGTCCGCACAAACTGATGATCGAAGAAGATATTCAAGGAGTAGGCCAATAGAGCAAAGACATAGACCTGGGCGGAGAAGACCCAGCGCATCTCGACGCGCTCGGGGGAAACCGAGCCGGCGGCAGCCAAAGAGAAGCAAAAACCCAATAGAAGCAAGCCCGTCCAAAAGCCCCCTGCGTCTTTGTCGATGATGTAGCGGATCTCCAAAGGAAGCCAGCATACCAAAAGGGCCAAGGCGGGATAAGAGAAAAGCCTCACGTGCCATTCATTGCCTTTTAGCAGGAAGTTGGAATAGCCGGCATACCAAATATCATCCACATCGAAACCGATCGTATTCGTCAGGATGTTTCTGAAATGATTCAAAAGGAACTCGATGTCCAAGGAGATCGCGGTGCGACCGGTCACCACCCAGAAGGGGATACCAAGCACGACGGTGCGGAAATAATAGAAGGCGCCAAAAGCGGCGATCGGAAGGGCAGCGATCAAAAGCTTAAGCCAAATGCCTTTCGCGCGAACGATGGCGAAGAAGACGAGGAAGACGCCGATGATGAAGTAGCGTTCATGGCTTAAGAAAGCCAAAGCGTAAAAAAGGAAGGACGGGAGAAGATACCAGATCTTTCTTGTCTTGATGAAGTAGATGAGGAAGGCGGCACAGAAGCAGCAAGACATCAAGGCAAGGCTTTCCATCATCCCCAGAACCGCGATCATGAAATACCAATTGAGGCGTGAGAAGATGATCGCGATCGAGAAGAACCAGGAGACGAAATAATTCTTCGCAACCGCATAAAGGAGCACAAAGAACGAGACAAGGAAGAGAGCGAACATCCCCGTCTCAAAAAGCTGAAGCTTCAGGGCATCCGCATGGCAAAGGGTAAACGCCACCCAGATCAGCGCGCTGGAGGCCGGGCGCGACCAGCCAAAGACATACGTATGGAAATCAGAATGCAGGAAGTTGCGGTAGTTCGATGGGTCGTCCATCGTCAAAACCGATGCCGGGAAGTATTTGTTTGCGAACAAAGAGCTGATGGCCCAACCGATGCAGAAAAGCGCCAAGCAATGGCAGAGGAAAAGCAAACGGCAAGCCCACTTGCGTTTCTTCTCTGCGCGCTCTTGATCGTAGTTCCGAGAGATTGGGAGCTCCATATTCGTCATTCTTCAAAGTTGATGCGCTCTTCCTCAACCACGTAAGGGCGGTTTAAAACACGCTTATTGATCTGCAAGACGTATTCGCCGACCATGCCGATGAAGAACAAGATGATGCCAGCGAGGAAGAAAGACACCGCAAGGATCGGATAAAGGATGTTGGGGGTTGGGGTTTTTTGGACCAAGGCTAAGATCAAAAACACCAAATAGACGATGCCTCCGGTGAATCCGCCAAAGCCAAAGAAGACACCGACGAAGCTCGCGGAGCGGACGAAGAAGGTGCTATAAGAAGTCAACCCATTCATCGCCATGTCATATAAGGTGGCGAAATTGTTGTGGGTCTTGCCCGCTTTGCGTTTGGGCTGGGTGTAATCGATGGTCGCCATCCGATAGCCAAGCTCCGCGACGATGCCACGGAGATAAGGATAAGGGTCGCCCAAAGAGGCCAAGACGCGGATGAAGCCTTTGTCGTAAAGGCCAAAGCCGGTGAAATATTCGACCTGTTCCACCGCGGAGATGCGATGAATGATGTGATAGTAGACGTTGCGGACGAAGTTGACGAGCGGGTTGGTCAAGCTCTTCTTTTTCTGACCGACGATGACGCGATACCCCTCCTCCCACTTCTTCACGAATTCGGGAATGAGCTCGGGTGGGTCCTGGAAGTCGGCGCACATGAGCATGACCAGATCGCCATCCGCCTGGGTTAGGCCATAATAAGGCGAGCGGATGTGGCCAAAGTTCCTTGCGTTGAAGATGCATTTGATGCGCTTATTGCCTTTCGCCAATGTGCGAAGCTCCTCACGGGTTTTATCCGTGGAATAGTTGTCGATGAAAAGAAGCTCGGTCAGGTAATTCGGGCATTTTTCATCGGTAACTTTAAAAATCGCCTCCGCAAGAGGGACGACGTTGTCTTCCTCGTTATAGCAGGGGATGACGATGGTTAATTTCTTTTTTTCGGTTTGCACGGGCATATTATACGCATTTCCATTCTAGAAACAAACTCAGCGCGCAGGCGTGCGGGCATTAGAAACCGCCTCTTATTCATAGAAGGTGACGAAATAATACTGCTCTTCGTCTTCGGGCATCACGCCCGGGTTGCTCGGAGAATCAATGACGTATTCCTCCACCTCTTTAAGCTGACGGAAGAGAAGATTGAAATCATAGACCCAATTGTCGGAAGTGCTAACCCAGATTTTATGTTTCTCTTCTTCCAGCATCGGCTCGACCGTATGGGAGTAGAGGTATTCCATCTTCGCTTGGTCGTTATCAATGTAGAAATTGACGCCTTTGACGGAGAGGAAGAAAGCGTTGCTGGCGATGAAGCAGACGGCGAGGGCGCCTGATAAAGCGGTGATGGCGATCTTCGAGGCAAAACGGCTCTTCCCGATCTCCGGGTCCTTGCTTAAGGCATAGGGCAGCTCGCTCAAGGTGAAGCAAAGGATGGCAAAAACGAAAAGCTGAACCGAGAAGCACCACCGCATCTCGACGCGCTCGGGGGAAACCGAGCCCGCGGCGGCCAAAGCAAGGGCAAAGCCCAAAAGGAGCGCGCCGGTATAAGCCCGCGGGGCTTTTTTGGTGAAGAGCTGAACGATCATCACCGGCACGAAAAGAACCAAAACAAAGGCGCAGGGAAAGGAGAATAAGCTCACGATCCACCGCTGGTTCAAGGCGGCAAGGGCCTCGTTGGAATAGCCGGCGAACCAGATCTGGTCGCAATCGAAATCGATGGTGTTGTGCAATACCTTGAAGAAGTGATCGAAAAGAACCTCGAACGACAAGGAGATCTGCTGCGTGCCGGTCACCGCCCAAAACTCCATCTCCAAATAAGTGGTCTTAAACCAATAGAAGAAGAGGAACGCCAAAGCGGGGAAGGCTGGGAAGAAGGCCTTCCGGACAAGGCCTCTTGCGAAGAAAAACGCCGTGACGA
>CAMGZU010000069.1 GCA_946183085.1 uncultured Erysipelotrichaceae bacterium | reverse complement strand
TCGGTCACCGATCATCTTAAAGACAACGACCCCGAAGCCTTATTGAGGCTCGTCCTTGGCGAGCTTGGCGTAGCCAATTTGGAGAGACTCCCTGTCAAAGCCAGCTGCAATTGCTCGAGAGAAAAAAGCAAGATGCTCCTCCGCACCATGGGCAAGGAAGAGCTCGAAAAAGCGGCCGAAAAAGGCGAGAAACTCAGCGTGCGTTGCGCCTTCTGCGCCTCCGAATATTCCTTCGAAGCGGAGGAAATCGCATCGCTTGCGCGCGAAATGGCCAAATAAATGCTCGAAAAAGGTTTTGTTTTGCCCTATCCTATTATGCGTCTACTCACAAAGTGAGTGATTTGAATTGAGGTAGTCTTCATGAAAGAACGTTCCAATATCCTGCTCGGCGCGATCGTTTCGATCTTCAGCGTCGTCGCCATCTTAGTCCTCCTCGCCTACATGTTCACCAACGGTGACTTCGGCATGGAAAGAGGCACCGGTTATGGCGTCATCTTCGGCTTTGCCCAGGGCAAGTCGATGAATGCCATCCCCCTCCTCATCGTCGCCTTCGTCTTCGAGTGCGTCTCGATCCTCGGCGGCATCGTCGTCGCCTTCCTCCGCGGCAAAGTCGGCGCGATCGGCTTTGGCCTGTTGGCGGTCATCTTGGCCCTCTGCGGCACCGCCTTCCTCTTCTCCGTCAACCTTTACAAAGCGGCCAACGCTTCGATCATCTCCGACAACGTGAGCTCCTTGGCCCTTGGCCCCGCCCCGATCGTCAACGCGGTCTTCGCCTATATGGGCGCCCTCCTCTCGGCCTTCGGCGCTTACAAAGGCCTCACCGCCAACTAAGCAAAGCGGAACGAATCGCCTCCTTCGGGAGGCTTTTCTTTTTGTTCAAGACGCATAAGAAAAGGCGCTCATCGCGGAGCGCCTTCTTTGGACTCTTTTAGCAAGAGGCGACCATCGGGTCGATCGATTCAAAGGGAACGTTCAAGGCCGTCGCAAGCATGCCATAGATGATCGGCTGGGCCCTGGAGAGGAATTGCTGATCCATCGAGGAGAGATGCCCCTCCTTCGCCTTCTTCTGGCGGATGCCCTCGAGAAGCGTTGGAAACATGGAGATGTCGCCGGTGGTGATGGCGGTCTCGTAGTCTTTCTTCCGTTTTTTCGCGTCGGTCTCATAGAGGTCTTTGCCTTTCGGCCAGGCGGCGACGATCTTGTCGGCGTCTTCTTTCGACATCACCTGAGAGAGGCTCACCGTGTTGGAAGTCGGGATCCGGAGCAACGTTCCTTTGTCCTCGCCATAAAGCGGTTGGAGGACGTAGTAAAGAGGGGCGTTTTCTGCGCTAGAAAGAGGCGCGATATCCATCACGCGGCAAACGCCTGAACGCTTATGGCAAATGACGTTTCCGATTTCGAACATGAGCGACCTCCTTCCGATAGGACAAAACACGCCCTGGCACGGGTGCTAACCCCTTAGTTGTCCCTGTTCGAGATTATGTTATCACAAAAAACTCGATTTTCATATGAAAAAGGGCAAAAAATGGCCAATTTCAAGGTTTGTGAAAACGCTTTCATGTGTTTTCAGTAACTTTTACATCAATTTTTTAAGGGTAAAAATTTATTTGAACAACATCAGAAAACGCGATCGGAATCTCAACGAAAAACTGCGACATGCCCCCTCTCGATTGGCAATTCTCCAAATCGTAGAAGACACTTCTCCATTTTCTAAACATAAAAGAGAGAGCCGCGCGTCCCCTACGCGTGTAAAGTTGCCGTCGGTATGAAAACCAACGAGCCAAAAAATACCAATCAAGAGAACGAAGCCATGGAGCCTCGCCCCAAGAAACACCGCCTCAGAGGCGCCCTGATTTCCGGCGGCGCGGGCATCTTGGTGATCGGCGCGGGCTTTGGCGCGGGGCTCTTCATCAAAGAGCAGCAGCGCAAAAAAGCCGAGGCCGAGGTTGTGGAGATCGATATCTCGCAGCTCATCGTCGACGAGAAAGAGGTCTACGAGAAATACAAAGCCTCTTCCTCCTACGAGAAAGACCTCACGCCTGCCGAAGCATGGAACGCCTCCCTCTACCTCTTCTCAAAGAGCGAATCGAGCTTCTCCTATAGCGTCGGCGCGGGCGTCGCGATGGGTCTGGTCACCCAGAACATCAACTCCTGCTCCATCCACCATAACGGCGCTTGGTTCGAGGAGTCGCTCTCGAAGAGCTCGATGGTCGAGACCGCTTGGCGCTACTACGAGGCGAGCGACAAAAGCGCGACGAGCTACTCTGGCTCGGGCGTCAATCCCGAAGCCACTTCCGCCAAATGGAACGAGGGCTCAAAGCAAGTCTATGCCGACGAAGCGAGCTTCAAGAGCGTCATCGGCTTTGCCCTCTCCACCCACCGCTCCAACTACAACATCACCAACTATTCGATCTTGGATAGCGATGCGGAGTCCGGCTCTGGCGATGGTGGGAGCAAGATCACGAAAAATGGCGATGGCTATACGATCGACATCGAGATCAACACCAAGATCGCCTGCGAAGATTACCGCACCCAGATGGTTCATACCTCGAACCTCTACAACAAACCGCGTTTCTTCTTCTCGCACGTCAGCTTGAAGACGGACGCAAAGCTCAACCCCATCTCGATGCGCGCCCACGAGAAATATCACGCCGCGACGAGCGCCATCATCTCAAGCGATGTCGAAAATGACATCACCACCTACTACTTCCAAGACGCCAATGTGGCGATTCCCGCCTTAAGGGAAAACGTCACTTACGCAAACCCCAAATAAAGAGAGGATACCAACCATGTTCGGATTAAAAAGCAAAGCCGCGAAAATCATCGTTCGCACCGCAATCTACGGCACCTTATTCGGTACTGCCTTAGGCGGAACCGTCTACATGCTCCCTAACGCCCAACCCGAGATCCGCGTCGTCGGCCTTGAAAACTTGAATAACGGCACCGACGAGGCGGAGACCGAAGAGGCCCGCTTCATGTCGAAGCTTCTTTCGACCGTCACCACCGAAGGCTTGAGCGCGAAGCTCGGCTTGACGCTATCTTTCGCCGACAAACTCGAGGAAGGCGACGCCAACAAGCAAGACAACCGCATCACCTTGAAGACCGATGACCTCTTCCTCTTCCTCACTTCGCGCGAAGATGGCGGCATGAACGTCAACTTGGCTCTCAACGCAGTAGTCGACTATAACGGCTATGGCGTGGCTGTTGGCGTCAACTACACCGACGATTCCTTATACGTCGCCCTCGGCCAGCGCATGAAAGACGCCAATGGCTCTGCCATCGTCACCGAGAACACCGAGGAATTCGACGTCAAAAACGCCCTCAACGTCAAATACCGCGTCACCGTCGACCATGACATCGAGGATTTGATGACCACCTTTGGCGACATCCTCTCCAACTTCGTCGATACCTCGAATCCTTCCTGGCTCCTTTCCACTTTGGGCGGCTCCAAAGGCGAAGAAGAGGCCTCCGAAACGGAAAGCGAAGGCTTCACCTACGAACTCGTCAAAGACCACGACACCGAATCGGGCAACAAGATCTTTGATCTGACCCTCAATATCCCCTCCTTCGACACCTTGACCATCAAGCTCGTCGCTGACTCCGACTTCAACTTGGTCTCCGGCACCGTCGAAGACTTCTCCTTTAAGGGCGTGACGATCTCCGACGTGAGCGTCTCCACCAAGACCGTCTATAACGTCAAGGAAAAGATCGAAAGCCTCAAACCGGCCGACGCCGATTCCTACGCTTATCTCGCCAACGTCAACGGCCTCGTCCGCGATGTCTATAACATCGTCCTCGACAAGTCCTTCTCCGTCGAAGTGAATGGCCGCTTGACCAACAACTTCCGCAAGAAAGAAGAAACCAACACGGTCAAGAACCTCTCCGCGACCGTCGCTTGGCCGGAATCCGATGGCCAAGACGCCTCCGCCGAAGGCTCGAGCGCCGAAAACAACGCCCAGGAATTCATCGACTTCTACGCCAATGCCTCGGTTGACCTCACTAAAGCCTTTGACGTCTCCGCGACCTTGGGCGCTTCTTATACCGACGAAAACGAAGAGACTTACAAGAAAGAGCTCTCTTTGGATTATTTGACCTACGAAGGCTATGACAAGGCAACCGCCGAAAAAGGCGCGACCCCCGGCAACGTCATGGTCTCCTACAACAACCTAAAGTTTGGCATGGACCACCTCGCGGTCGACGCGATGGTCGCCGAGATCGAGCGCGACGTCGAGAAAGCCTCCTCGTCTTTGGATCTTTCTAAGCTCACCTCCTCGATCTCCTTCCTTTCCTCCGACGCCCTTAACGCCATCAAAGCGGGCCATTATTGGGAAATCGCCGATTGCCTCAATTCCGTCCGCGCTTTGGACAATGGCGGCATCTACGCCTCTTTGTCCCTTGCTTCCTTTGGTTTTGGCGAAGATAGCGTCGCCCGCTTGACCTTAGAAAGCGGAGAAGGCAAAGCCCCGCTCACCGTCTCCTTGGAGAAGATCGCGCTCGGCGATGATTTCTTAGACCTCACCGTCAAACTCACTTCCTATAACGAGAGCTACGCCCGCCACTACAGCGTCGAGCAGCTTGCCGAATTCAATTTCATCGAAGGCCTTCCGACCATCACCAACCAGATCGTGAACCTCGTCGACAACCCGCAGGTCGCCTTAAGCTTCAACGCTTCGATCATGGATACTAGCGCCGCCAACTCCGGCACGATCCTCTCCGGCACCACTTCCTTCGACGTCAAAGCCAAATCCGGCTCGGGCAAGCTCGACATCACCCAAGTCGGCACCAAAGTGACCAACGCCTCCAAAAAGAGCGTCGACAAAGTCCACTCGGTCAAAATCGACGTCGACCCAGAGGAGATCTTGCTCCATTACGATTCCAACCAAACGAAGAATGGCACCGACAAAGACGGTCTTTATGGCCGCATCCAGACCGGCTCGATCAGCAACGTCATCGACACCGCGATGGACCTCGTCTCTTCGGGCGAAGACCGTTTCTCCAAATTCCTTTCCGGCGCGGAAGTGACCGCCACCTCCTCCCTTCTTCAGTCGGTGATGGGCGGCGAATATAGCGCTCTCCTCACCCACGACATCATCAAGGACATCGTCTTGGACGAAGCCGTGCCAGGGGGCGAAGAAAACGCGAAGAAAGTCGCGAAGAAATCGACCATCGTCCTCAACTCCGAATCCCTTGGTTTGGAGAAGGTCAATGGGGTCTACAAAGACCTCACCATCGAAATCGGCTATAGCAGCGCGGGCGAGCTCCAGTCTTTGACCCTCAATAACCTCTATACCGGCGGCAAGGAAATCTCCTTCTTCGCCTCGATGGATTCCTATAATGGCATCCCCGACTACCTCACCTACAATTCCGCCAACTACATGGACCTTTCCTCCATCGACACCTTGGTCAATGACGTGCTCACCACTGCCGAGCAGGAAGACTTCCACATCAGCGGATCCATCACTCTCAAGGCCCTCGGCATTACCGCCGCAGACGCCAAAGTCGCCGCCGACATCCACGTCGATGGCGTGCAAACCTACGCGAGGGTTTCAATCACCGGACTCCCGCTTATTATCGGCGTCAATAACCCCTACAACAACGTACTCCCAGACTCCCGCAACATCACTGTCTACTATGTTCCGGGCGTTTGGGGCGATTCCAGCCAGCCGGGCTACGTCTATGCCTCGATCTATGACACCTACA
>CAMGZU010000068.1 GCA_946183085.1 uncultured Erysipelotrichaceae bacterium | reverse complement strand
ATCAATACGAAAGCTTTGAAGACAAACTCGCTTTCACGACGCGCTACCTTCTTCAACATGGCGAAAAGGAGAATCCTGATTATTCCTTCACCCAAGCGGTCCATCTCGCCCGAATGAAACTAGGCGATGAAGCCGCGAAGCTAAGAAAGCAATTCCGCAACGACAAGAACCCGAAGATCCATGAAGCGGGATATGAGGTCAATCCTTATGCGAAGAATGACCTAGCCGCGGAACTTTTCTTCGCCGATCCTTCCGCCTATTTGGCTGGCGAAGCCAAGAAGGTTCGCAACGAGATCGCGCAAGAGAAGATCCAATTACCCGAAGAAAAACGCGACCTTGCCCACTATACGAAGCTTCACAAAGAGCTCACCGAAAACCCCGAGAAGTTGACGAATGATGTGAGCGAGTTTGAAGACAAACATATGACGTCCACCGATGTGGTCGTTCGTCTGGAAACAAAACTCGGTGGACGTCAGAGGCTAGAAGAGGCTTATAACGCCACGAAACCTGGGTTCTTCTCCAAGATGTTTGGCACGTCTTCGAAAGCCTACACCAACCTCGATGAAGTCTATCAAGCCTTCCAAAATCCGAAGCACGTCCTTTATGGAGACCTCAATTCCCTTGGGAAAGCAGCCACCCAATACCTGGAGCATAAGATCCCTGGCTGGAAGAGTGGACAGCCCATTCCTCAGGACGTCCTCGATCGACTTGATAAAAGCTCTGCGGCCCGCGTCCGCTTCTCAATCAACATCCTTGAATCCTGCAAGGAACAGAGGGAACTCGAAAGCGAATTCGATGACATGGTCAACGCCTGTGTCAACAAGAATCTCGAGTACGAGGACATCGAATACGGCGGAAACGTCAAAAACCTTATTGGTGAAGAGTCTTCTTTAGATATCTCGGATGATGAAGATTTGATCGATGACGATGATCTCGACGAGGAAGACATCAAGAAAAAAGAACAGGACGCGTTCCACAAAGAGCTTGCCGCCGCCGATAAAGCCGATCATCTCCATGGCCAGGCCCAAGACATCGATTTCGGCGATGGCGAGGAGAAGCTTATCGAAGATGATGTCGCGGATTTGGCCAATAAGCTCGATCAAGACGAGTTCCAGAAGGCCCTTGTGAGCGACATCAATGAGCCCCATTACATCGCGATGGACGATTCAAACAATCAACAAGAGCCTCTTGTCCAAGAGAACAAACAAGAGGCGAGCAGCGACTTCGTTGATTACACGGCAGAGGAGGCCAATGACGAAGACGAAGGCATCGGGCCTTGATGCGAAGTCCATCCAGTCACTTCGAGGCGGTCAAATGGCCGCCTTTATTTTTGTATCCTCCGATGGTGTTTTGCTTCAAAACGAATCGGAAAAGGGCAGGGGTCTATGGTCCTGCTGCAGCACCATTTTTTACTGTGCGCAAGTGCACGCCTGTTCAATAAATTTAGGGATAATCAATAAGGAGATTACAAATGTATAATCCAAACGGTTAAGCCGGCGATCGCCAGCGAGGAAAAATGTCGATAAATACAGCATTTTTGCAAACTGATATTTTCAAAGAAAATATTTTTGGTAAAATCTTCGTTAGAAAGACCCCTGGTTTTCCGGCGGGTTTTTGGGGCTTGCGCAGGCGCTGCACCTTGCGCGTCACACCCATCTGTGACACTTTTGTTGCAGAGAAGATTTACAATCTTATGTAATAAAGTCCCATCCTAGGCTTTACACCTGAATTCAGAATGATTACGACGACCCCCAAAAAGAGAGTTCGCTTCAAGACGATATTGCTATCGCTTCTTTCGTTTGGCCTCCTCTCTTTTGCTTCTTCCTGCACCGCGTCGAACCAGATCGTCGGCATCCACATGAGCAGCGAGGAGACCGTTAAGGTCCCTTATGGCAATTTCTCGCCGGATGGAATCAACGTCACGGTCGATTATCGCGATGGTGGCAGTAACGAAATCCCGCTTACGGACGAGATGATCTCGGAAATCGAGCACCTTAAGTTCTTTAAGGTCGGGGAGCAAGACGTCGAAGTGGTCTACCGCAATCGTTATAAGACTACGATGCCCGTGGAAGTCACCCTCAACGAATTCAGCGATTCCTATGCCCTTGTTGGCGGCGAGTACATCTTTGACGGCGAACCCCATATGGTCAGTTTGAACCAAGAGCTTCCCGAAGGGGCCAGGATCACTTATCCCTATGGCAACGTCTTCACCAACGCCGGCGTTTATGAAGTGGTCGGGGTGATGAGCAAGAATGGTTATGCCTCCAAAACCCTTACCACGACCCTCACCATTTATCCTGCCACCCGCCCGGTTGAGGGCATCGTCTTAATGGACGCGACCTATGTTTATAACGGCGAAATGCGGAGCTTAGAAATCGAAAACGTCCCCGAAGGCGTCGAGGTGAGCTTTGACGCCTATGATTACAATACAAACGTTCGCGTCAACAAAGTCGTCAACGCCGGCAAATACAAAATCGTCGCCCATTTTAACGACGTGAACCCCAATTACGCGAAAATCGAGGACATGAGCGCCACGCTTACGATCCTTAAGGCGGATTACGATCTTTCGAACATCGCCCTTTTAGACGTCACCAAAGAATATGACGGCAAGAACTACGACGCCTCCATCACAAATCCGAAAAGCCTCCCGACCGGCATCGAGGTCTCCTATTCTTATCTGGATCAAGACGGCAACGCCGTTTTCGGCAACGCCGCGTGCGGCACCTACACGATGGTCGCCTCCTTCAAAGGCGGGGACACCAAAAATTACAACTCGATTGAGCCACTAACGGCCACCCTCACGGTCAAGCAAAAAGTCATAAAGATCAAGGAATTGGTCGCCAAAGGCGACATCGCCTTCGAAGGGAAGGTCGTCAACTTCGAAGAAGGGGTCACCCAGTCCCTCTCCATTACGGGCGATCTCCCCGCGGGCGTAAGCGTCACCTACGAGAATAACAATCAGTACTGCGCGGGCGAATACGAAGTCATCGCGCGCTTTGCGGCCGTCGATAGCAACTTCGCGGTCGACCTTTCCGAGATGAGGGCTTATCTCACCATCAATCAGATCCGCCGCTCGGTCCTCGTCTATGACGAAGCAACGGGCGAATACTCCAAACCCTTTGGCGCCAAAAACCTCGATTTCGAAGGGAACACTGTCACGGTGAATGGCATCGACGAGGAGGTCTATGAAGTCACGTCCATCGCCTTCTTCGACGTTTTGGACAATAGCGAAATCCCCTACGAAGAGATCCAGAACGAAGTGACTTATAAATACGTGGTCCGCTTCGCCTACAAAGACCCCGATCTCGCCGAAAGCATCATCCTCGCCGACGAATCCGATAACTTCCTTCGCCGGGAGACCCCGCTCGTCTACGATTCGAATACGGGCGATTACACCAAAAAATTCTCAAGCGATAACCTTGTCTTAAATAGCAAAGAGCCTTCCGTTACCGGCATCGACACCACCGTTTACAAAGTGAGGGAGATCGTTTTCTATGACCAAGACGGGAAGGAGACCAAAGTCGACGATATGAAGAATAAGGCGACTTATCGTTACGTCGTCCATTTCGACATGGTGGATGAAGCCGCCGCCAGAAGCATCGTCTCGATCGACGCAACCGGCGATTTCGTCGCTAGAAGGGTCCTCACCAAAGACCAAGACGGCAAGTACACTTTGCCCTTTACGGCCCAGAATATCCGTTTAAGAAAAGACAGCCTCCTCAATAACCCATACCGTCATTCCACTTATGGCTACGACAACTCTTTGTTCAGCTATACTCATGCGGATGTCAAATTCTATGATGGAAACGGCAATGTCATCGACCCGATAGATATGGAAGATGATGTTACTTATACCTATGACATCCCCTTTGAATATCGTTACCCTTCCAGCTATCCCAACGAAAAAGTCTTACCCGAAAGGGGTACTTTCGTTCGCCGCAGCGTTCCTGTCACCAATCTTACGTTCGAATTGTATCCTTCTTCTTATAACGTGAAACCGGGTTGCTTCGACGAAACGATCTACAAAGTCTCCCGTCTTCGCTTCCTTATCGACCAATCAACGAGCGATAGCGAGATCGCTGATCCTTATAGCCAACTCATCGATGGGCACACCTATCGTTACAGCGTCGATTTCGTTTATGTGGATAGCGACGCCGGCAAGAACGTCATTTTGACTTCCGAAGTCGGCCAATTCGTTTATAACGCAGCGGAGATGAAGAAATCATGAAGAAGCGTCACGTCTTTTACATAGTCCTTGGCATCTCTGCCCTTCTAGCGACCGGCTTAACGCTCGCGATGTTCTTTTTAAACGTCTTCCATCATTATGGGGATACGGTCGACTTGGGGAACCTTTTCGCCTTCCTCTTTTTCTTCCTCGCCTTCTTCCTTTTGATTTTCTCGGTGACGATGAGCTCGCGTTTTGCCTCGGGGCTTTTCCAAGAACTCCTCTTCATCTTCTCCTCGCTCCTCGTCATGAGCGTTGTGCTTTCCTATCTCGTCTTCGTCTTCATCGATGCGGGATTTGATTTCGCCCTCCTTGATTGGCTGGGCTCCTTGGGGAGGATGCCGATCAGCTGGATGTATTGGCTCACCTTATTCGGAATGACGGTTCTTTTGACCGTCCTTTATTCCCTCTTCATCAACAAAGACTTCTTAAATACGCTCCTTGGCAAAAAAGACAACGACTTAAAAGCCGTCAAAAACGGCAACCTCGAGAATTCGCGCTGGATGAACGAGAAGGAGAAGAAGAGCCTCTTCAAGTCTTATCCTTATTCGAAACTCGGCGAAGTGAAGAAAGACGGCATCCCCGTCAACGCCATCTTAGAACGCAACGAGAAGGATATGAGCGTCATGTTCAACTCGCCCTGTCATTCGATCATCATCGGCTCCACGGGCTCGGGCAAAACAACGACGTTCGTCTCGCCGATGATCCAACTCCTCGCCGCGACCTCCGCGGGTTCTTCGATGGTGATCACCGACCCCAAGGGCGAGCTTTTCCAGCTTCATTCGAAATATTTGAAGAGCAGGGGATATGACGTGAAGGTCATTGACCTCCGCGACACTTATTCTTCTTACCGTTGGAACCCGCTGGATTCCATCTGGGACAACTTCGAAGATTATCGCATCGCCCACACCAAGGCCTTTAAGCGCGACGACGACATCAAAGAATCGGGCCTTACGATCGACAAGCAAGCCGCGAACATCCCCCTCGGCACCGAATGGTACGAATTCGATGGCAAAGCCTATACCGACTATCAAAGGCTCATCGCCGCGGTGAAGATGTATAAGAAGAAGATCTTCGACGAAGTCTACGAAGACCTCAATGACCTCGTCACCGTCTTGATCCCGGTCGAAAACGAGAAAGACCCCTTATGGGAAAAAGGCGCCCGTTCCATCACCTTGGCCGTTCTTTTGGCGATGCTTGAAGACTCCCAAGACGAGGCGAATGGCATGACCAAAGAGAAGTTCAACTTCTTTAACCTTGCCAAGATCCTTCAAAACTCCAACGAGGACTATAAGGCGCTCCGCGACTACTTCAAAGGCAGAAGCCCGCTTTCCCGCGCCTATTCCTTATCCAAGCAAGTCTGTGACGCCGCTCAGTCCACCAGGGCCTCTTATATGTCGATTGTCTATGACAAGCTCACCTTGTTCAATGACGCCGGCATCTGTGCCTTAACTTCGACGAGCGACTTCACCGCCAGCGCCCTTTCCGATCACCCGACCGCCCTTTTCTTAAAGATCCCCGACGAAAAAGACACCCGCCATAACCTCGCGGCCATCTTCATTCTCAACATCTATAAGACTCTCATCAAAGTGGCCTCCGCCACCGAAGAGCTCTCCCTTCCCCGCAACGTCTATTTCATCATGGACGAGTTCGGCAATATGCCGAAGATCTCGAAGTTCGACAAATTCATCACCGTCGGGCGCTCCCGCAAGATCTGGTTCACGATGATCGTTCAGTCTTACGCCCAGCTCAATAACGTCTATGGCGATAACGTCGCCGATATCATCAAAGGCAACTGCGGCATCAAGA
>CAMGZU010000067.1 GCA_946183085.1 uncultured Erysipelotrichaceae bacterium | reverse complement strand
TACCGCATCGACATCGATGGCGAGGCCGACATCAGCGAAGAGCTCATCCGCATCCGCGGCTTTGCAAACGTCCATAGCGTCCTCCCGACCGTCAAGCTTTCCTTGACTGGTTTAACCGAAACCCAGAAAAAGAAGAGGGAGATTCGTTCCTTCCTCCGTGGGGCGGGATTAGACGAAGTGTTGACCTACACCCTCGTTTCGAAGAAGATGGACGCCCAGTTCGCTTATCTGGAAAAAGGAGAGGCCCACGTCCTCAAAAACCCGATCACCGAAGAGCACGAAGTGGTCCGCAAGAACTTGCTTCCTTCTTTGCTAAGCATCGTCTCCTATAACCTTGGCTATCAAAACAAAGACCTCGCGATGTTCGAGCTCTCCGACGTTGATCCCGTCGGAAAAGCCGGCTCCCATCTTGCCGCCATCTTAACTGGCAACAAGGAAGCTTGGGGCGCATTGAAGAAAGAAGCTTATGACTTCTACGACATGAAAGGCGTCGTGGAGGGCATCATGGAGACCTTGGGCTTAGGCAAAAACCGTTACCAAATTGTCCCATGGTCCTTGGGTGGCGAAGAATTCCATCCGGGCCGCGCGGCGGAAATCCGGATGGGCAAGACCCTCCTTGGCGTCTTTGGCGAACTCCATCCGACCCTCCTTGCCGAGCTCGGCGTGAAGAACCTCGTCGCCTTGGAAGTCGACATCCAAGCCCTTTTGAACCTCAAGACGAGTCCGATCAAGGCCTCCGTTCCCGCGCGTTTCCCGCGTGTGGAAAGAGATCTTGCGCTCGTGCTCGAGCAGAAGGTCGCCTACGAAGAGATCGAGCGCCTCGTCAAGAAGAGCTCCAACCTCATCAAAGACGTCTCGCTCTTCGACGTTTATATGGGCCCTGGCATCCTGCCGGGCAAAAAGAGCGTCGCCATCCGCCTCTCCCTCCTCGCCGAGGATCACACCTTGAAGGAAGAGGAAGTGAACGACGCCATCAAGAAAGTCATGGAGGCGCTTCGCGTCAAATTCGGCGCGGAGATCCGATCGTAATATGGAAATCCGCAAGTCCCACATCACCGGAAGGCCGCTTCCGATCGACGTCGAACTCTCCTTTGCGAAGGAGCACTTCGAGAACTCTTACCCGATACGTGGCATGAAAAGCTGCCACGTGGAAGGGGAGATCAGCAAACACGAAGGCCTCATTGAGGCGAGTCTCTCCATCGAAGGCGTCGCCATCTTGGAGGACTCTTATACCGCCGAGCTTTTCGATAAGAAGCTCAAGGTGGAGGGCACCTATGCGATTCTCGAAGACGAAGATGGCGAAGCGGAAGGCTTCATTGTTCCCGGCAAGGTGATCGAACTCGAATCGCTTTGCCTTTCGATCCTCCGTTTCTCCCTCCCCATCAAGGTCTTGAAGAAAGGGTCCAAACTACCGGAAGAAGTGGCGGGCGTCCACGTCTACAAAGAGGGCGAAGAGCATCTTGAGGATGCTCATTCCTCGCCTTTTGACGCCTTGGCGGATCTTGATTTGCCAGACCACAACTAAGGATTCAAAAACGGAGCAAGGGCGGTTTCCCGTAAGGGGCCGCCTTTTTTCGTCGTCAAGAAATTTGCAAAAAAGACTTGTTCAGAGATGGGACGGATGCTAACCTATGGGCGAAGGTGGTAAAAAGTGGGAAAGTTTTTCGGGACATACAGCCGCACCCTCGATGAGAAGGGGAGGCTGCTCATTCCCGCCAAACTCCTGAGCAAAGGAATCCAGCATTACTACGTGCTCCGCGGATTCGAGGGCTGCCTCTCGGTTTATGAAGAGGATGCCTTCGAAAAACTCGAAGCCAAGCTGGAGGAGATGGACTTCATGGACGAAGAAAGCAGGACCTTCATTCGTCTTATGACCTCCTCGATTCAGGAACTTCCCGTCGACAGCCATGGACGCGTCTTGCTAGGAAGAGACACGCTCCGCGACTACGCCATCTCCAATGAAGTCACTCTCATCGGCGTCCTCGACCATTTCGAGATTTGGGACGCGACGGCTTACGCCCGTTACAATCTCGAGCATTCTGGCAATTACGAGGCACTTGCAGGGAGGAAGCATTGATGGCGAATCACATCCCCGTTCTCCTTCACGAATCGATCGATCTCCTCGACATCCGCGATGGCAAGACGTACCTCGACCTGACCTTGGGTAGGGCAGGCCACAGCTCGGAAATCCTTAAGAAGATTCCGCACGGCCTCCTCATCGCCTTCGACCAGGACGAGCAAGCCATCGTCGAGAGCAAAGCGAGGCTCGAATCGATCGGGAAGAACTTCAAGATCGTCCACCGGAACTTCATGGATCTCGAAGAGGTCCTCCAAGAAGAAGGCATCTCCGGGGTCGATGGCATCCTCGCCGACCTTGGCGTCTCCTCGCCACAGCTTGACGAGGCAAGCAGGGGCTTCTCCTACAAAGAAGACGCGCCGCTTGACATGCGGATGGACCAAAGCCAGACGCTCTCGGCCCGAGTGGTGGTGAACACCTATTCGCTTACTGACTTAGCAAGAGTCATTAGCGACTATGGCGAAGACAAAGACGCCTACCGCATCGCCAAAGCGATCGTGAAGGCCAGGGAAAAGAAGCCCATCGAGACGACCTTCGAGTTGGTCGACGTCATCAAAAGCGTCAAATCGGCCAAAGAGCTTGCCAAGAAAGGGCACCCTGCCAAACAGACCTTCCAGGCGATCCGCATCGAGGTCAATCACGAAGAAGAAGCCCTCGAAAAGCTTCTGGAAGTGGGGCCAAAACTCCTCAACAAAGGCGGCAGGATGGCGATCATCACCTTCATGTCGCTCGACGACCGCTTGGTCAAAAAAGCCTTCCGGAAACTAACGACTGTCGAAGGAAGCCGCACCGGATACGAGCTTCCGGGCGAAGTGGAGGAGGCCGCTTACATCGACCTCACCAAAAAACCGATCCTCCCATCGGAAGAAGAACTCGAAGCTAACCGCAGGGCGACATCCAGCAAGCTCCGCGGCATCCAAAGAAAGTAAAAAGAAAGGAGGGAGACAAAAATGATGAAAGACAAGCTCGTCAAAACGGGTCATAAGAAAGCCTATTATCGTTTTCAGTCCATCCTCCGTCTGAGCGGCATCTTCTTGGGCATCCTTGGCCTAAGCAGCATCCCCGTGATCGTCTCTTCCTTCACCGAGGCCGAGACCATCAAGGCCGAAAGCGTGAAAGCGAGCCAAGAGCAGCAAGAAAGCGATTATGGCGACACCTCGCCCGCGCCGATTGAATAAACTACCCATTCCCCGCCCCCGTTTCTCTCTCCAACGGGGGCTTTCTAATTCCCTAACAAAAATCTACCAATTTTCGCTCATTGCCCTTTCCAAAAGGAAAAACCCTATATTAAAATATAGCAGTCTATGGACAAACCTTTGGCCTGCATTGAAATTTCCTCGACCGGCGTCCGCCTTTTGATTGGCTATGAGATCTCCGGTCAGCCCGTCGTCCTCTATAGCAAAGAGGAGAACGGCGATTTCATCAACCCAGACGGCACCATCAAAGATGCCGACGCGCTCATCGCCGCCCTCTCCAAATTCCATGAGATCCATGACGAAAACGCCAAATGGAACATCAACGTGAAAGAGGTTTGCCTGATTCTCCCAAGCTGCGGCCTCAACGTCTTCACCTCGAAGAAGACCTCGACCGTCGTCTCCGCTTCCTACACCGTCGACCGCATCGACATCAATAACGTCTTGGCCCAGGTCCACAAAGAGCTCCCGCCCCAAGGCAACGAAGTCGTCGACATCATCCCCGATCTTTTCATCCTTGACCAAGGCCAGACCGAGAAAGAGCCACCGATTGGCAAGCATTCTTCCTCGCTTTCGATTGACGCCAGGGTCTTCGTCCTTCCCCGCTCAATCGCCAATGGCTATAAGACGGCGGTGGAACGGGCAGGATATCGCATCAAGCAAAGCGCGGTGGCCGCTTATTGCTATGCCGAGCTTTTCCGCACCTATCCCGAAGTCCCGGAGAACTACGTCCTCATCGACATCGGGAGCCGGATCACGACCGCCTCGGTCATCGGCCATCATTCGCCCTATGGCGCCATCAATTTCTCGCGCGGCAGCGAGTCGCTCACCATCAAGATCGCCAAAAGCCTGAACCTCAGCATGGACGAAGCGAGAAAGCTCAAAGAGACCTATGGCTATGACGAGCGCCGCATCTCCTATAACCCGCCGATCTACGTCCAAAAAGGCGGGGAGAACCCGATCACCGTCACCCAGGCGGATCTAAACGCCGCCATCAGCGAATGGGTGGACGAATATCACATCTATCTCGAGCAAGCCATCGATCGCGCCCTCCATAACGTGGGGAATGGCAAAGAAAGCCTGCCGCTTCTTATCACCGGCGGCGGCGCCAAATGCTATGGATTGCTCCATCTCTTGGAACGCTATTTCCCAAGCCGCGTCATCAGGCCCATCGGCCCAAAAAGCGTCGGCGCCAGGGAAAACAAGTGGGGGCCGCTTCTTGGCCTCATCATGGCGAGCTCGCGCTATCGCGGCTCCCTCGAAGACGCCGGAGGCAATGGCGTCAAATCGCTTTCCCGCGAAGAGGATGGCAAAAGCAAGAAAAAAGGACTCTTCTCCCGCGACAACCGGGACGAAGACGAGATTTAAGGAGGCAAGGTTATGTCGGATATGGATTTGGACAACTTTGAACCCGTCGCCCGCATCGTCGTAATCGGCGTAGGCGGAGCTGGCAATAACGCGGTCAACCGCATGATCGACGAGAACATCAACAACGTTGAGTTCTACGTTTTCAATACGGACAAGCAGGCCTTAGCGACCTCGAAAGCCCCGAACCGCATCGCTCTTGGCGAAGCGGTCACCGCCGGTTTAGGCGCAGGCGGCGATCCCGCCGTCGGCAAAGCCGCGGCCCAAGCCTCGGAAGATACGATCCGCTCGATCGTCCATGGGGCCAACATGGTCTTCATCGCGGCCGGCATGGGCGGAGGCACCGGCACCGGCGCCGCTCCGATCGTCGCTCAGATTGCGCGCGAAGAAGGCGCGCTTACCATCGCGATCGTCACCCGTCCCTTTAACTTCGAAGGGAAGAAGAGGATCGCCAATTCCGTCGAAGGTCTCACCGAGCTTAAAGACGCGGTCGATTCGATCATCATCGTCTCGAACGACAAACTTTTGATGGCAAGCGGCAACGCGCCGATTTCCCAAGCTTTCTCCGAATCCGACAAAGTCTTGGCCCAATCGGTCAAAACCGTCACCGACCTCATTCTTCTCCCAGCCGTCATCAATCTTGACTTCGCCGACGTGAAGAGCACGTTAAAAGGAAGCGGCATCGCGCTTATTGGTTTTGGCATGGGCAGTGGTGAGAACAAAGCGGAAGAAGCCGCGGAAAACGCGATCAACTCCCCGCTTTTGGAAGCGTCGATCTCCGGCGCAAGGCGCGCGATCTGCGCAGTCACCTGCGGCGCGAATGTCTCGCTTTACGAAGCCCAGGAATGCGTCAACCGCATCATTGAGGCCGCCGGCTCGACCATCGACATCAAGTTCGGTGTCTCGATCAACGACCAATTGGCGGACACCATCCTCGTCTCCGTCATCGCGAGCGATTTCACCGAGGAATACGACTTCACTTCGATCCCGCAATTCCAGATGCCGAAGAAATCGGAAGTTGGCTCCAGCGTCCTCTCCACCAAGGAAGCGACCATCCATCACCATAACGAGGAGAATGGCCAGGAAGCGGAAGAGCAATCCGTCGCCGAGCAGATCCTCCCAGACTTCTTGAAGGGTGTTCTTAACCCCAACGCATCCGATAACAATTAAACAACGGCCTTCTTTGACTTGCCCAACGTCGTCTCTCCCTCTTTTAGCCATCATGTGTCAGGACGAGTGCGATTTTCCGAAATAATACGAAGACGATTCTCTCCTGGACACGAAGCGAAACGCGAATTAGACCGTCCCTCGTGGGCGGTTTTTTATAACTTCCATATGTTGAAAAAACATAAACAAATTAATATACTCATTTTATGAGCGATTCGACGCCTATAGCTTTGCTCGATGAAAGCACAATCAAAGACCTTATTTATGAAATCCAGGGTCAAAAGGTCATGTTGGATTTTGACCTGGCCCGCATCTATGGATACGAGACGAAGGATTTCAACAAACAGGTTAAAAATAACCAGGAACGATTTGATTCTGATTTTTGCTTTCGACTTAACCAAAATGAATGGGATTTGATTTTGAGG
>CAMGZU010000066.1 GCA_946183085.1 uncultured Erysipelotrichaceae bacterium | reverse complement strand
GTAATCCTTGTCGAAGAAGACGGAGTTATAGGCGTTGCGGGTCTTTTTCGCGACTTTGGCGAAGAAGGCCGCGTCTTCTTTCTTATCGAGGATGGTCGCGGCTTTGCTGACCAAGTCGGACATATGGAACAAGGAGGCGGTGGCCGTGTAGCGGCTTCTCGATTGCCAGCCGCTCATCTTCGGCTCATCGGGTGAAACCCAATCGCCGAAATGGAAGAGGGCGGGCGTATGCCAGATGTAACGGTATTTTCCTAAGCCCCAAATATTGGCCCAGAATTTCTCGGCTTTGGCGTATTTGGCCATCGAGGGATAGGAAATCTTCAGGATCTCTTCATCGCCATAGTGTTCGTAAAGCGAATAGGGGACCAAGACGGAGGCGTCGCCCCAGAAATCGATCGCCATCTTCGGCATCGTGACCGGGAAGCCATAACCCTGGTTGGGGATGGTGTTGGGGACGCCGCCGGTTTGAAGCTGCTCGGAGCGGAGGTCGCGGAGCCATTTCTTCAGGAAGCGGGGCGTATCGAAGTTCCAAGCCGCCGTTTTGGCGAACAAAGCGATGTCGCCCGTCCAGCCCATGCGCTCATCGCGCTGCGGGCAGTCGGTCGGGATCTCGACGAAGTTGGAGCGGCTGGACCAAAGGATGTTTTGCTGGAGGCGGTTGAGCTTTTCGTTGGAGCAGGCAAAGTCGCCGGTCTGCTCGATGTCCGAGAAGCGGGCATAGGCATAAAGCTCGATGTCTTTTTCTTCGATGCCGGTCACGCCGACGTAGCGGAAGCCCATGTAGGACATGCGGGGCTCATAGGTCTGCTTGCCTTCTTTGGCGATATAAAGGGCGTGGGCTTTGGCCGAGCGAAGGAGCGCGCGGTTCAAGCTACCGTCTGCCTTGAGGATCTCGGCATGAGTGAATTCGATCTGTTGGCCTTCTTTGGCGTTTTTGATCTCCGCATGGACGACGCCGGCGAAGTTCTGGCCGAAGTCATAGACAATCGTGCCGTCTTGGAGGACGGTTTTGGAGATCGGCTCCATCTTGATCTGGTTTTTGACCGCGACGCCATAATCGGCCTCGATGGACGGGTTGATCTTGACGCTTTCGACGCCAGAAGGACGCTTGTCGGCTTTTAAAGGATCGATGCGGGCATCGAAGGTCTCGCCATCATAGATGTCGATTTCTTTGTAGGGCGACTCGTAAAGGAGCCAAGAGGGATCGGTGCCGAGGGTTTCGACGGAGCCATCTTCGTAGGTGATGCGGATCTCCGCCAAAAGGGCTTGGCGGGGCGCGGTGACGCGGTTGACGCGGTTCATGACATAGCTGCCGACCGCCCAGCCGCCGCCCAAGTGGGCCTCTAAGTGGTTCTCTTTCTTTAAAAGAGAGGTGATGTCGTAGCTTTGGTAAAGAAGCTGGCTCTTGTAGGAAGTGAAGCCAGGGGTGAGATAACGATCGCCGACGGGCTTGCCGTTTAAATCAAATTGATAAAGCCCGAGCGCGGTTGCGTAGATGCAAGCGCGGCGCACGACGCCTTTCGTTTCGAAGGATTTGAAGAAGCTCATCGGCTTCGGGGAGACTTTCTTCTCGGTGAAGGAATATGCGGTGTCGGTGATCCATTTGCCTTTCCAAGGAGCGCCGAGGCGGCCGGTTTCGAAGGCGATGGATTTCTCCGCCTTCTCGCCAAGGCTATCTTCGACCGCGACGGTTAAGCGATAGACGGTGAAGGGCTGGAGTTTCGTAAAGCTGACGCGGCCAGAGTTGGTTTTGCCAAGAGAAAAAGACTCGCCGTTGCTCAAGGAAACGGTGGCGTTTTTGAGTTCCGATTCCGCCTTGTCGCTCGTCAAGGTGAAACGAACCGACGGGGAAGTGACGTCGCTGACGATAGGCGTAAGGCTATCTTCGACATAAAGACGATCGATTTTGAGCATATGTGGCCCCTTTGATTGGTGAATTGCCCTTATTCTAATGAATCGCCCCTCGCCCCTAAATGGATTTGGTGCATTTGTTTTCAACAACGAAACAGTTATTCGAAAACAGGGCCAAAAAATCAGACTTGAGCATAATTGCGCATTCTCATTCGAAAAGGACAAAAGAAAACGCCATTGATATATCATTAGCAAACGAAGAGACCCATCCCATGAATCTTTTTTCCTCCTCCTGGTTATGGATTCTGCCCTTGCTCCAAATGGTTTTCTTTTGCGTCGGCCGCTTCTACAAAAAAGGGTCCATTGTCTTTGACATCGCTTCCTTCCTTTGCCTTCTTGGCTATGGGTTAGGCGCTTTTCTTTTGGGGCATTCTTTCGGAGAGATCGCCCTCGTTTTCCTGGTTTTATTCCTCGTTTGTATGGGCGTGTTTTTGGTTAAAACCAAAATCTTGGACAAAAAAGGAGGGGAGGCATGAGTTTCGTCTCGGTCTATTTCTTCCTCTTCTTGGCCATTCTTCTGCCGCTTTATTGGGTGTTGCCCCATAAAGGGAGGATCGGCCTCCTTTTGGTGGCTTCTTTCGTCTTTTAGTCCTTCTTCGATTGGCGGCTTTCCTTCTTGCTTCTTGGCTACATCCTCGTGAGCTATTTCGTGGGGCTTGGCCTTAGCAAAATCAAGGCAAAGGGCGGGCGGATTGCCTTATTGGTTGTTGGGATCGTTGCCGAGCTTTCTTGTCTTTTTGTGTTCAAATATGCCAACTTCGCTTTCTCTTTGGCTCATGAGGTTTTCCGAATGGAAGGGGAGGCGCTTTATTGGCGGATTGCTTTGCCGCTAGGCATCTCTTTCTTCACGTTCCAAACGATCGCCTACATGGTCGATGTTTATCGTGGGGAGATGGAGGCGGAACGCAACTTCTTTTACTACGCCTTGTTCGTCTCTTTCTTCCCACAGCTTGTTGCAGGCCCGATTGAAAGCGCGAGCCACCTTTTGCCGCAACTCAAGGCAAAAGCCATCGCCAAAGGAGAGAATTTCACGCTTGGGATCCAATACGTTTTGCGGGGCTACATGAAGAAGATCCTCATCGCGGATTTGCTCGGCGTTTTTGTGGATGCCACCTTTGGTGGGGCCTTGGAGGCAAGCGGATGGACACTCCTCCTAGCGACCTTCGCCTTTGGCCTTCAGATCTATGGCGACTTCTCCGGTTATAGCGACATCGCCCTTGGCATTGGCAGGCTTCTTGGCATTGAGCTCATGGAGAACTTCGACCGCCCTTATCTTTCTTCGGGCTTTGGCGAATTCTGGCGGAGGTGGCACATCTCGCTCAACCGCTTCTTCGTCAAATACCTTTATATCCCCTTGGGTGGGAGCCAGCGTGGACGGATTCGGAAGTATCTTGCCATCTTGCTCGTCTTCTTTTGCAGCGGCCTTTGGCATGGGGCGAACCTCACCTTCTTGCTTTGGGGGTTGTTCCATGGCGTATTGCTCATTGGCGAGGATTTGCTGTCCCCACTTCTTGAGAAAGGAAAAGAATCCCATCCCCGTTTGATGAAGGTGGCGGGCATTGTCGTTACTTATCTCATCGTCAACCTCCTGTGGGTCTTCTTCCGCGCGCAAAGCGTCGGCGAAGCCTTCTTGATTTATGGGCGGATCTTCTCTTCCTTTGCCGTCGGCTCTTCTTCCTTCTTGCTGGCGACGCCTCTCTATTTGCCGCTTGCTCTTTGCGCGATCGCGGCTTTGTGTTTGCTTTATTACCTGCCGAAGATTTCCTTCCGTGCAGAGGAGTTTGCTTCTTCGTTACGTTCTTCTCTCATCCTCTTGGCGGCGGTGGGGGTTTTGATCTTTGTGGCGGGCTACGTCGCTTCTTTGGGCGGAGGAGGCGCCTTCATCTATTTCCAGTTCTAGCTTATGAAAAAGAGAGGGATCGTCATCGTTGCATCAACTTTGTTGGCCTTAAGCGTCGGCTCTTTGGCTTTCGTTTCCTCTTTGCCTTTGGCCGTTGTTCCCCAATTCGAGAAGACGTTTTTGGGCGAGCTCAAAGAGAAGGTCAGACTGTTAGACCAAAGCGAAGGGAAGCGCATCGTCATCATCGGCGGCAGCGGCGTTCCTTTCTCGACCCGTTCTTCCTACATCGAAGAGGCATTCCCATCTTATAAAGCCGTCGACTTTGGCATGTATGCGGAACTAGGCTCCGACGTTTTGCTCCAGCTTGCTTTGCCAAGAGTTCACGAAGGGGATGTTTTGATTTTCTCGCCAGAGCAACATCCGCAGACGTTATCGTCCCATTTCGATCCTTATCTTTACCTCCAAGCCTCCGACGGGGCGATGCATCTATTGAGTGGATTGACCCCCGAACAAAGCGAAAAGGTCGCCAAAAACTGGCTCCGCTTCGGCCAGACCAAATGGCGTTATCAAGTGAGTGGAACCACCCCCGATCCCAAAGGGATCTATGCAAAAGCGAGCTTTGATCAATACGGCGATATCGCAAGCGAAATCTGCGCTTACAACACGATGGATGGCGGTTATGACCCGAATCAAAAGATCGTCTATTCCTTAGATCAATGGGAGAAGGGCTATTTGGACCGCGTGAATGACTTCGCCTTGGAAGCCAAGAAGAAAGGCGCGAGCTGCTATTACCGTTTCGCTCCGGCGAACGAAGACGCAATTGTCGGGGATACCTTAGATTCCTATTACTTAGATTTACAGAAGAAACTCACTTTCCCAATTCTTGGGAATCCCCATCATTCGGTGATTGAGTCGGGCTATTTCTTCGATACCAATTTCCACCTGAATAACGCAGGAGCTTTGCTTAACACGAAATACCTCATCGACGAATTGAAGACGGAGTGGGGCGATCCTTCGCCCACGAAGATCGAAGTGCCTCCTGTGCCAGAGCCCATCACTCCGGTGATTGAAGGAAATAACGAGGACGTTGGTTGCTTTACCTATGTTTTGGAAGGGGATCATTACCGGATCAATGGACTTTCCGAAGCGGGCAAATCTCGCCCCAAGTTAATCCTTCCTGCCGTCTATGAAGGCAAGAGGATCACCGGCTTTGAAGCGAATGCGTTCTTGAATGCCTCTTCTTTAGAAGAGCTCCACATCCAAAAGAATGTTTCGTCTTTGCCAGACGCCGCCTTTAAAGGATTAGCTTCCTTCCGCGCGCTTTATCTCGAAAATGACGACCCTTCTTCGCTTCGCGTCGGGGAACGTCTCTTGGAAGGAAGCGGCGCTTCCATCTACGTGCCCCGCCAAGCTTTCTCCGATTACGCGACCAATTACTTCTGGGCCATCTATTCGGATCGCCTCGTCGCTTTCTAAGCAAAAAGAAAAGGCCGTCTCTTTCGAGGCGGCTTGCTTTCGTTATGATCAGCTGATGCCAACGCAGCTGACGTTCACGTCGTAATCCGGAAGCTGATCTTGGATCTTCGCCGCGATTTGGTCGCAGGCGGCTTCTTGGAGTTCGTTGACATCGCTTTGGGTGAGCTTAATGTCCCCAGCGGTGTTTTGGAGTTCGAACTCGACGGTGACGGTGTGTCCGGAATCGCTTTGCCGATAGTGAGAGATGTAGACATCCGCGCGAGCGGTGACGGCGCTTACGAAGCTGACGCTTCTGGCCGCGCTTTCGGCCGATCCTCTCGAGGAAGAAGAGGAGCCGCTGAAGGTGTAGGTCGGGGTGCGGACGGGTTTTGGGTTGGCCCGGTGATAGGCGCTTTGCGCCTTTTTGTAGAGCATCACGATGTAGCCGACGATGAGGGCGGTCACCACGATGAAGGTTGGCCAGGCGATCCAGAAGGAGTGGAGGAAATAGCCCATGATCGCGCCGATCGCGCCGACGACGAGGGTGAGACCGAAGATGACGATCGAGCAGAAGATGGCTTTGCCGCGATTCAAGAATTTCGGGAAGAGGAAGGGATAGAGGAAGCCAGACCAGATCGGGATGTTGGCAAAGAGGCTGTCGATGAACATCTCCGGGGTCCTCCTCTCGTTGTAATAGCCGATTGTGGCGAGGCAGGCGAGGAGTCCAGCTACGATGCCAAGGACCGGCAAGGCATAATGGAGGATGCGCTGCACAATAGGCGGGGTCTTCTCGTAATTCTCAAAGAAGACGCTGACGGCGCCGAGGAGAATCATGAACGTCCCCAAGGCGAACAAGGAGCCTGGGTAGAAAATCTCGTTGTACTTCACGAAATTGTGAAAAATGAACGCCAACAATAGATAGATGGCGAAAGGGATCGCGGCCACAACGAAATAAATCGCGGTCTCCTTTTTGTCCAAATCCATGTCCATATAAAAAGTCTAAGGGACAAATAATGGACGTGGCAATTGAAATGCAAAAGACATAAAAAAACGGCCCGCAATGGCCGACAAATAGGGAATTGGTGCCCGGGACCGGACTCGAACCGGTATGAGTTTGACCTCGAAGGATTTTAAGTCCTTTGCGTCTACCATTTCGCCACCCGGGCCCACATTAATGGTCCCCCGCCTGAGGCTCGAACTCAGGACCCCTTGATTAAAAGTCAAGTGC
>CAMGZU010000065.1 GCA_946183085.1 uncultured Erysipelotrichaceae bacterium | reverse complement strand
CAATCACGTCTTGGTATTCGGGATCGTCAAAGACGTCGACGGAGCCGATGGTGATCTCGCCTTTGCTTTTGTCGTATTCGAAATTCTTCAACCAAATGTCCGCTGTATGATAAGCGCCTTTCTCGGTCGGGTGCGGCGAATAGGTGTCATAGATGGTGTATAAGCCCGCGGAGTTATAGACGCTCTCCCCTTCTCTTGGGTAGGAAAGATCGCAATGATCGCCGAGCGTCATCTGGCCCGATAGCGGTTCTCTTTTCTTTGAAAAGAACTGGAAGTAAGGCTCGTCATAGAGGTCGCTTTGCTCATAAGCCGAGCTGGCGAAGCGGAAGAAGGATTCCCCATTGCTCGATAGGAAGGTCTTGCCGCCAAGAAAAGCCGAATGATGGGCTTTTTTGCCGGTGAATTCTTTGAGGGTCTTCCCTTCTTTAAGGAACGTCCCGTAAGCAAAGGGGAAATTGGTCATGTTGTAAGGATTGGAGGCAGGAAGCCCGCGGGTAAAGCCCGCCTGTTGGTATTCCTTGAAGATCGTGAATTGCTGGAAGTCTTTCTGCTCCCCTTCGGTGTAGGCATAGACGACGTTGTTGCCACCTTCTTTGACGGAAGAACGGAAGCCAAAGGAGACGGGCACGGTCTTTTCGGTCTCGAAGCGGCCATAGAAAGAGCCATGGTCCACCATGACGTCGTCTTCGTAATACTTGTAGTTCATGATGTTCTTGCCGCCATTGAAGACAAAATGGGCCTCTTTGGCCTCGAAGGCGAGGTTTTCGTTCACGACGAGGTCCCATCTGCCGCTCATCTCGTTGAATTCGTAAAAGGTTGCAGGGTCATCGTTGATGAGCCCGCAGGAAGCGGCAAGAAGCGGCAAGAGAAACAAGAATATCTTGGCTTTCATGCTTTTTATTCTAAAAGAATGGAGGCAAAAAGAAAGGGCGAGGGCAAAGAAAAGGGACGCTTTCGCGCCCCTATATTCCAGATTGCTTAGTCAATGACGAATTCGGTCCGCTGGACGGAATCGCCATAAATCGTCTTGAAGTCGTTCTTCATCGAGACGATGTTGAAGCCTTCTTTCTCCCAATTCTTGCGGGAGCTTTCGGCCTTTTCGAGGTTGGCGTGGTCTCTCACGTCATCATCGGCCACAAGCATCCAAGCGCCCGAGGGGTTGGGGTTGTTGTAGACGGCGTAGCGCGCCATGGCGGTGTCACCGCCGCTATTGCCGAAAGAGACGATTGGCTGACGGCCGATTTCTTTCGCGATCGCGGTGACCTTATTCATTTTGAGGTTCTTGATGAGAAGCTCGTCGGTGCGGACGAGGCTATCGTCGGTGCCCAAGGTGTAATCAAGACCGTCTTTTTCGCCCTGCTCGGTGCCTTTGAGGCGAACGTCCATCCCGATGACGCGCTCGGAAGGAATCTTGAGGGCCTCGCAGCAAAGGGCGCGGCAAAGATAGCGGTCGGAGCCCGAGACGATATAGCATTTGAAGTCATTTTTGTGGAGGTAGTCCACCACTTCGACCATCGGCTTATAGAAAGCGTCCGCATAGGTCATGCCCGAGAAGCCCGGAGCGTCCTTTTTGATGAATTCTTTGGTGTAATCCGCGAATTCTTTTAACGTCATTCCCGAATAAGCCTTCGCGGCGGCGTTGGCGTGCCTCAAATCCATGCCCGAGGCATAGGTGTGGGTCCAAGAGCCTTCCTTGATCTCTTCGGCGACCGCCATAACCTCCGCCGGAGCGGTATAAGTCGGGTCATCGAAGCAGCGATGCATGAACATCGCGTATTCGAGGTAGGTCGGGTCGAGCTCGGCGTAAAGCGTGCCATCCATGTCAAAGACGGCCACGCGGTCGGCGGGATCAACGTAGGTTTCGCTGCCTTTTTTCGTGACCTTAGTGACCAATGACTTAAGGTTCGTGAGCGAAGCGCAGTCGTTCCAAGCGGTGAATTTGTATTCTTCCTCGGCTTGGTTCCCGCAGGAAGCGAGCCCCATCAAAAGGGCCGCGGTTAGGACTAATAATGATTTCTTCATGGTTCTCCCCTAAATAAAACGCCCCAATGATACTCCAAAAAGGAGGTCTTTGGGGCATAAAACGCTTACATTCCTTTACTTCAAAGTAAAGAAGCGATGCATTCTTCGACTTTGGCCATGTCTTCGGTCGGCTCGAAGCGGGCCACCACTTCGCCTTTGCGGTCAACGACGAACTTCGTGAAGTTCCACTTGATGTCGCTTTTGCTCGCATAGTCGGGGTCCGAGGCTAGAAGCATCCCGTGCATCATCTCGGCCATCTTGCCCTCACCAAATCCTTTGAAGCCTTGTTTGGACTTTAAGAAGGTGAAAAGAGGAAGCTCGTTCTCGCCATTGACGTCCGCCTTCTTCATCTGGGGGAAGGTGGTGTTGAAATGGAGCTGGCAGAATTCGTGGATCTCTTCGTCGCTTCCCGGGGCTTGTTTGCCGAATTGGTTGCAAGGGACGTCCAAGATTTCCAAGCCTTTTTCGTGGTATTTCTTGTAGAGCTCTTCAATCGGCGCGTATTGCGGGGTGAAGCCGCATCCGGTCGCCGTATTAACGACGAGGATGACTTTGCCTTTGAATGTGGCGAGGTCGAGCGTCTCCCCTTTGCCGGTCGTGATTTTGTAGTCGTAGATCATTTTAGTTTCCTTTCGCGACTTCTTTGGCGAAGTCTTTTAAGCGGTTTAAGTCCTCTTCGCTAGGCCTTCCTTTGTTGAGGAAGATCCAAGAGCCCACCGTGTGATATTCCTTGTCGCTGACTGGGATATTGAGGGCTTTGCAGGCTTTGGAAACGACTTTGAGGGTGCTCGCCCCAGAAGCCGAGGAATTCACGTTGACCAAGCATTTGATCTTGGAAGCGTTCCTTTCCAAGAAGCGTTTGACCTCTTTGTCGATGTTGGCCGCATACATCGCGTTGACGAGGAAAAGGATGTCGGTCTCCCCTTCTAAGTCGCTTTCGACGGTGATCGGCTCTAAAGCAAGGGCCTCGGCGATGGCGCTGGCGAGCTTCGCCGTATTGCCCTTTTTGGATTTGGTGAAATAACGGATTGCAATGTTCATAAAAAACCTCCGCTACATAACATAACGGAAGTTCGCTTTTTGAAAAGTTATTTGCTTTCTTTTTCGGGGATTGGGTGCTCTTCCTCAAGGAAGATGGGCTCCTCTTTTTTGAATTTGATGCGGTAGAAGAGGCAATAAACCGAAGGAATGAGAACGAGGGTGACAATCGTGCCAAGCGTCATGCCGCCGATCGCGACGACGCCAAGCGGCTGCATCAAAGCCCCGCCTTTCCCTAAGCCCAAAGCCATCGGAATCAACGCCAAAACGGTCGTTAAGGTCGTCATCAAGACGGCGCGGAGCCTCTGCCTACAGCCTTCGATGACCGCTTTCCGCTTCTCCATGCCGCTTTCGACGAGCTGATCGATCCTTTCGTTTAAGACGATCGCGTCGTTGATGATGACGCCCATCAACATGATGAGGCCAATGAAGCTGACGACGTTGATCGAGACCCGGCTGATCGCTAAGGCCAAGAAGCCGCCAACGAAAGCAAAGGGGAAGCTGAAGATGATGATGAAAGGCTTTCGAAGCGACTCAAAGAGGCACGCCATCACGCCATAAAGGAGGAAGAAGGAGATGATGAGGGCGATAAACAAACCTTCAAAGGCATCGGTCAAGTAGAAAGAGAGGCCCGTGGAGGCGGAGGTGTAGCCCGGATAATCCCTTAAGACGTAATTGACCGAATCGGTGAGATAACGACTCGCCGTATTGGTATCCAAACCATAGGTTTCGATCGTAATCGAAAGGAGGTTCAAGCCATTCGTTTTGCGGATGATGTGGCGGCCTTCCGTTAAGGTGATGTTTGCGACCTCCGATAAGCGGATGACGTTCCCCTCTTCGTCAAAACCGACGATCAAATCGCTCAGATTCCCGTAATAAGAGATGGCTTCTTCACCCCAACCGACGGTGACGGAATAATCTTCGTTCCCTTCCGAAAGCGTGGAGACGTCATAACCCGACAAGCCAACGCGAAGGGTCGAGACCAACGCCTCGTAATCAAGGCTCTTCTCAACGAGCTTGGCTTTGTCGAAGGCAATGGTGTAGGAAAAGGAAGTGTCCAACATGTCGTCAGACGCCGCCTTGACGCCTTCTTTCTTCATGACGTCGGCTTTGGCCTTTATGGCGATTTCCTTCAAGACTTCGACATCGGGTCCCTGGACGGTGACGGTGACGCCGGAAAAGCCGCCGACGATTGAGGCGACGACGCCATCGACTTCATAGATCGAGAAGTCACGGGCAAGGGAAGATTGCTCGAGCAATGCGCGGATCTCCTCGACCACTTCCGCGGTCTTTTTGTGGTTTTGAGAGAGCTGAATGGCGATTTGACCTTGCTGGCCGGTTTCTAAGAAACCGCTATTGCCGCTCGACATCGAAATGGATTCGATGTTGTCGACATTATCGTAGATGAGCTGATAGGCCTTAAGGGTTTCGTCTTGGCAATACTTATCTTTGTCGTCGCTTCGGAAGGAGATGTTGACGTCGATCTTGCCTTGGTCGATCGAAGGCATGAATTCGATCTTGCAGGCAAAGATCAGCAAGAAGGAAAGGCCAAAGATCCCTAGAGCGGATAAGATGACCACCCCTTTGTGGCGCAATCCCTTTTCCAAAACTTTGCTATACCAATTGGTGAAGCGGGCGAACAAGGGGCTCTTTTTCTCGCTTTGGACTTCGGCGGATGTCCCCTCCTTCCGCCCGTAGAAAAGGCAGAAAAGGGTCGGGATGATGAAGATCGCGACGAGCAACGAGAAGCTGAGGGAGAAGATGACCGCCCAAGCAAGGTCGGCGAAGATTTCTCTGGTCAAGCCGCGGATGAAGAGGATCGGAAAGAAGACGCAGATCGAGGTAAGCGTCGAGCCAATGAGCGAACCCATGACCAATTTGACGCCATCGACCGAGGCTTCTAAGGCTTTCTTGCCTTTGGAACGCTCCGAGGTGATCGATTCCAGGACGACGATCGAGTTATCAACGAGCATGCCAATGCCAACGGCGATGCCACCAACCGAGACCATGTTGAGGGTGATGCCCATCAAATAGAGGCAAATCAGCGTCAAAAAGACGGAAATTGGCATCGAGACGGCGATGATCAAAGAGCTCTTCACCTTGCGGAGGAAGAGATAGATGACCATAACGGCAAGAAGCATGCCGATAAGCAGCGAAACAAGGGCGTTGGAAAGCGAATCCTGAATGAAGTTGGCTTGGTTATTGATCATGACCGCCTGGACGGAAAGGCCTTTTTTGTTATAAGCCTCGATCATCGATTGGGCGGAACGCGAGATCGAAGCGGCATTCGCCCCGCTGGCGGCATATAAGTCAATTTGAATCGCCTGCTTGCCATTGAAATAGGCGATCGATTCGTAAGTGGTCGAAAGATAGACGTCGCAGGCTTGCTTCAAGTCGAAGATGACCTTGCTGGAGGTGAAATCGACCCCGCGGATGAAATCCAAAAGACGTTCGGTCGGCTTTAAATCGGGTTCTTGGTCAAAGACCATTTGGCCATACATGACCATGAAGTCTTTGGAAGAGATGGGGTCCCCAACCATTTTGGTGCTACTCGTCCCCGTCTCCTCATCGACGACTTCCTCTTCGTGGACATGATCTTTCTTGTAGTCATAGAAGATTTCGTAGTTGGCCTCGAAATGGCTGTCGCGGACGAAAGAGATCACAAGCGGCGACAAAGTGGTGAGGCCTTGATCGCCACCCACGATGAAAAGGGCGCCGTAATCGGAATCGGTGATCTCTTCTTCGTTTTCGCGCTTATCGATGTAATTGCGTAAGCCAGAAAGCGAAAGGATCCTCGCCCCTCTCACTTCATCGACGATGTCTTCTTCGGATTTGTAATCTTCGCTCGTGGGATCCGAAGAATGGATTTCGAGTTCATAGAAGAGGGGTGGATAATCCTCGTCTTTGACGTCATCAGGATGGGCTTTGCGGAAATCGACGATCTTGTTCCACTTCCCCTCCGCGTAGGTCTTTCCTGTCGTGGGGTCGGTGGCGCTGTTGTCCTGGGCCCATTTCAAAAGATCATAGGAGACGTTCGCGTCATCCGCCACCTTATGGAGGTCCTCCTCGCTCATGCTTTGGAAATCCGGGTCTTCGACGATTTCTTTTAAGGTGGTCGACCAGAGGAGACTCAAAGAGGGGGCGCTGTAGTTTTCGATGAGGTTGATCAAAGCCTTCATGAAAGCGACGTCATCGTAGAGTTCATTGAGCTCATCGACGTTTTTCGCGTCAAGTTCATCCATCGCCTTGCGCATATTGAGGGCGTCCTCATGGAAGGATTCGCAATCCTCGACATTCATCTCCTCGAGGTGTTTGATACCTTCTTGGGCGGAACGGAACGCCGTCTGATAGGTCGTGGGGAGATCGACGCCAATCGAAAGGTTTTTGAGTTCTTCGATCGAAGAGGCCGCCGAGCGGTTGATGACGGAGATGCCGCCATCGTCGGTCACCATGTCGCCGAGCGGGATGTCGTAGCCTGCGTCTTTGGCGAGAGCTTGGACGATTAAGGGGGCAAACGACTCCAAGCCATTGATCATGTCGACGCGGACGCCGACGTTGGGGGCGCCGGTAAAGGTCGCGCTTTCCACGCC
>CAMGZU010000064.1 GCA_946183085.1 uncultured Erysipelotrichaceae bacterium | reverse complement strand
GGTGCCTTCTCTTTGACAAAAAGAAAGCCCTCAGTTTTTTGAACCTGATGAGAAAAAAGAAGGCGAGGGACTCTCAATTTGCAAAAACTGATAAATCGAAAGTGGCGAAATTTGCAAAAATCTATGTTTTTTGAAATCCCTTCGCAATAAGAAAACCCCCGCCACTTTTCGATGGCGGGGTTTCTTCTTCTTTTGGTGCGCCTGGCAGGAGTTGAACCTGTACGCTTTGGGCAATAGATCCTAAGTCTATCGTGTCTACCATTCCACCACAGGCGCATAGCCGTATAACGGCTTGCAAATTATAGAGCCTAAGCTCTTGTCAGGCAAAAGAAAAAGCGCCCTTTTCGGCGCTCTTGAGGAACATCTTAGCAATCCCAGCCAGAGATGTTGTCGAAGGTGGTCATCGCCACTCCTTCGCCGAAGGTTTCCTCAAACTCTTCGAATTTGGACTTGGTTTCGTTATGGTTATCAAGAACTTCTTCTTCGTCGTTCTTGTGAGCATCGAACTCGTCGCGTTTCATATCGTGCATACCTCCTTTGTTTCGTAGGTGTCCCCATGGGGACCTGCTACTATACGCCTTTGAAAATGGGGGTCAAGCGTTTACGCTTTATGAAAGCGTTTTCATTTTATTTTCATGAAAAAAGGGCCGTTTTTCATTCGTTTTATCGGTATTTCGATATGCCTGTTTGCTGAGAATGTAAAAAGAAGCGGTCATTTTCACCGCTTCAACTCTTATTTGATAGACGCCCTTGCAAGCGCCATGGTTTCCTCGTATCCATCCGTTTCTCCAGAGGCGCTTTCTTCAATGCCTTTTAGGATCCGTTCGCGAGATCGATCGATGCCGGTTAAGCGTTCGAAACTCCCCGACGAAAGGACGACGAGGGTCACCTTCCCATTTTCGGAAACGAAGACCGGTTCTTCCGTTTGGTGACACCGCTCAGTGGTTTTGTCGTAATCGTTTTTCAATTCATCGCTTGTGATGATCGTTCGCATAAGTTCACCATTTCTTTTTGAGTTCTCTTAGATTATTGGAACGCCCCTGCTTCTTGAGGCGGTCATAGATCTCGTTGAGGGCCCTTTGGTATTGGGAGGCGTCGCTCCGGACATAGAAGGTTTCGTTCTTCATGTTGTCGGGCAGGTATTGGATCTTCTCCCAAAGGTCAGGTCGATCATAAGGATATTTGTCCTCTTCTTGCACGTTGACCGGGGTGAGCTTGAGGTAATCTTGGACCACGAAGGGTTTTTCCGCGGCGTAGGCCATCGCCTTTTGGATGGACTCATCGCCACTCCTGCTATGGGGCGACAAGCAAAGATCGATGACGGCGTCCCCCAAAGGAATCACCGCCTCAGGGAAGCCAACGCGCTCGGCGGCTTCAATCGCCATCTGGGCGCGCATGACGGCGTTGGGGTTGCCTAAGCCAATATCTTCATAAGCCGTAACCAAAAGCCTTCTGGCGATCGAATCGAGGTCTTGGGCGATGCAAAGCCTTGCTAAGTAATAAAGCGCGGCGTCCACGTCTTTGCCACGGATTGATTTCTGCAAAGCGGAGACGGAGTCATAATGCTCCTCTTCGTCTTTGTCCATCGCGTAGTTCGGCACTTGTTGGACTTCGCGGACCATCTCGGCGGTGATGGTCTCCTCTTCGTCATATTGGACGGCGCATTCTTCGAGGATGTTGAGCGAGAAGCGCATGTCGCCGCCCGAGAGTTTGGCGATCTGCTTCAAAGCCCCGTCATCAAAATGAGCGGAGTTATTTAAGCCGTTTGGGTGGGCGATGGCTCTTTTTAAGCCATCCACCACTTGCGCTTCGTTGAGGCTTTTGACTTCGAGCAAGCGGCAACGCGAACGAATCGCGCGGTTTAAGGCGATATAAGGGTTCGCGGTGGTCGCGCCGATCAAATAGAAGGTGCCGTTTTCTACGTAAGGCAATAAGAAGTCCTGCTTTTGTTTATCGAGACGGTGCACCTCGTCCATGATGATGATACAGGGATGCCAGATCTTGGCTTCAGTGACGGCGCTTTCCATCTCCTTCTTTGAAGTGGTAACGGCATTGAGGGTGATGAAATGGACCTTCATCGTCTTGGCATAGGCTTCGGCGATCGTGGTTTTGCCGGTTCCGGGCGGGCCAAAGAGGACCAAAGAAAACAAAGCCTTCTTCTCCACCGATTTGCGGAGGAAGCCTTTTTCGCCAACAAGATCCTCTTGTCCGATGATGTCATCTAAGGTCTCGGGGCGGATGCGAAACGCCAAAGGTTCTTTCACTTCCATAGCATGGCTATGATAGCAAAAATCCGAAGGGGCTCTAGAGAAAGATGACTTTTTGGGAAAGCGAATTACAATTAACCCCATGAAAGTCATCAAGAAGCAGACCAACTCCCACAATTGCCTGATCTGTGGGATGGACAATCCCGCAGGCGCGAAAGCCTCTTTCTATGAGATGGAGGATGGCAGCGTCGTCGCCTTATTCAAATTCAACGCCCTCCTTCAGTCTTATCCGGAGCGCACCCATGGCGGGGTCATCACCGCCATGATCGACGAGACGATCGGGCGCGCCATCTGGACCAAAGAGCCCAACATGTGGGGCGTCACGATGACGATCGACGTCAAATTCCGGAAACCTGTTCCCTATGATGTCCCCTTGAAATGCATTGGCAAACTCACCAGGGACACCTCCATGACCTTCGAAGGCGAAGCCAAGATCATCGACGAGAACAAAACGGTCCTCGCCGAAGGCCACGCCGTCTACTTCAAGCTCTCTTACGAGAAGATCACCAACCACGATCATGAGCACGAGGAAGACAAGATGTTCGTGGTAAAGGACAACGTCAAAGAAATCGAGCTATAAGGAAAAGCCGGGCGAACCCGACTTTTTTTGTTTGTTGAAGAATCAATCCTCGTCGTCATCATCGTCGTCATCATCGTCATCGTCATCCTCATCGGTTTTGATGGTGATGACGTCGCTGGCTTTGACGTAGTTGCGGTGCCTCCATTCCCTGGTGGCGTCATCGATCGGCCCCGCGAGGATGCCCCAAAGCGGGATGGCGAAGAAGACGACCCAGCCCGGATGCCATAAACCAAACTCCATGCCCATGACCATGTAGGCGGCGACGGAGAGGAAGACCATAAGTCCGGTGAAGACGCCGAGCTTCTTGTATTTGAGGAAGTCGAAGACGATGGCGACGCTGGGGATCAAGAAGAAGCCAATCCAGCCGATGTGCCAGACCTGGGCTGGGTAAAGGCAGCCCAACACGATGTAAAGGCCGGTGACGATGAAGGCCGTCGCGCCCGTGCAAGCGCCGGAGATGACGCTGAGCCTATGGCGGCGCTTCCGCTCCGCTTCGCTCGGGACCATCTTGTCTTTGAGCTCTTTGCTGTCGGCGGTGTTGATGTGGATGCCTTTTAAGCCGATCGTCACATCGTCCCCGTCCGAGGAATGGACGTGGATCCCGCTTCCACTGAATTCAACGCGGTCTTTGTCCTTGGATTTCTTCTCTTCCTCTTCCTCTTTGTCTTTGACCTGGGCCGCGATATCGTCAATCGACTGATCGGTATTGAGGAGGTCATCGAGCGAGACGCCATAGAGTTTGGCGAGGCAGATGAGGTTGTCGGTGTCGGGAGAGGCTTCCGCGCGTTCCCATTTGGATACCGCCTGACGCGAGAGGCCGAGCTTGTCGGCGAGCTGTTCTTGGCTGAGCCCGCTCTTCTTGCGGAGCTCCACGAGACGGTTTGCGATTTCAATGTTCATTTGTTTGTCCTCCAGTTGACGGGGCCAGTTTAAGAAAAGGCGGTCAGTTGCGACCACCTATTCTAGTTTGAAGGTCCGCAACTATTGGTTTCTTTAAGTATACGTCCCCTTTATTTTGCTGCAAAAAGCAGTTTTTTCTTTTTAGCGAATTTCGGCGTTTTGTCCTGAGATTTCGACCTCTTTTTCGAAATAGGCTTTCATGAAGAGCACCATCGCCTCGATGTCTTCTTTGCCAAGCAGTTCATAAGAGGAATGCATGGCAAGCTGCGGGAGGCCGATGTCGCAGCAGGCGAGCGAGACCTCGGCGTTGGAGAGGTTGCCCAAGGTCGAGCCGCCGCGCAGGTCGCTGCGGTTGGTGTATTCCTGATAGCAGACGCCCGCTTTCTCGGCCAAGAGCTTGGCGATTGCCGAAGAGAAGCCATCCGAGGTGTAACGCTGCTCGGCGTTGTATTTGATGACGATGCCGCCGTTTAAGCGGACGTCGGTCGTTTGATCGCTAAGCTCAGGATGGTTCGGATGGTTGGCGTGGCCGTTGTCCACCGAGAAGAGGAAGCTTCTCGCCGTCATCTCGGCAAAGTCTTTGCCTAAGCCTTTGGCGATTCTCTTCAAGGTGAGTTGGAGGAAGTCGCTATTCGCGCCCTGGCGGGTAAGGGATCCGACTTCTTCGTTATCAAAAGAAGCGAAGACGGAGACGTGCTCCCCTTCTTCCGCTTCCAAGAAGCCTTGGAGAACCGTATAGGCGGCAGAGAGATCGTCCAAGCGGCCACCGGCCAAGAAGGGCTGATCCAAACCAACGAGCTTCGCGGGTTCGCGGTTATAAAGATAAAGATCATGGGAGATAACCTTCTCCCCTTCTTTCAGGCCGATGCATTTGCCCAAGAAGGCATTGAAGTCCGTAAGGTCTTCCCTCGTGCCCATCAAGGGGATCAAGTCCTTCGCAGGGTTGAAAGCAAAACCATGGTTCACTTCGCGGTTCATGTGGATGCAGACGTTTGGGATGATGAGGAGGTCTTCGTCAATGACGAGAAGGCGACCTTCGATCTTGCCATCCTTCTCAACGAAGACGCGGCCCGCGAGCGAAAGCGGACGGTCCAGCCAAGAAGACATGATCATGCCGCCATAAGGCTCCACATTTAAGGAAACGAGGTTCTTATAACGGAGAATCGGGTTCGGCTTTAAGCGGAACGTCGGCGAGTCGTTATGGGTCGCGGCGATCTGGAAGGAAGAGACTTCGGATTCCGGGATCTTGAAAGCGATGATCGAGGTGCCGTTTCGCTTTAGATAGTAACGGCCACCTTTTTCGAGCTTGGCCTCTTCGGCTTCGCTGATTTCTTGAAAGCCTGCGGCAAGAAGCAGGCGCTCGATGTTATCGACCGCGTGGTAGACGCTATAAGAGGAATTGAGGAGGGTCAGGGTGGTTTCGATGTGTTCCATAAATAAAAAACTCCGCGAACATTATACCTGTGCGCGCATTTCGTGTAACATTAACGCCATGAAACGGAAGTCGTTTTGGCGCATGAGCGGGGCATGCCTATTGAACTATCTCCGCAACCTCTATCACGTTTTCACCCTTTTGGGCGTCATGTTTTTCTTCGGTCTCTTGGGCTTGACCCTCTCCATCCCGATGACTTTGCTCGCGATGAGCACGTTATTGAAGAACATCGGCGAAGCCGTCCATAGCGCAAACCTCGATCTTACCCAATTCGCGATGAGCTGCGCCTTTTTGATCCAAGACGAGGCCATGGCGGGCGACATCACCTCCCGCTTGCTTGACCCCTCCTTCTATACGGGCATCTTGAAGACGGCGTTATCGGAATCGGCGGACGTGGAAGCCTTCACCGAAGCGATGGAGGTTGCCGTCCAAGACTGTGTCTCCGGGGTTCTCCTCTCCTTCGCGGTGTTTGGCCTTTGGTTCCTCCTTGGCATCATCGTCGGCACCTTGTTGGTCCGCTTCGTCGTGAGAAGAAGCATCGCCAAACGCGGCTTCTTGGCAAGCCTAGCGACCTTCTTGCTCGACCCCTTGCTCAGCGTTGGCCTCATCATCTTGTTCTTCTACCTCTATACCCTTTTCAACAACATCGTCGCGGCGATCGTCCTTTTGCTCATTTATTGGATCCTCGTCACCTTCCTAAGCTTCTTCGAGGCTTGGGTCATCCATGGCCGCAAGAAAGGGATGCGCCTAAGGAGTGCCTTCCACATCAAGCACTTCTTGGCGGTCTTCTTCACCTTCTTCTTGATCATCGCCGTCGCCGTCGGCTTCTTCGCCGGCATGGTTTACCTCACGAACATCCTCACCGCGTCGACCTTATTCATCCCGCTGATTCTCTTAACCGTCTCGGTTTTGACCCTTAACGCCGAAAGCACGGTCCGCAACGAAGCGATCCGCCTTGGCTTAGCGGTCGATAAGCAAATCACGAACCCGATCCATGAGATCGAGGAAATCAAAGGAGAAGACGAAGGAAAACAAGAAGGGGAATGACCCCTTCTATTTTCTTATCTTCGAAAGAACAAAGAATTAAGACAAAGAAGATAGCTTATCCAAGATTTTCCCGACGTATTGTTTCGCCGCGACGGGGTTATCCCCCGCGATATAGGCTTTGGTGTTCTCGAGGTCTTTATAGGCAGAATCAGAAAGAATTACCTTATAGGTCATAGGAGTTTCTTCTTCGCTTCTTCCAAAGACATCGTCCTGCCGGCATTCACGTCCGCGATGCTCTCGTTGATCTTTTGCATCAAATCGATGGTTTGGTAAAGCTCGTCCAGAACATGGGAGTCGATGATCGCGGTGTCCTCTTTGCGGTTGACCGTGATATAAATCGGCTCTTGGGTCGCTTTGCAGGGATCGCTGATCTCTTTGCATTTGTTCCTTAAGTCCGCGCTTGATCCGATGATCGCCATATCAATCTCCCATAGATATCATTATTTTATCGAAATACTCCTTTTCCGCGAGCAAAAGAAAAGGCCTCCGAAGAGGCCGATTTGATTCGTTTGGTGCCTCCAACAGGACTCGAACCTGCGACCTACTGATTACAAATCAGTTGCTCTACCAGCTGAGCTAAAGAGGCACGGCAACTATCTTCCGCGTTTTAAGGGATAAAATCAACCCGTTGCGCTTAGTG
>CAMGZU010000063.1 GCA_946183085.1 uncultured Erysipelotrichaceae bacterium | reverse complement strand
CCTACGATTTCTACCGGCGGCAAATACCGCGTCGTCATCACCAACGTTCAAGGCGTCACCCTTGAATATAATTTCACGCGCAAGGCCATCACCAATGTGCCTGGCAGCATCTTCATTATTGTCTTCAGCGCCCTGCTTGTCGCAGCGGTTGGTATTGGCCTTACCTATCGTACGAAATTAAAAACGGACGACTGAAGAAAAACAAAAAGAGAATGAACAAGGAGGAAATAAATATGTTCAATCCCGTTGTATTGGCCATCACTGAGAAGGACCTCAACACGATCGTTAAGCCTTTGCTCGATGTTTTGAAGGTCTTGGTCCCCGTCCTTCTCGGCGTGGTCGGCTCTGTCGGAGCCATCTGGGTCATCTTCCTCGGCGTCAAATACGCCAAAGCCGAAGAACCCCAGGAACACGAAAAGGCTCGTGCCAGCCTTAAGCATGCGATCATCGGCTTCGTGCTCATCTTCGTCTTGCTCGTCGCCCTCCAAGTCGGCGTAGGCGTCTTCACCAGCTGGTACGAAAACTACGAATTCCCGCAGTATTAATTTCCGGAATTAGGGAAAGAAAACCTATGGCCATTCGGAAAGCGTTTGCGCTATCCGCGTCAACGTTATCTCTCGCTTTGCTTGCCTCCAGCTGCGGCGCAAGCCTTGGCAAATTCGATGAGGATCAAAGCTATGAGACCTATTACGCCTCTTTTGGCGACGTGAAGGGATTATTTGATGGGGGCTCTCATGAGTATGACATCGAAGACTCCCTCTTCAACGAAACCACGTTAGAGGAGATGAAATGGGACGATGACGATGACGCGGTGAAAGAAGAGGAGTACCTCTATTTGGTGCTTCCTTTCGAAGACGCTTTAACCATCTCTTCCATCGCCTTAAACGTCAAGACAACGACGGACGTTTCCTTTGAGGTGTCGCTCTTCTACTTCGTGGATGATTTGAGCATCGGGACCAAGTTCCGTTACCTCTCTTCCCCCGAAAAAGAAACGATCTACGACACCGATGGGAACCCGATCGGCGAAGAGGTAGTCGATTATGACGATCCCCCGCTTGATCTTGCCATTCAGCAAGGGGCGATGAATTTGACGCGCGAGGAGTGGAGCGGCTTTGGCTTCTCCGACTTCAACCAGCGTGGCTTTGAAGATGGTTATCTCCACACCCTTGCGGGTGGAAGCCTCTACATCAGGGTGGAGAACAATTCCGGCTGGCGCAAAGACGAGTTGGAACCCGTATCGTTTACGTTTATCAATCTGCTTGTCCGGGCAGAGTAACGAAAGGAGGAATCGATATGTTTGGTTTGTTTGATTGGATTTGGGAGATCTTCTATGGCATCTCAAAGTCCATGTATGCGATCATCGACAATCTATTGGCGTGCGCGAATATGCTATGCGGCATTCAGCCGATCCGTTATCAGGGGAACGAGATGGATTTCGTGGGCTTCTTGCTCCGGAACCAGCATATAACTTACGCCTTTGTGGGGGCGGTGTTTGTCGCCATAACCCTCATCGTGATCTTCTCATTGATCGCGATTATTCGGAGCATCTCCTCCGAGAAGATGGAGAAGACCCCGGCCCAAATCGCCATCAAGGTGGCGAAGACCCTTCTTACCTTCCTCTTCATCCCGGCGGCGATGGCGCTTCTGATCTTTTTCACCAACTCGATCATGCGCGTCCTTTATAGCGCCACCTTAGGGGGATCCCCCGATGGCTTAGGCCGCTTCTTGGCGGGTGCTTTCGCTCCCGACGACGCCTTAAAATCGGGGACGCCGAAGGATTTCTACCTTTTGTCCGACTTCAATTACTCGTCTACGAGCAACATGAAGAAATACGTCGATCTTTCCGATTACGACTATTTCTTCTCCTATCTTAGCTGCATCGTGATCATCATCGCGCTTGGCCAGGCCTTACTTATGTTCGTCGACCGCGCGATCTCCTTGGTGGTCCTCTTCATTTTCTCGCCGATTTCCCTTTCGACGACGATTTTGGATGATGGCGCCCGCTTCAAGCTTTGGCGCGATCAATTCATCACCAAATTCTTGACCGGCTATGGCTGCATCATCGCCATCAATATCTACGCCTTAATCATCGCGGCCATCACCGATAGCGCCCTCGTCTTCTTCGATAACTCCATCTTAAATGGCTTCATGAAGGTGGTTATCGTCGTGGGTGGCGGCGTTTCCATGAGCCGCATGATGGCCCTTGTCGGCAACTTGATTAACGCCGGGGCTGGCTCCAACGAACTCCGCGATAACGCGATCGCGACCGCCGGATTTAAAGGCGCGATGATGGGCGCCCTCCGCGCGCCATTTGCCGCGACCCGCGGCGCCATCAACTTCGTCCGTGACTCCGCCAACAATGGCACAGGGACGACAATCGGTCGCGCCTTGGGCTTCCGCACTTCGCGCGACTATCAAAGGGAGCGTCATCAGCTCGGTTTAACCAACAACAAACAGAGCAGTGGGGCAGCCAATAACCGCACCAGTTCCAACACCTCCAATAACGGCAGCGTCAAAAACGCGATCGTCGGAAATGGCTCAAATGGCAATAACGCCAATAAGGGTGGCGCGAGCTTCATTGGCGGCGGTAATGGCAATCAGAACAACAACAAGGCCCAAAACAATGGCCAGGGACAGAAGATGATCGAGATGGCGATCAAGAACTCGTCCGACAACAAGAAGGAGGAAAAGTAAAAAATGCGTATCATTCCTCGCACGACGAAAGTCAAAGTCCAATTCTTCCGGAACGTCTCGATCGCCGACATCATCATGGGCTTCGCCTTCATGGGGCTTGTGGTGCTCCTCCTTTTGTCGAACCTTGGCATCTTCCGCTTCATCTTGGCCCTCATCGTCATCGCGATCGGCGTTGGCTTATATCTTCCTTTCGATGGCGACCGCTTCTACATGTTCCTCGTTCATTCGGTCCGCTACGTCTTCGCGGTGAAGAAATACTCGAAGAACAACTCCAAATCCCAGACCAACATCGACTCCTTCATGCCCTTTAAGGACATCCGCGATGGCTTTATCGTCTACAAAGACTATTTCGCCGGCGTCCTCCAGGTCGATCCCCGCGAATTCTCCCTCCTTTCCGAGTATCGCCAGGACCAGATGATCGACGAGCATTTCGGCAAGATCATCCGCGAAGTGGCCAACAAAACCCGCGCCTCGATCGTCAAAATCGACCGCAAGCTGAGCTTTGAAGCCTACATCAAAGACGAAAACCGCAAAAAAGACGATCTTTACCGCCTTTTCGAAGAAGGGGAGCTGAGCCAAGAAGAGCTCAATTCCCGCGTCAAGATCATCGATGACCGCATAAGGGCCTATACGGTTTTGACCGAGGAGACCCCGATTAAGAAGCCATTCTATTTTTTGGTGATCTACGACGAAAGCAAAGAGACCATCCTTTCGATTCTAAATGACGCGATCGTCACCTTTGAGGCGATCGGGATGACCTCCCATATCTTGGATAACAAAGAGCTTGGCATCTTCGTCAAATACAACTACACCTCGCGCTTCGACGAAAAAGACGTCAACATGCTCTCCCCCGATGAATTCATGGCCTGGGTCGCGCCCCAAAGCATTGAATTTAAGCCGCGCTCGACGATCGTCGATGGCGAAGAATGCCAGATCTTCACGGTCAAAAACTTCCCGATCTCCGTTCTTAACGCCTGGGGGTATCGCATCTTCAACATCCCCAACACGAAGATCGTCATGAACCTCGTGCCTTTTGAAAAAGGCAAGGCGATCCACATGATCGACCGCTCGGTCCAAGAGCTCGCCTCCCAGTCGAACAACTCCTACCGCGCCTCCTCGATCATCGACAAGCAAACCCACATCGACACCTTGGTCGAGGTGCTCCGCATGCTTCAAAATGACAACGAGACCCTTTTTGGCGTCAACCTCCACATCACCCTTTATAGCGATCCTAACGCCAAAAAAGACGTCAAGCGGACCGAGAAGAAGAAGATAAAGCGCATCTTCGCCGAAGAGGGCTTTGAGATCGTCGACAACTACTTCAACCAGAACCTCGCCCTCATTTCCTCCAATTTGTCGCGCCTCGACCTCATGACCAAGTTCCAGCGCGCCATCCATTCGAATTCCGTCGCCGCCGTCTTCCCCTTCGTCTTATCGACGATGATGGACGAAAAAGGCTGCATCTTGGGGGCCGAAAATGACTTCCCCGTCATCATCGACTTCTTCAAGAGGAACTTTGAGCGCGTCAACTCCAACATGGTCGTCATCGGCAAGTCGGGCTCTGGCAAATCCTTCGCCACGAAGACGATCCTTTCTCAGCTTTGCGCCGAAAACTGCAAGATCTTCATTCTTGACCCGGAAAACGAATACCAATTCTTAGCCCAGAATCTTGGCGGGCGCCTTATTGACGTTGGCACCGCCAGAGAAGGCCGCATCAATCCTTTCCACATCATCACGACCTTAGAAGGGGACGAAGAAGGGGACGAATCCCAGGTCAACAACTTCGCCGTCCACCTCCAATTCTTGGAAGAGTTCTTCAAAGTCGCCCTTTCGGGGATCTCAAGCGACGCGCTTGAATACCTTAACAACCTGATCGTCCTCCTTTATAAAAACAAAGGCATCGACTCGAAGACCGACCTCTCCTCCTTGGAGGCCAAAGACTATCCGACCTTCGATGAGCTTTATGCGCTGATCGAGGAGAAGCTTGAGGGTGCAACGGTCGAATATGACGTCACCCAGCTTCGTATCCTAAGCAACTACATCTCCAAGTTCGCCGGGGAGGGGAGAAACGCCAACCTCTGGAATGGCGAATCGACCCTAACCGTCAAAGAGAACTTCACGGTCTTTAACTTCCAGAGTTTGCTCTCGAACAAAAACAATACGATCGCAAACGCGCAGATGCTTCTCGTTTTGAAGTGGCTGGATAACGAAATCATCAAAAACCGCGACTTCAACTTGAAGCATGGCTCCAACCGCAAGATCGTGGTGGCGATCGACGAGGCCCACGTCTTCATCGACCCGAAATATCCGGTCGCCTTGGACTTCATGTATCAGCTCGCCAAGCGTATCCGCAAATACAATGGCATGCAGATCGTCATCACCCAGAACATCAAGGACTTCGTGGGCTCCGAAGACATCGTCCGCAAATCGACGGCCATCATCAACGCCTGCCAATATTCCTTCATCTTCTCCTTGTCGCCAAACGACATGGATGACCTTTGCACCCTTTATGACAAAGCGGGCCAGATCAACGAAGTGGAGCAGGATCAAATCGTCAATAACCCGCGCGGCAACGCCTTCGTCATCACTTCGCCCACCAACCGCACGAACATCTCGATCATTGCCTCCGAGACCCAAAAGCGGATGTTTGGCGAATAAAGGAGAGAATCGTGAACCAAAACCAGCTCGAAGTTTTGCGTAAGAACAACGAATCCACCCGCGATTTCGTGCGTTCTTGCCTTCGCCTTGCTTTGATGGTCCTCTTAAAGGGGAACGATGGCGAGAAGATCACGGTGTCGAAGCTTTGCAAGATCGCCGGCGTCTCCCGCATGGCGTTTTACCGCAACTACGATTCCGTCGATGACGTCTTGACCGATCAAATCGCCTCCTTCGTCTCCACCTATCTTGAGCGGATGGATTCGAACGTCTACGAGAACTGGATCACTTTCTTCGCTCTCGTCGAGGAAGAGAAGGACGACCTTCTCGCGATGCTGAAGGCGGGCTTTGAATCCAAGATCCTCGAAGTCTTCCTCTCCAAAGCGGACGCCAAAGGCGAAGAGAAGATCAACCAACTGATCTGGCTTTCCCTCTCCCATTCCCTCATGGTCTATTGGCTGAAGGAGGGGAGGCCTCAAACGGGCGAGGAGATGGCGCGCCTTGCCCTGAAGCAGACGCGCGGCATCCCCATCACCTTTGTTTCCTAAGCCCCAAACAAATCCTCTTTTTTGCTTAACTCAGTTAAGACGATATAATATCCCCCGTTATGACCTTGACCGTGATCTTGGCTTTGCTTGCCCTTGCTGGCGACGCCGCCTTGTGCGCCGCTCTGTGGCTGAACGCCTCCCCGTGGATGGCGCTTTGGGGTCTTGCCATCGGCCCTGGTCTTTTCCTCGCCCTTTTCATCCTTTGGCTCCTCATCATCACCTTGTGGGGCAAAAGCCTCAACACCAAGAAGCACGTCGAAGGCTACCATGGCCTTTATTATTGGATCGTCGTCCAGACCGATTTCTTAGTGATGCGCCTCCTCCGCGTTAAGACGATACTCCGCGGTGGCGAGAAGCTTCCCAAAGAAGGCAAAATCGTCTTCGTCAACAACCACATCTCCAATTTCGACCAGATGGCGATGCTCGCCGTCTGCCCCGATCCCTTGATCTGCATCTCAAAGCCGGAGAACTTCTCCTTCCCGATCGCCGGCCCCATGATCCATCACGCCGGCTTCATCCCCATCAACCGCGACAACGCGAAAGAAGGGGTGAAGGCGATTTACCAGGCGGTGGGTTTGTTGGAGCAAGAGACCGCGAACATCGAGATCTGCCCCGAAGGGACCCGCAACAAAACCGGGAATCCCTTGCTTCCCTTCCATCCAGGCTCCTTCCGCGTCGCGACCTTAAGCAAGGCGCCTCTTGCGATCTGCTGCTTGAAGAACACCCAGTTCATCCATCGCCGGGCCCCTTGGCGGAAGACGGTTGTCTACGTCGACGTCTTGGAAGTCCTCTATTACGACGATTACAAAGACAAATCGACCCACGAACTCGCCGAATACGCGTCGAACCTGATCCTTCAGGACCTTCGGCAGCGTGAGCGTGTCCTCTATTAATCCCAGATACGAAAACGCTTGCGAAATGTAAGCGTTTTTTCGTCTTTTTTGTGGGAATGTTGATGAAAAAGGTCTAGT
>CAMGZU010000062.1 GCA_946183085.1 uncultured Erysipelotrichaceae bacterium | reverse complement strand
CAGATCAAGGTCTACATCCAGGAAGTCAAATCCGCCCGCCCGGTCGAAGAAGGGGAGAAGACCCCGAAGAAGAGGGGCCCGCAGATCGAGGTCACCCGTTCCTCCGAAGGCTTCTTGAAGCGCCTTTTCGAAGAAGAGATCCACGAAGTCTATGACGGCACCGTCTTGATCAAGGCGATCGCCCGCGAAGCCGGCGTCCGCTCCAAAGTCGCCGTCACCTCCAATAACGAAGACATCGACGCCACCGGCGCCTGCATCGGTCCGGCTGGCACCCGCATCCAGAAGATCGTTGCTCAGCTTGGCAATGGCAAGGACAAAGAGAAGATCGACGTCATCAACTATTCGACCAACCCGGCCTGCTTCATCATCGAAGCCCTCCGCCCGGCGACCGTCATCGGCGTAAACCTCACCGATCCCGATGCCGAGCCAAATCCCAAAGCGACCGCGATCATCAAAGACGGCCAGAAATCCATCGCGATCGGCCGCAAAGCCGCCAACGCCCGTTTGGCCTCGAAGATCACCGGCTGGTCGATCGACATCAAAGAAGAATCCGAGGCCGCCGAGCTTGGCTTAGAGTACAAGTCCAGCGAAGAATGGATCCGCGAATCCGACCTCGAGAAGCGCGCCCTTGAAAAAGAAGCCTTCTTGGCCAAGACCCGCGCCGCCAAAGCCGAAGCGGAAGAGAAGAAGCAGGAGGAGATCGTCCTTGAGCCGACCCCCAAACCCGCCCCGAAGGCTGCCGTCAGCGAAGAAGACTTCCCTGAAGAAGCCATCAACCCGGCTGCCGCCGCCCTTGCCGAGGCCCAGCGCCAAGACGCTTTGAGGGCCGAAGAAGAGGCCAAAGAGGCCGCCCGCAAAGCCGAGGAAGAGGAAAAGGCGAAAGCCCCGGTCGAGCCGACCTTCGTCCGCACGACGACCACCCTCTCTTCTTTGGAGGCCGAGCTTGAATCCGCCAAAGAGAAGAAATCCAAACCCGTCTCGAAGAAGCGTCCGCGCAAGATCACCGAAGACGAGGTCAAGAACGTCGCCACCCCAAGCGCCGAGAATGCTCCTGCGCCTGCGGTGAACGCGATGCCGATCTACACCAAAGAGGAAATGGACGAGATCGCCAAGGAGGAGGAAGAAGCCAACGACAACTCCTTCTACGATGACGACATCGACTACGAAGAATACGACCAATACTACGATGATGACGAAGGAGGCCGTCGCTAAGAATGGTCAAGGAGAACAAGCGCACTGATATCCTCAGCCGTTCTTCTTACCCAAAAGGCGAGCTCTTCCGCATCGTCATCGTGAACCATCTCGCCATCTTTGACCCCACCTTCAAGATGGCGGGCAGGGGACTCTATCTCCATAAGGACAAAGACTCGGTCTTCTCCCTCCAAAAGAAGGGCTTATTGGAGAAACGCTACAAAGCGAGCGTCCCCGAAGATTTCTATCAAACCCTATTGGAGGCCTTATGAATCCGAAAAGTTTAGGCTTCCTCGGCTTGCTCCGCCGCGGTGGGAGATTGGAGCTAGGCGAATCGCTTCGCGATAAGCCGAGAAAATGCGCCCTCATCCTGCTCGCTATTGACGCCAAAGAAAGCACGAAAAAGCATTTCTATGACAAAGCGGGCACCTATCATATCCCCGTGATCGAAACCGGCACGAAGGAGGAGCTTGGCCAAGCCATCGGCTTTGCCGAATGCTCCGCCCTCGGCGTCAAAGACAGCAAAGCCGCGAAGAAGATCACCCTCTTGGAGAAAGGAGACACCCATGAAGAAACCCCAATACCATCCGAAGAAAAATGACGCGCCGAAAAACCGCGTCTCGAACTTCTCCGATCGCCCCCATGGCCGGAAGCAGGAATACGCCAAAGTCAACGGCGGCGTCTTCGTCTATTCGAAGCCGATCTCCGTCAGCGAGCTTTCCAAAGCGATCAACGTTCCCGTCCCCGCCATCATCAAGACCCTCTTCATGCAGGGCAAAGCCGTCACGATCAACCAGATCTTAGACGACGAGACCATCGGCACCCTTTGCCTCGAATTCAACTACGACTTCAAGAAGGAAGAGATCGTCGATGCAACCCATTTCGAAAACCTCGAGATCAAGGACGATCCATCTTTATTAGAGGAGCGTCCCCCGGTCGTCACCGTCATGGGCCACGTCGACCATGGCAAGACGACCTTGATCGACGCCATCCGCTCTTCGCACATCGCCGAAGGGGAAGCGGGCGGCATCTCCCAGGCCATCGGCGCCTATCAAAAGGAAGTCCATGGCAAGAAGATCACCTTCATCGACACCCCAGGGCACGCGGCCTTTGCCGAAATGCGCGCCCGTGGCGCCAACGTCACCGACATCGTCATCTTGATCGTCGCTGCCGATGATGGCGTCATGCCGCAGACGATCGAGGCCATCGGCCACGCCAAAGCGGCGGGGGCCCCGATCATCGTCGCCATCAACAAAATCGATATCCCGGGCGCCAACCCCCGCAAAGTCAAAGAAGAGCTTATGGCCCACGACGTCATCCTCGAAGAGTATGGCGGCGACGTCATGAGCTGCGAGATCAGCGCCAAAAAGAAGATCGGCATCGACAATTTGCTCGATATGGTCCTCTTAAAGGCCGAGATGCTGGAGCTCAAAGCCAACCCCAATCGTTACGCGATGGGCACGGTTTTGGAAGCCAACCTCGACAAAGGCGAAGGCCCGAAAGCCACCCTTCTCGTCCAAAATGGCACCCTTCAGTCCACCGACTACGTCGTCGTTGGCGAGATCTATGGCAAAATCCGCCGCATGAGCAACGAATTCCGCCAGGTCTTGAAGAGCGCGGGCCCGTCCACTCCGGTCTCCGTCATCGGTCTCTCGGGCGTTCCTTCCGCGGGCGACCGCTTCATGGCCTTCCCCACCGAAAAAGAAGCCAAAGACATCGCCGAACGCCGCGCTTTGGAAAAGAAGCAGCAGACCCAGGCCGCCAGCGCCGCGATGTCGCTTAGCGATCTCAATAACCTCATCAACGCCGGCAAAGTCGTCGACATCAACTGCGTCGTCAAAGCCGACACCGATGGTTCCGCCCAGGCCTTAAAGCAGTCTTTGGAGAAACTCTCCAACGACAAAGTGAAGATCAAGGTTTTGCTTGCCCAAGCCGGCGCGATCAGCGATTCCGACGTCTTGCTTGCCTCGGCTTCGAACGCCTTAATCTTCGGCTTCAACGTCCGTCCGGACGCCAGGGTCCGCCAAAAAGCGGCCGAAGAGCACGTCGAGATCCATTTGCACCGCATCATCTACGAACTCCTCGATGAGATGAAAGACGCCATGAAAGGCATGGTCAAAGCCGAGCTCGTCGAAAACGTCACCGGCCAGGCCGAAGTCCGTCACCTTTATAAGCTTTCCAAAGTCGGCACGATCGCCGGAAGTTACGTCCAATCGGGCTACATAAAGAATGGCTCGAAAGTCCGCATCATGCGTTCGGGCGTCATCGTCTATGAAGGCGAGATCGGCTCCTTGAAGCGTTTCAAAGACGACGCCAAGGAAGTCAAAGAAGGCTACGAATGCGGCCTTACGGTCGCAAACTTCAACGACCTTAAGGAAGGCGACATCATCGAAGGCTACGAGATGGTGGAGAAGGAGTAGCAATGGCCAACCGTCAAGGCCGCGTGAAGGCGCTTCTAGGCAAAAACATCGCCGAGATCTGCCAGCGCGAGATCAAAAATCCCCGCATCGGGCTCATCTCCGTCAACGAAGTCAAGGTGAGCGACGACTATTCCTACGCGAAGGTCTATGTGACTTTCTTCGGCGCCAAATATCCCCATCAAAGGATTGAGGAGCTCAAGAAACTCGAAGGCTATGTCCGTTCCTCCTTGGCCAAGAAGATGGACCTCTACAAAGTCCCCCAGATCGAATTCATCTACGATGAGTCTTACGATCGAGCCGACCGCATTGAGGAGCTATTGGCCTTAGAAGAAGAGGAACTCGCTTCTTTAAAGGATAAGAAAAACGATTAAGAGGTGGCTATGCCACCTTTTTTCGTATCCCTTTGTTGGCTATAATCCTAGGGCTATGAAAGATGGCATCGTGATTTTGGACAAAGAGAAAGGCGTCACTTCGAGGAAGTGCGATAACGCCTTCCAACGTCTTTTCCATACCAAGAAAGTCGGCCATCTGGGCACTTTGGATCCCTTTGCGACCGGCCTACTCATCGTCGCGATCGGCAAAGGCTGCAAATTCCTGCCCTTTTTGCCAGACGAAGAGAAGACGTATCTCGCTTCCTTAAAACTCGGCGCCTCTTCTTCGACGGGCGACCCCGAAGGGGAGATCGAAGAAGGATTTGATGTTCCCAAATTAAGCGACAAGGAAGTGGTGGCTGCCCTTTCTTCTTTCCTAGGAGAATCCGAACATGCAAAGCGCGATCAAAATCGACGGCAAACCCCTTTATAAACTCGCCCACGAAGGCAAGGAAATCGAACGGAAGAAACGGAAGATCTACGTCTCTTCCATCCGTCTTTTGTCCTTCAAGGACAACGTCATCGATTTCTCCGTCACCGTCAGTAAAGGAACCTACATCCGCGTCTTGGGCGAGGACATCGCGAAGAAGCTTGGAAGTAAAGGCTATCTTCTTTCCTTAAGAAGGGTGGCCAATGGGAGAATCGGCCTCCAATACGCGAAGAAACTGGAAGAAATAAGTGAAGACGATGTCTTAGATCCAACCCCATTCTTATTCGGCTATCCCCACGTCGAATTAAGGGAAGACGAGGCCCTCAAAGCAAGAAACGGCGTCCGTCTTGATTTGGAGAAAGACTATGGCGAATTCGCCTGTTTGACGAGAGATGGCACGGCGATCGCCATCTATCAAAAAGAAGCGGGGACCCTTTATCATTCTTACCGAGGGCTTTTCTGATGGAAATCGTATTTTTGGAAAAAGAAAAGCCGACGTCAAGAAACGCTTCCTTGCTTCTAGGCGACTTTGATGGAGTCCATCTTGGCCATCAAAGCCTGGTGAAGAAAGCGAAGGAATTCGACGAACCCATTGGCGCGCTTCTCTTTGACGTCGACCCGGTCTTCTTTTTGGATAACGGCAAAAGCAAAAAGGTCATTTCGACCTTAGAGCAAAGAATCGAAACCCTAAAAGAGTTGGGCGTTTCCCTTTTTTACGTCATCCACACCACCAAAGACTTCCTTTCGCTTGACCCAATAGAATTCATGGAGAAGGTTCTTCTCCCCTTAAAGCCTGCCCGGCTCATCGTCGGGAGCGATTACCGCTTTGGCAAAATGGCGAAAGGAGACCCGGAATCCTTAAAAAGCAGATTCCAAGTGGAAGTGGTGCCCTTATTGATCGATCAAGGGAATAAAATCGCTTCCCGCGACATCAAATCGCTCATTGAAAATGGGGAAGTAGAAAAAGCCTCCGCCTTATTGGGACATCCATTTGAGATTATTGGAAACGTGGTCGAAGGGCTCCACAATGGGCGGAAAATCGGCTTCCCGACCATTAATCTCAAGCTCTCAGCTCCTTATGTCCTTCCCAAAAACGGGGTTTATCTAAGCGAAGTGAAGCTCGGCGATCTTTCTTATCCTGCGATAACAAACGTAGGGACGAATCCAACGATCGGGCTTCTTGATGAGCCGATCATCGAAAGCCATTTGGATGGCTATCAAGGGGAGGCTTATGGGGAAAAAGCGAACGTGAGTTTCCTTTCTTTCCTCCGCGAAGAAATCAAATTCGCTGATTTGGAAGCCTTAAAAAGCCAGCTCCAAATCGATATGAATGCCCTTAGGGCTTCGCTCAAATAATCTTAGCGAGAAGGATCCGCCCTAAAAGCGGGTTTTCTTTTCTTTTTCGATAATTTGTTCAAAAAAAAACACCAAGTGCTAGACTTAAGGAAAGAAGAACCATTATGGAAAGGAGAGCCATTATGGGAAGGATCGCGAAAAAGATCATCACCGCCATCTTCTTATTCTTTTCGAGCGTCGCTTTTTCTTTGTCTTCTGCTTCCGGAGGCTATCAGCCGGCCAAAGAGCTTCTTTCCCGTTTGGAAGAAGATAACCTCAAAGAGGTTACCTTTGTTTTCCCAAAGCAAAAATCGGATACGACGTTCACGGAGCACTTCGTTTTTAAGGAAGGCCTACTTGGCTATGGGACTTGCCATTACGAAGATGCTCCCGCTTATTCTGCCGAGAAACATCTTAATGACTACGCAAACCGGATCCTTCTTGATGATTCTTCTTTCGAAACGATCAAAGACGTCATCACCATTCGGGCGGGTGAACTCCCGACCTATTCTCTTGGCGGGAAACATTACCGCAAGAGCCTCATGCTCTCGGAAGAAGTGGCGAAGACCCTGATTTCGGAAGAATACCCAACCTACGAATCGATGCTCGGCAAGCTTTTCTATGTCTCACCTTATCGTCATGAGCTTTCTTTGATCGATATTAGTAACCTCTATGATGAAGACATTCCCTCGATTTGGCGGGAACTTAACCCTTATACAGCAAACGAAATTGGCTACACCCCAACTTTGGCGGAGACGGCGCTGGTCTCCAACATCATCAGTGGCATTTATTCTTCCTCGATTCTTCCTTCAAAGATATCGATTGGGAGGCTCGCCCCACGCGAAATGGACGTCAGCCGCACAAACCGCATCAACATGACGGGGGTCTATGTTTCGAGAACCATCCATTCTGACAAGATGGAGCGGGTCGCCTCGCTTTTCTTTGGGGAGGAGGCTCCTACCTTTTCTTTGGATTCTATCTCCTATCAGAATCAATTAAATGGTGTGGAATTCTTAAAGAAAAAAGCCGAAAACATGCATCAAGTTCAGGTGGTTTCCGCCATTTGCTCGGCGTTATTGCTTTCCTTTACGTTTCTCATCTGGGGATATCTTTTGCTTCGAGGGGCATTA
>CAMGZU010000061.1 GCA_946183085.1 uncultured Erysipelotrichaceae bacterium | reverse complement strand
CGCTCGTATTTCGGAGAAGACTGTGTTTTCCGTTGATAAGAATGAGTTCTTGGTTTTTTATATTTGTCCGATGTTTCCTTGTCTTTTTCTATCGAGTGGAAATAATCGGTCGCATCGCGAGCCGTCTTAACGCCGGAGCGTTTTAAAGCACCGGCAAGTTTATCGCAGGCGAAATAATCCAAATTGTTGTGGTTATGTTCCAAAACATAAGTACAAAGGACATTTACAACGCCGTTGGGCAAAGCCAGATCAACGTATAAATGATTGATAACTCTTTGGTCGTTTAACGATAGCGCTCGGCCTTCTTGCATAGAACTTAAGACGGTGAAAGGCGACGTCCTATCAAAATAGCGAATCTGTTCAGCCTTATCGCTTTGACTGCTAATCGCCGATTTTGTTTTGCCATCCAGCAAATATGGGAACGCTTCAACGTCTGCGGCTTCCTTTTGGATTTTATCGAGATTGAGCCTTGTCCCGTATCGTTTCATCTCGTCGTAGTTTCTTTTTACAGAATCGGCCAACAAATCGGGGGTCAAACCATACAAAGCCCCCACTCTTTCCAACCGTTCAATTTCGTCTTGAGAGATATCCGATTGAGTTATCCCGGTGCTATTTAAGATGCTCAACAAAGCGGCGATGTCAAAACCCGTTTTAAAGGATCGTTTGTGCCTCTTATCCTCGCTAAGGGCCATGTTCACGCCATATCCAGTTTCATTGAAATCGGGACGGAATACATTCATAAAAGTTGCGCTAACATCACTGCAACCGGCAAGAATCGTCGGAGCGGCGTACTTAGCACGAATCGCTTTTGCTTCGCCTTCTCCAACATACTTAATCAACGTTCCGGACAAAAGGTTGTCATCAAAGAATTCATCTGGGTTTTTGGGGCGATATGTAACATAGCAGAAGTAATTCGACGGATTGCCCTTTTGATAAAAGGTTTTTACAAGACCGATCGCTTCGAGGACCTCCAAAGCATGGTAAAATTCTCCGGCAGATACCTGATAACGCTTGAAATAATCGCCATGGGTTTTCATGACGCCATCAAAGTCTGCGATTTCGTAAAGCGAAAGGAAAACGGAGGTCGCAAGCATCCCTATAATCGGTGAATAAAGGTCGAGAAGGAATTTGCAATCGTCCTCTCCTAGCAAGGCCGCTCGTTTCGCCTCATACAAATCCGTCGCTTTAACTTCTTTCATAGCCCAAATATTTTACGTTGTCCCAAAAGAATATCCACAAAAGTTTCGATGGTAACGGGATTTTCAAAAAGTTTTCCACAGTGATATCCTAGCAGCAATCGCCAGAAATTGACTTTTCCACAATTTGTGTGGGAAATCCAAATGAAATTAATTTGGCATATTCCTACAAATTGACGGCTTTTCAATGATATAATCAGTGCGATTTTTGAGGTTCGGCATGATTAAAAAGATTGGAATCCTCACGTCCGGCGGCGACGCCCCGGGCATGAACAGCGCCATCCGCGGCGTGGCCAAAACGGCCATCAACTCGGGCATCGAGGTTTTTGGCATTTATGACGGCTATCGCGGTTTAGTAGAGGACCGAATGGTCCAACTCCATAAGGAGGATGTCGTCGGCATTCAATCCCGCGGCGGGACGATTTTGGGCACCGCCCGCCTTCCGGAATTCAAACAGCCGGAAGTCCGCGAGAAAGCGGTCCAGATCTTAAAGGCCCGCGGCATCGAAGCGCTCGTTGTCATTGGCGGGGACGGCTCTTATACCGGCGCCCTCCGTTTGACCGAACTTGGCATCAACTGCATTGGCATTCCCGGAACCATCGATAACGACATCGCCTCGACCGACTATACCCTTGGTTTTGATACCGCGATGAACACCATCGCCTACTGCTTGGACCATCTCCGCGACACCTCTTCCAGCCACCACCGCTGCACCGTCGTCGAAATCATGGGCAACAAGTGCGGCGACTTGACGCTTTTCTCTGGCGTTGGCCAAGGCGCCGACATCTTAGTCACCCCCGACCACTTCATGACCGTCGATCAGATCGTCGACAAACTCAACTCCTATCGCGGCCAGGGCAGGAAACAGACCACCGTCCTCGTCGCCGAGAAGATGAAGGAACTCAACGTCGTCGATTTGGCGGAAGCCATCTCGCAGCGCACCAAATACGAAGCCAAGTGGGAGATCCTCGGCCGCATTCAGCGCGGCGGCGCCCCCTCGGCTTTCGACCGTTTGCTCGGCGCGACCTTAGGCTGCTATGCCTGCAAACTCCTAATGGAAGGGAAGGGCGGCATCTGCGTTGGCCTCCATAACAACAAACTCTGCTACAACGATATCCCCGAAGCCCTTCAGATGCAGCGCGACCCGCATCCGACGATCGGCGGCATGATCGAATTGCTCAACAACTAAGGAGAGAAGCGATGCTTTTAAACATTTCCAAGAAAACAAAAATCGTCTGCACCATCGGCCCCGCTTCCGATACCAAAGAGATGATCCTTCGCCTTTATAAGGCGGGCATGAACGTCATGCGCATCAACTTCTCGCATGGCGAATACAGCGAGCAAGGCGCGAAGATCAAAATCCGCAACGAGCTCGAAGAAGAAGGCATCTACATCCCCTGGGCTTTGGACACCAAAGGCCCGGAGATCCGCTGCCACAAGATGGAGAATGGCAAAGTCACCGTCAAGACCGGCCAGATCATGCGCATCTCTATGAAAGAAGTCCTCGGCACCTCTGAGAAATTCTCCGTCACCTATCCTGGCTTATATGACGACGTCCAAGTCGGCGATCACCTTTTGATTGACGATGGCAACCTCCAGCTTGAAATCGTTGAGAAAGACGAAGACAAACGCGAGCTCGTCGTCAAAGCCTTGAACGACCACGACTTAAAAGACCGCAAAGGCGTCAACGCCCCCTTCTCCCGCCTTTCGATGCCCTTCATCAGCGAGAAAGACGAAGCCGACTTGAAGTTTGGCTGCGAGAACAACGTTGATATGGTCTTCGCTTCCTTCACCCGCCGTCCGGAAGACGTTTTGGCGGTCAAGGAAGTCTTGGCCAAATATGGCAAACCCGACGTCCCCGTCTTCGCCAAGATCGAGAACCCCGAAGGTTTATCCAAAATCGAAGAGATTCTCAAAGTCGCGGATGGCATCATGGTCGCCCGCGGCGATTTGGGCGTCGAGATTCCGCCGGAAGAAGTCCCGGTGGCCCAGAAAAACATCATCCGTCTCTGCCGCAAATTCGGCAAACCGGTCATCACCGCGACCCAGATGCTCGACTCGATGGTCGGCAATCCACGCCCAACCCGCGCCGAAGTCTCCGACGTCGCAATCGCGATCGACGAATCCAGCGACTGCGTCATGCTTTCCGCCGAATCCGCCTCGGGCAAATACCCGATCGAATCCGTCGAGATGCAGGCCGCGATCGCGAGGACCCAAGAGAAATTCCTCAATTACGAACGCCTTGCCCAGGAAGCTTACGAATCTTCCGAGCATAGCAACAACGACGCGATCGCGAACTCCATCGCGAACACCGCCCTTTTGATCGGCGCGAAGCTCATCGTCAACTTCACCGAGACCGGCAAATCGACCAACCGCATCTCCAAGGCCCGTCCTTGCTGCCCGATTGTGTCCATCTCCAACCGCCGCTCCACCGTGCTTCGCAGCGCTTATATGTGGGGCGTCTATAGCGTCCTCATCCGCACCCCGATGCCGGACTTCATCGAAGAAATGGAAGTCTGCGCCTTGAAGGTCGCCCGTAACCTCGGCCTCCCGGCTGGCACCCCGATCCTTCTTTCCGGTGGTACCCCAACCGGCGCTGGCCAGACCAACTTCATGCGTATTCTTACCGTGAACGCCGTTCAGGAACTCGAATGAGAAAAGTCATCGCCCTCGATATCGGCGGGACCAATACCCGCGCTGCGTTGGTCAACGAGTCCTACCAAGCCGAAAAGATCATCATCCACCCCACGGTCACCGGCGACACCGATCTCTTTTTGAAATCGGTTCGCGACATCGTGAAGGAAATCTGCCCGGACTTAAAAGACGTCATCGCAATCGCTGGCGGCGTCCCTGGCCGCGTGAGGCCGGATGGCTACATCAACGCGCTCCCCAACATGGGGATTTCCAACATCGATTTGGCCCACGACCTTCAAAAGGCCTATGGCCTTCCCGTCTTCATCCGCAACGACGCGGAAGTCGCTGCTTTGGCCGAGGCGAACCTTGGCCCCTTTAAAGACGAGAAAAAACTTTATTTCATCACCGTATCGACCGGCGTTGGCGGGGCTTTATGCGTAAACGGCAAACTCCGCGACTCTTCCTACGAAGTCGGCCATACCCTCTTCGAATACAAAGGCGAGCTCCACGAATTCGAGCATCTTGCCTCCGGGCATTATCTCGTCCGCATGGCCAAAGCCAATGGCGTCGAGCTTTCTGGCGCGAAGGAATTCTTCGAGAAGGTCAAAGAAAACGACCCGAAGATCGTCCCGATTTACCGCGATTGGATCGCCTTATTCGCCAAATTCATCGGCATGGTTCAATCCGCTTTCTCGCCTGACGTCTTCACCTTCACGGGCGGAGCGATGAAAAGCGCATCCGTCTTCTGGGAGGATCTAAAGGCGGCCGTTCCTCTCTCTCGCTTAGAAAAGTGCGGCTTCGATCAAGAAGCTGGACTAATGGGCGCCGCGGTATTCGGCTTCCAGAACATCTAAGGCAAACGGAGGATTCCCTCCGTTTTTTGTTGACTTATTTTGAACATAATCCTTTAATTTTCATTGCCAGATCACCACGCGCGCCTTTGGCGCATCGATTTTAAAGGAAAACAACCATGAGCATAAAAATCCTCGGCGACTCGACGATGGATCTTTCGCCAGAACTCCAGAAAGAGCTTTCCATCCCCTGCGTCCCCTTCCACATCAACTTCGGCGACGTCACCAAAGACGACATGTCTTTCCCCAACGAAGAGATGTATGCCTATTTCAAGAAAACCGGCAAATTGACCCAGACTTCCGCCGTCAATGTCGGCGAGGCCAAAGCCTTCTTGGAAGAACACGTCAAAGAAGGCGATGAGGCCTATTATTTCTCGATTTCAAGCGACCTATCTTCCGGATTCCAGAACGTGAGCTTGGCCGCCCAAGAAATGGGAGACCACATCCACGTCATCGATTCCCGTTCCTTCTCCCTTGGCATCGGCTTACAAGCCCTCCACCTCCAGGTTTTGGTGGAGTCCGGCGTAACGGACAAAGAGACTCTTCTAAAAGAAATAGAGACCTATAAGGATCATGTCACCGCCTCGTTAACCGTCGAAGACCTTTCCTTCTTTGCCAAAGGCGGCCGCTGCTCCAAACTCACTGCCTTCGGGGCCAATCTTTTGAAAATCCGACCGACCCTGATGATCAAAGATGGCAAATTCACCGTCTTCGCCAAGATGAGGGGCAGCATGGACAAATTGGGCCGCAAATACGCGGAGACCGTCTTGCCCGCTTTCAGCGACATCGACTATTCCTTGGCCTTGATTGGCTATACCTCCGATTACTCCCAAGGCGTCAAAGATTTGGAGCAAGCTTTGAAGGACGCGGGCTTCCAACGCGTCGTCGTCACCAAAACCAACTCGACCAACGCCACCCATTCGGGCCCGAATTCCTATGGCTTCGCCTTCGCTTCCGGTCCTGAACTCAAGAAAGATTCTCTCTTCCAAAGGGCCAAGGAGAAACTCGCTTCGCTCCGCAAGAAAAACAAACAAAACGAAAAAGAGGGCGATTAAAAACTATTCTTTTCGGGCATGGATCGTTTTCGCGCCAACCACGTTTCTTTCGTCAATCCGTAAGAACATTCCTGACCATTTTGGCATTGTTCTTTCGCATCTCTGTTCAGGTCAAAGGGCAGAAAACCAAGTTTTTCTTGTAACCTTCTTGCGGTTTCGTTTTTCATAAGAGGCTTCGCCACGAGAATGGATGCACCCAAATCAACGAAAGCGTGATGCATCATCGCTTCGACCGTTTCTTGCGCATATCCTCTTTTGCGAAAGGGTTTCCCAATCCAATAATTGACTTCGCAAATGACGCCCTCTTTGTTGTCTTTACTCGGTAATAAACATGTGGAACCCATAACCTTTTCGTTTTCCTTCGAACATATGGCAAAACAATTGTCGACTTCTAGGAAATTATGGAGAACAAAAAGGGCATCGCCGATTGTCTTTTGCGGTTTTCCCCCACACCAATTAAGGACATCCGGATCTTTGGCCAATTCGAATAATTCGTCGACATCGAAATCATCCCACGGCCGAAGAAGAAGGCGCTTAGTAGTGATCTCAATCGTTCGCTCATGCGCGTCTTTTATGTCCTTTTTGACTCTTATCAAAGATTCTTTCAACGGCGGAAGATCGCCGACCGCAGTGAAATAGACTTTTTCAAAATCCACCCCATCATAATCATGGACGATAATGTTTCTCATTTTCCGCGCTTGTTTCCAAGGCAGAGATGGGTATTTCGCGCCGATTAATTCCTCTAGTTTATTCATCCGCTCGCCAATTTGAGCGAGCGAAAAACAAATGGCTTCCGGCAAAAGACGACGTTCTCGGAAATCCTGCAAAGAGACCCCTTTGATCTCTTTCAAAATGAAATCTATGTGCTTTAGTACTCCGTCAATTCGTTGAAGAATCTTTTCAGCCATAAATCTTTATTCCTTCTACCAAAATATCCTTAAGCATTGACGCATTGCCAAGCAGCTGCTCATAAGACTGAACATCAACTTCTTTATGAAACAATTCTTTTAGTTCTTCGGCGACGCCGAAAAACTTAAGTCCCATTGGTTTCTTCAAAACGAGAAGGATATCGACATCGCTTCTTCCAGTCGCCTCTCCCCTCGCATAGCTTCCATATAAGAAAGCCGTTTGGATTTCCGGATATTTTTCTTTAAATAA
>CAMGZU010000060.1 GCA_946183085.1 uncultured Erysipelotrichaceae bacterium | reverse complement strand
TCATGAGCATTTTGAAAGTTCTTGTATTGTCCCCAATTAATTTCGCCGGCACGTTGGGCGGCGGCTGCCCATTGGATCCCGTTTTTAAATCCATATCCAAATGCAACGTTGTTGATGTTATCCATCATATCGATGAATTCACTATTAAAACCCATTTATTTACTCCTTTGTTTTTCTGAGAAATCCAGTTGATTTTTTATTTTTTCTACAATACACCTCACCTCTTCCTTCAGCCACTCCGGCTCTAAGATTTCGCATTCGCCACGGAAGCTAAGGACGAAAGAGACGCAGTTTTTCCGATAACGGAGATCCACCTCAAGAATGGTGGAGCGGTCCTCGCATTCCGTGATGGTTTGGTTCTTGCCATAGATATAGTCTTTGACGTACATCGACGCGGCGCCCGTCAAACGCAGTTTGATGCGGTAATCCTCGGTGTTGGCCGTCATGCCAAAGCTATCCAAAAGCTCATGTTCGTTATAAAAGACGTCTCTGGAGAACCTACGGTCCAGGGTCTCGTATTTCGAAATGCGGCAAAGCTTGAAATAACGCCAATCCTTGGCCATCTCGCAATAGGCGATCAAGAACCAGGCGTTGTTATACATATAAAGCTTATAAGGTTGGATGTTCCGGTTTCGAACGACGTTGTCGTTGGAGAGGTAGTCGATGTTTACGACGTGCCGGGAAAGAATCGCTCTTTCCAAAAAAACATAACGCTCGTTGATCTCTTCTTCCGGCATCGCCAAGCGGTAACGGTCGATGACGGTCGTGTCCTGATAACGCTGATCCACGAGGTTCAGCCGCGAAAAGACCTTAGCCATCGCGGGAACGAAGTCGTCCTTCATGGGAAAGTCAGGGCGGGCGGTGATGTAAGAGTAGGCGTTGAGGATGCTCTCTTTTTCTTTTGGCAGCAAAGAGATCGCCGGGATCGTCTTCGTCATGTCCAAGCGGTATCCGCCGTACTTGCCGGGAACGGAGGTGATGTAATAGCCCGCTTCCTCAAGCTCTTTTTTGTACTCGATGATGTTTCTTGGATTCGTCTCCAATAGATCCGCCAATTCCGAAATCTTATAAAGTCGTCCCGAGTCCAAATACTGGATCATCTGGATGCACATCGCTGCCTTGCCCATGATTGTAACCTCGTTTTAATTATCCATTTATGATGTAACAATGCAACGCGCTACGCCCACACGGTAATCTTTGACGCCGTCAAAGCGAGGGCGATGGAATGGCCGCCTACTTGGAAGGTTCCATTCATTTGCCTGCGGCAATGATTCCGACTCCCGAAAGAGAAATCGCCGTTTTTGTTGCAGAGAAGAATGTCGATTTTCCCCTTCTTCAAAGTGATTTGGCATTGTCCGACCCGATCTTCGAGAAGACGGAAGTCAACGTTCCCCTTCTCCCCGGCAAGCTGGATTCTTTTCACGTCCAGTTTCCCCGAAAGCGAAGCGGTGTCGAATACGCCAGAAAGCGAATCGGCGTTCAGATTCAGCAACGCCTGTTTGGCAGAGACGTTCAAGCCAACCGCTTCCGCCTCGAAGGAACTTTGGAAGGTCTTGCCAGCCGCGCCGTGCTTGCCATAAAGAAAGAGGCCTTTCCCCCGAAAGGTGATATCGAGGTTCTTGAATGTCTGCTTAGGCAAATCCAGAAAGACCTCATCGTGTTTCCGAGTGATGGAGATGCTTAAGGAGTTGTTTTTCCAAGCGATCGAGCAACCGCCTTTCTTGATCGAGCTCCCCCTTCTTCCGACAAGACTCTTGGTGATGAAACCGTAATACAAAGAGGCTTTTTGGTTGTCGGAATAAAAGACAATGAGCCGTTTGCAATTCGCGTTGATGGCAACCGAGAGATTAGCCGCCTTAGGCGTTTTGCGTTTCTTAGGGGCAGGAGAAGGCACCGTTTCCTTTTTCGTTTGAGGCGATTCCTTCGTTTCGACGACCAATTTGTTTGGCCGCACTTTTTTCTCTCGCTTTGCCAAGCCAGTTTGTTCTTCTCGTTGGAATGGAACGTACTCATTCGGAAAGAGATGTGCCAGCATCGGCTCGACGGACAAGATGTATTGGCTGACGGAGAAGCGCTTATCGGCAACCCCGATCCGTTTTTTGATTTCCTCCTTCGCTTCCAAAAGGCTTTTCCCCTGCACCGCGAGAAACACGGGCGTGGGATGATCAAGTTCGTAATAGGCGTTCAATAACGCCAAATCGCCCAGGGAATTCCTGAGCGAATCCGAGAGGAGGGCGCGAAGACGGAAGCCCTCAGCAAGGATGCCAACGCCATAAATGTTTAACGCTTGGGTAAATGCTTCTTGATAATGCATCGCGCTCTCCTTCCTCTTTGCTGCTTTATCGGTAATGTCTAGCCTTCGCCCTCTTTTTGAGAAGGAAGGCGAGGCTGACGTCGTCTCCCGTACCCAATTCGGCCGCCAAGCGGTCCACAAGCTCGTCTGGCATCGAGAAGGACTTCGCCTGCAACACGCTTTTGACCATCGGCCGAATGAAGGACTTATGGAAGTTGTCGTAGCTTTGGTATGGGCTCGATAACCCATCGCTGCAAAGCAAGACGCCATCCAGTTCCTTCGCGGGCAGAATCGTCACGCGGAGGTGGTAGAAGGCATCCTCTTGGCACATCGAATAGGTCACGTTGCCGGCGGGGTCATCGCTGTTATCGAAGATTTGGATCAACTCGCCTTTTTTGACGCCGAGCGCCTCACTGTCTCCGATCGCGATCACGACGATCCATTTCCCAAGGGCCATCGCCCCGGTAAGCGTCGTCCCATAGGCCTTCGCCTTGTTGAAGCGAATCGAATCCGCTTCCTCTTCGCTTAACCCGGCGAGCTCCCTTTTGCGGATGGGCTTATCGCTAAGAGAACGCTCCACCAAGCGGTTGTACTCGCAGAGGACCATGAGTTTGATTTTTTCCTCGACGTTCTCTCGGTTTCGCCCGGAGAAGAAGGAAGAACCCAGCCCATAAAAGACATTCATCACGGCCTCGCTCGCCGCTTGTGATCCCTTGTCGCTTCGAATGTATTTGGCGCCGCCATGGCCATCGCAGCAAGTGACGATGGCCCTTTCGGGGTCTTGATAAGAGGACGAGAAGTCTTGGCACGGCTTCTTCTCCCGAAGATGGGCATAGCCCACCTTGGTTCTGTTGAATGCGTAATACATCTTCACCATCCCGAACTTTCCACGTCGCTTAAGGCTTCCGCGATCATCTGCCTCGCGAAGAGGTTTTGGCTGACGTGCGGGCCGCTTGCGACGTTCGACCCGCTCGATTTGACCTTAGAGGCCGTCAAGACGATGACTTTGATGATGTCTTTGAGCATGCCGGCGTCATAGCAAGAGATGACGTCGCCATTGCTCCCGACAAAGTCGGAGAGCACCTTGACCGTCCTCTTATCGTCCAGCTCAATGGCGATCCCATAACGGAGCGCCGCCTTGAACCAAGGGATCTCGGAAATCTCTTCCAACCTCTTTTTGTAGGTTTGACCCGTTGGGTGGCCGTCCGTCAGCAAAAGGATGATCGGGGCGGGGCCGCCGAAGTCCGGCATGATCCCGCCCTTGGATTCCTTTTTCATGATTTCGCCAAGCTTCTCATAAGCGCAGTGGAGATTCGAATATCCGCCGCACTTGATGCCTTTGTAGGCGAATTCGTCGATCGGCACGCTGACCTTGTCGTTATAGAAGGAGGCGTCATTGGAGAAGGGAACCAACGTTAAGAAGAAGTCGACGTTGGTGTTCTCGTTTTGGAAGTCCTTCAAATAAGCCTGGATGTCAGCGATGGCGCGGTCGACTTGGCTGATCCTCCTGCCGCTCATCGAGCGAGAGGCGTCGATGAGGAGGATGATGTTCAGTTTTTCTTTGGCAATTCGATCGACCATACTTCCCCCTTTACCACTCGACGTCGTTAATTTCTTCAAGGCCTTTTTCGATCTCCTGCTTCGCCTGCTCTTCTTTGGAGATCGGGGCAGAGCCGTTGATTTGCGTCAAAGAGGATTTGATCTTGCTCCCAGTGACCGCGATGACCTTGATGACTTTGCGGAGGGCTTCCGCGGTGTAGACCTTCAAGACGGTCTCCGGGTTGCCGGTGAACTTCGCCAAGACGTCGTTGGCCTCCTGGGTGTCGACGCCGATGGCGATCGCGTATTTGAGAGCGACCTTGAACCAGCCCTTCTTCTTGAGACATTGGAGATGGTCCTCCCAGTCAGGGGAAGTTGGCATGCCATCGCTCATCAAGATGATGATCGGAGCAACGCCGCCGATGTCAGGCATCTTGCCGCCTTTTTCCCTCTTTGTGAGGAAGTCGGCGAGCTTGTCGTAGCATTTGGAGTAGTCGGTCCCGCCATCGACGGAGATGTCGCTCCACTTGAAGTCGGCGACGGTTTTGGGATCGCTATAGACCCACTTGGAATTGTCGGAAAAGGTGAGGGCGCTGATCTTGATCTCGGCGTCGCTGGTGTCCTCCTGGATCTCCGGCATGATGGTCATGACGTCACGGATGGCGTTATTGACGGCACCGATCTTCTCACCGTCCATAGAGCCCGAGTTGTCGATGACGAAGATGAGGTTGAGTTCTTGTTTTCTGATTCCATCAATTGCGATGTCTTTCATGTTTTTTCTCCTTTTATTTGGGTTCGCCCACGTAGACGAATTCGTAATCCACGTCGGGGCAGATGAGGTTTTCGCTGAGCAGTTCCTTGGCCCACCTCCGCGCGGAGCGGATGGAAATATCAAGGGCTAAGCTGATGGTGTTAAGCCGGCCATTTCCATGGGCTTGGAAGTAAGCGAGGACTTTATCTCGCGTGCTTCCTTGCGCTTTGAAGGGCGCCCACTTCTTGAGCGACGTCTTCTCCAAATATTCGAGGAAGACGTCGCCTTCGATGGCGTCGATGAGCTCGCTAAGCGCCTTGGCGGTGAGGGTCTCATGTTTCATGTCGCCCTCCAGCTTGATTGCGTTTCCGGCATCGTTGCCTTCGACGAAGGTAAACGGGGTCTCCTTGAGTTTCTTGAAGATGAGGAGATAGCTCGGCGCTTCGTCCTCAAATTCGTAGAAGGCGCCATAGCGGACGTATTCCCTTTCCCGGCAAAGCGAGAAGATCGGTGCGTTTTTGAGCCCAATGAGTTCTACGAACCACGACTCCTCTTTTTCCGAAAGGCGGTCCACATCGACGCGAAGCCCGCGGTCTTTCGCCCAAGACTTGATCAGCTTAATTTCTTCTTTTTCCTTCATATTCCTCCTTATTTGTTTGCGAGGATCTCGCCGATCGCCTTCTCCTCGAAGCGGATCTTTAAGCCATCGATGATGGGGATGACGCCATCCTTGGCGATCTCCTTTTCGTGGCCCGAGCGGTCCTTCACGAGGATCGGGTGTTCAAGCTTGATCTTGATTCCCCAAAGCGAGGGGTTGTTTTTGTTGGTGATGACTTTGCCAATGGGCTCGTTGTAGTCGCCCGAATACTTATCGATATGGGACCGATAGAGGTATTTGCCTGGCTCAAGGAGAACCTTGCCTTTGCCGATGATCAGCGTGCAGAAGGCTCTGGTCGGTTTGTGACAGCCGGGACATTTGGCATTCGGTTTCTTCTCGTAGAAGCCATAGATGTACTCGTGCCCGCATTCGCAGGTGATGAGCTCATCGCGGTAGCGGCAGAGCAAGCGGATCCACTCCAGCTCGGTCGTCCTCGAGTTCTCGCGGTCCTTGAGCCCATCGACGAAGGTCTTTTGAAAGGCCGCTTTGATGTAGCTTGGCAAAGCGGGATAACGCTTGAGGACGGCGGTGTGATAGCCGCGGATCGGCCGATTGGAGGAATCCTGTTCGTTATAGATGTAGATGGGGTTGCTCCCGAACATCTCATACTCCGCCTTCTCGTCGACGATGACGTAATCCTTGAGTTTCTCACCCTCAAAGGGGTTGCCAAGGCAAAGGGCCAAGAAGAGGATGACAGCGAGGGAGAAGCGGTCGCTATGGACGTCGGGCATCTGGCGCTCACCGGTGATGCGATCTTTGTCGCCCCTTACGATCTCCGGGGCCATGTAACGCATCTTGCCGAGGACCCCAAGGCTCCTCTTATCCGCGGTGACGTTGTCGTTATCGCAGATGAGGATTTTGCCGTTATCGGGGTTAAGGAAGAAGCTGCCATCATTGAGGTCTTGGTAGGAATAGCCCCTCTCGTGGAGATCTTTGAAGCTTTTCACAAGCTCGATGCACCAGTTGAGGAGTAGCCTCTTCGATTTGAAGCGGTTCTTGCCGGTGAGGTAAGAAACGAAGGAGACGTATTCCTTCCCGCGGAGATCCATCATGTAGCCGCAGTCGCCATCGGTGAATTCGATGAACTCCTTTGGCCAAAGGAAGTTGGCGGAGGGAGAGCCCTTCTGGATGTTGTTCTTCAGGTTGTAGCGGAAATCGCTCGAGACCTCATCTTTGTAGATCTTGAAGGCGTACTTCTGACCGTTTTCTTCGACGAGATAAACCTCGCCTTGGCCGCCATCCCCGAGGATGTCGAGAACGTTGACCGTTATGCCGTTGTAAGTGAATCTGTCGTTTTTCGCGAACTTCATTTCTGTCCTTTCCGCCCTCGTGGAATTCGGTGATTCCCTTGGGCTTTTTTAGCGAGTGGAGAAGGCGATCGGATTTCGATGTCCTTTCTCACGAGATTGGTTTAGGGTGGATGCAATTGTTTGTTCTCCTTCTTATCTTCCTGACCTTCGACTTGCGAAGCGTTGGAGAGGCCCCTCCTCCTTTCTCGGGGCCGAGGAAACTCTATCGTGCATCGTTACACCATCGATGTATCGATTCGAAATTGGTCAAATCATTCTGGCCATGATCTAGTTCTTTTTTGGTTAGGCCGTTTTGACATCGTCCGTTGTAAACAAAACCATCCGCTTCTTTTCCGCCTGCTGAAACCAGTTTAAAAAGCTATCCCCCTCAAAATCGGGTGGGAATTAATTTTTTATGATTCTTTTTGCTTGGGCATTACGCAAGCCTGTTTGTTTTTAGGAATCAAAGGGGTGAGAACGAAAGGTTTTTTGAATTGTTGATACCTTATTGATTATTTAGACAAGAAGCGTCTCTGCCATTTTGGGCTTCTGGACGTATGCCCGCAGGGGATGGAGCGTTAAATAAATCTGGACGTAACCGCATCTACGAATCTCTGCCTGTCATTATGAGGTGATTTGTTTCTACCCCATTTATTCCAATT
>CAMGZU010000059.1 GCA_946183085.1 uncultured Erysipelotrichaceae bacterium | reverse complement strand
CATCGTGGTCGATGTCATTGACGTAAAAGACGATGTCTTTGAGGACGTCTTCCCCTGATAGGCCCTTTTCGAGGGTTGGGAGGATTGAATAGAAATCCTTCGCGGATTTTTGATAAAGCTGCTCAAAGGATTCTTTTCTTTCCTTTTTGGTGGAGGGTTCCTTCCAAACTTCTCTCTTATCGTTTAGATAATCGAGATCCTCCCTCTCCCCTTCGAAATGCTTCGGGTAGATGAGGGCGTAAGCCTGGCTCGCCTTGCCTTGGATAAGCGTGACGAGAATCTTTTTGAACCATCTTGGATGGTTGAGGAAGGACAAGGTCTTTTGATAATCCTTGTTGGCGAGGTAGAACGAGTCTTCTTTGAGGCTTGGGTGATCCAAGGTCTTTTTGTTCACGTCGTACCACATCTTCGAGATGATTTGGAGCTGCTCCTCGGGAACATCAAGATAACGTTCCATATGAGGGGTGAACGTTCCCTTTCGTTTGCCAAGGAGGATGTCGATATAAGTCTCTAAGCAAGCGTGGGCCGCTTCAAAAGGCTTCTTCTCTTTGCCTTTGCCAACCCCCGAGCGATAGAAGATGTAGGGATGGCAGTTCCGGTCCATCGCATAATGGCAGAAAAGCCCTTTGATGTAAGAAGAGAGGAGGTCTTTGTGCTCCGACTTACTTGCATAAGCAAGTAGCTCATTATAGACCTCGGAGAAATCCAGGTGATGGAGGCGGGCCCCATAATGCTGGACGTCTTTCTTGTTCTCCCGCTTATTGAGCTGGCCAAAGAAGAAGAAAGGATCGGGACCTTGGGCCCCAAGATAAAAAGCTTGTTCAAAGCCGGTGACGCCAGCATTTTCGCTGACGTCACGGGCAAAGGTGTAATGGGTGATGATGGCGGGCATAGAATCAGTCGTCGGCGCCTAAGGCTTCCAAGCCTTTGACGTTTTTGGTCTTCGTGTTCTTGATGTTCTTGACGAAGAAGAAGATGAGGAAGGCGGTCGAGGTCGCGATGATCGCGTAAATCGGCAAGAATCCCCAGTCGATGTTCGGGTTCCTTAAAAGAAGCCCAAGGAGCATCGGGGTGATGGTCTGCGCGCCCATCGAGGCCATGTAGTAGTAGCCGGTGAACTGACCGACTTTCTTCTTCGAGCAAAGCTCGACGACCATTGGGAAGGAGTTGATGTGGACAAGCGACATGCCAAAGCCCTTAAGGCCCCAGACGACGTAAAGATACCACGGGAAGGCGAAGTAGCCGGTCGCTTCGTTATAAGCGCCTTTGCCGATCGCGTTTTGGCAGATCAGCCAGAAGATGAGGCCCAAGAGGGTTAAGCCTAAGCCGGCGGAGACCGTCCATTTGCGGCCGATCTTATCGGCGATGAAGCCGCCGATGGCAAAGCCGACGACCGAGCCGACGCCACCGACGATCGTCATGACCATGTTGCCGGCGGAGGAAGCGCCCAAGTGGTTGCGGGAATAGTTGAGCATGAAGGTGCCGATGCCATTGTCGGACATGAACCAGAAGAATTCGGCAGCGAGGATGAGGATGAGCATGATGAGGTTTGCTTTGCTCATCGGCTTCTCGTCGTCATGTTCGACGGAATCGGCGACGGCAGCCTGTTTTTCGCCTTCGGCAAGCTCATCGGCGAGCTGGGCTTCAAGCTCATTTTCGCGGATGGTGAAAGCGAGGACGACGGCCGAGATGCACATGAGCACCGCGGCGATGATGAAGGGCATCTCAATGGCCCAGATGTTGTTTTTCGCCCAGGTGTCTTTGCCTTCGCCAAGGTAATCGGTAAGAACGAAGACGATGCCGACGACGGTCGCGAAGGCGCCGCCGATGTAGCCCATGATGTTGATGATGCCGTTCGCTTTCGAGCGGAGAGGTTTCGGGGTGAGGTCCGGCATAAGGGCGACGGCGGGGTTGCGATACATCATGGCAAAGCAGACCACCACCGCCATCATGATGATGACGCCCACCAAATTGTTCAGGTGGAAGAAAAGCGGGATGAAAGGGAAGGTGATCGCGCAGACGAAAGTGCCGACCAAGATGTAGGGCATTCGTTTGCCAAGCCTTGTATGCGTCTTATCGCTAAGACGGCCGAAGATCGGCATCAAGATCAAAGCGGCCAAATTATCGATGGCCATCATGATGCCGACGAGGTATTGAACCTCGGTCGATTCGCTGGTCCCCATCTGGCGCATGAAAAGCTGCTCCAAGAAGGTTGGGCACCAAGAGTCATAGACTTGCCACAATAGCAAAATGCCAAAGAAGGCAAAGCCGATGGTGAAGGTCCGCTTCATGTTGAGCTTTAAGGGCTTTGAAGCGGCGTTCGTAGTTGTTTCCATTATTGTTACCTCAGGAATTGCGTTACGTGTATTGTAACACGCTACGCGCGGAAAGCCCTTACATTTTTATGAACAAGCAACAAAAAAAGCGGGAAAGTTTCTTCCTTTTCCCGCCCCACTGCTTTTTCTGGTGTCCTTAAGGCTTATACCTTGCGAAGCGGACCCACATCGAAATGGCGACGAAGGCCATGATGACGCCTAAGGCCAAAGGGGCGTAGTTGCTTACATAATCCCAATAGGCGAAGGTCACGTAGGGTTTTAGCATGCGGACCAAGAATTCGACGATCATGACCGCGTCCGCCAAAGCGGAGACGAAGGTGATTTCCCTTATCCCTTTGACGATGATGTCGGTTTTGTCCAACGCGCCTTTTAGGTTCACGATCGAAAGGATGAACATCAAGAGGATGAAGGCGATGAAGAGGATGCCAATCCAGCCTTCGAAGCGGTTCTCGTTGTGGATGTCGATGCCGCCGATCTTAAAGACGGAGAAAAGCAAAAAGACGATGACGAAGAGGGTGGTCGCCAAAGCCATCGCGAAATACCCCTTCTTCTTGGCAGCCCTGCTTTGGTGCATGTTCTTCACATAGGCGAGCTTACAAACGAAGACCAAGAAGGTCGGGATGGCGGCGATGATAAGCACCATCGAGGTCGACAAAATGCCGATGGTGAGCTTATAAAGGAAGCCGACCAAGGTGACAAAGGCCATCAAGATGGCGATGCGCTTGGGGGATAAGGCTTTGCCCATAACGCTTCGAGTTTAGAGATTCTCGCCCTTCTTGTAAACCAAGGAGGCTCTTTTCCATCACCACCTCTTAGAAGGGTCGTATTCCACACATTCGTTTGGATCGATGTCTTTGCTTTTCAAAAGTTCTTCGCGGACGCCCGGCTGGGACATCAGATAGAGGGTCTCCTTCATCGAACGATAGGAGGACTCCGAAAGGACAACCACGTTCCCATTTGGGGAGGTGACAAGCGAAGGCTCCTCGCCTTTTGCGATATTCTCGACGATGGATTCAAGGTTCTCCTCGAATTCCTGGACGTTCATTTTCAACATAGTTTCCCCTCCTCGCCGAAACATTATATAAGAAAAGCGAGGGGACTACCCCCGCTTCAGATCTCTTTGCGCTTCCTTAAGGGTCAAAGGGGCAAAGAGGGGCGCGATTCGGCGATCAATACCAAGTGATAGCAAGCTTCTTTCCGCTGCGGGCGCAGTCCATCAGATAGAGGTTGATGAGCGTCTGATAAGGGATCCCGGTCTCTTTTGCCTGCTCTTTAAAATAGACAATGACTTCGGTCGAAAGATTGATGGTCACCTGCTTTTTGAGCATCTTGGCATAAGGGTTTTTCTTTCCTTTGCTGAAATCGTATTCGTTTTTCATACTTATATGATAATTATCTTTATGGAAAAGAGAAATGGGGATGGCGTCCTCCCCACTTCTTTTAGAGTTGGAAGGTGTCTTTGGGCATCTTGAAGATCTCGTCCAGTTCGTCGATTAAGATGAGCTGGCCTTTTTCGTCGGTCTCAATCCGCCCTTTGAAGACGATGAAAGTCCCCGCTTTGGCCTTCATGAAAGGCCCATCGACGCAAAGCATCGACCTCACGGGGATCAAATCCGTCTCATAATGGCCGCTTGGGCCAGGGATGACGCGGTCGACCTCGACATAACGGGTTTTGGGCCCAATGATCTTGCCAAGGCGACCGGAAACGAAGACGCTCGAAAGCATAAGCAAAACGCTCCTTTCTGTAAGTATCTATCGTTAGGGATTTTGCGAGTCTTCCCGATATCAAGCGCCCAAAAGGACGAAAGAACGCTTCGGGATCAGAACGTCCTTTTTCTTTTTCGTCTCGGAGGGGCAGCCCACGTTGGACACCTTGACGCCAAGGGGTTCGGAAGCGGTGAATTGCCAATCCTGATCGGTGGGGTTAAAGAACACTTCGACGCGCTTATAAGGCGCGATGATGTTGGCTTCGATGTAAGAGACATGGACGATGTTGTTAAGGTCGCGGATGTCGACAAGGGCGTCGATGACCCTTGGGTCATAGACTTGGAGCCATCTCGACTTTTTGCGGAAGGCGATCAAATCGCGGGCGTAAGTCGCCATCGCCCAGCGCTCATCCAAAAGGCGGTAGGAGAATTTGTTATAGCCATCCCCTTTGTTATAGGTGTTGCCTTCGCCCCATTTGCTCATCGCGATCTCTTGCCCGGCATGGATAAAGGGCATGCCATAGCTAAATAAGACGCCCGCCAAAGCGAGTTTGCAACGCTCCAATTTCTCATCGACCGAGGAGTCGGGATTCCGCATCGTCAGATAATCGAAATAGGTTTCGTTGTCGTGGCATTCAACATAGTTGACGGATTGGTTGGCGCTGACGAATTTCTTATCGAGGATAAAAGGCAAAGACAAGGAGGCGTAGCTCGCCTTAAAAGTCTGCATCGCGGCCATATTGCCGGCGAAATAATCTTTGGCGCTGTTGCGGAAGGTGTCGTTGAAGAAGCCATATTCGGGGAGCATGGCGGCATGGTCCATATGGCCGAGTGGCTCTTTGACTTCGCCGCCCATATTCCATCCTTCGCCATAAAGGAGGAAGGAAGGCTTGATGGCCCGCACTTCTTCTTGGATCTTTTTGAGGGTGGGGATATCGATGATGCCCATAAGATCGAAGCGGAAGCCATCGACCCCATAGGTCTTCACCCACCACTTGCAGCAATCGACGATCATCTTGCGGACCATCGGACGCTCGGTGGCGAGGTCATTGCCGCATCCTGACGTTGAGGCGATCTTGCCATTGTATTTCTTGCGGAAATAGTAATTGGGGACCACCGCCTCAAAGACGGAGTTCTGGTAGTCATAAACGTGGTTGTAGACGACGTCCATGACGAGGCGGATCCCACGGCTATGGAGGGTGGCGACGAGTGTTTTGAGGTCCTTGATCCTCGAAAGCGGGTCCTCGAGCTTGGAGGCATAGCTTCCCTCGGGCACGAAATATTGCGAGGGGTCATAACCCCAGTTGTAGGTTTTGGAAGGATCCTTCTCGTCGACCGTCTTGTAGTCGTAGATCGGGAGCAATTGGAGGTAATTGATCCCCAAATAGGAAAGATAGTCCAACCCGGCGGGATGGCCTTTTTCGGTCGTTCTTCCCTCCTCGGATAAGCCAAGGAAGGTGCCTTTGTGCTTTATGTTGGTCGAAGGGTCGATCGTTAAGTCGCGGACGTGGCCTTCATAAACGATGGCCGAAGTCGCGTGATGGGGCGTCGGGAGCTGGTCTTCGTTTAAGTCGATCTTTAGCTTCTCGAAATCGACGACCACCGAGTCCTCGCCATTTAAGGTCGAGCCTTTGGCATAGGGGTCATGGGTCTCTTTGAGGATTTCATTATTGATGACGAGATAACGGTACAAAAGCCCTTCTTGATCGCCTTTTAATTCGAGGCGGTAGACGCCTTTTTCCGTTCTCTTTAAGGGGGTGTAACGCCATTCTTTTTCTTCGGGCATCCGGTATTTCAAGGTGACCGTCGAAGCAAGAGGCGCCCAAAGGGCGAAGGAGGTCTTTTTCTTGGTGTAGGTGACGCCCAAATCGTCGCCATCGTAATAATAATCGCGGTCGAAGTTTGGAAAGGAGGTCGCTTCTTGGACGTCAATCCCGGTACAGCCATAGTTGTTCATCGTGAGGATGTAGTTGTGGCCGAGAGCAAGCGGCTCTTCCAAGCGGTAATCGTAGATGACGATCGCGCCCATCGAGACGTGGCGGGCCTCGTGGAGGACGACGCGCTCTCTGTGATCGACGACGAGGGTCGGATAGATCTTCTCAAAACTCGCATCCGAGAAGATGACGAGGCGGATGAGATTGGGCTCGACGAGGCGAGCGGAGAGGAAAGAGTCTTTCATAATCTTCTTATGCTAGGCTGATGCCATTATAAAGCTTAATCGAGGGGATCGGTGCCGTGGATCAAAACGCGACACCCTTTCGAAGAGGAAGGCGAATCGGGGGCATTGGCCACCACTCCCTCTTGCTGCAGGCGCTGGAAGATCTTGCCCGCACGCGGGAAGCCGACGGAGAATTCGCGCTGGATCTGGGAGATGGAGGTGTATTCCCTCGTCATGATGACCTGCTTGATCATCTGATATTTGTCTTCGTTAGAAGCCGCTCTCATCTCGGCCGCGCTTGGCGCGGAAAGGGTTGGGACTTCGAGGTCGTTGGAATGGTCTTCGAGGTCCAAGAAATTCGGGTCATAGACCACTTCTTGCTGCTCTTTGATGAAATCGCAGACCTTCTTGATCTCGCCATTGTCGACGAAGCAGCCTTGTAGACGCGAAAAGCCGATGCGCGAAACCTGGTCGCATTTGACGAGCATATCGCCATGGCCGGAGAGCTTCTCTGCCCCACCTTCGGAAAGGATGGTCATCGAGTCCTGAGGCGAAGACAAAGAGAGGGCGACGCGGGTCGCGATGTTGCCCTTGATGCGGCCATCGATGACTTTGACGTCGGGACGCTGGGTGGCGATGACGAGGTGGATGCCAGCCGCGCGGGCTTTTTGGGCCAGACGCACGACGGGGTCGCCGATGTCTTTGCAGTTATCGACAAGGTCAGCGTATTCGTCGATGACGACGATGATGAAAGGAAGTTTTTCGCAGCCTTCGCTCGGCGCGATGTCTTTGTTGAATTGGCGGATGTTGGAGACGCCCGAATATTCGAAAAGCGAATAGCGGCGTTCCATCTCATCGCAGAGCTTGTCCAAGCAGACTTTGGCGTGGCTGGGTTCCTTGATGATCGGGCAAAGAAGATGGGGCAGATCGCGGTATTTGCCCATTTCGACCTTCTTCGGGTCGACAAGGACGAGCTTTAAATCCTCGGGGCGGTTCCGCATGATGAGCGGCATGATCATGCCGTGCATGAAGATCGACTTACCAGAGCCGGTGGAGCCGGCGATTAGC
>CAMGZU010000058.1 GCA_946183085.1 uncultured Erysipelotrichaceae bacterium | reverse complement strand
ATTCGTTTTTTGAGAAAATGCTCATGATGTCGTTAGGGTTAGGCATTAATGCCTACATGATGAACAATTGCTATTGTACCAGTCATTCATGACTTCTAAAAGCGTATGAAAGTTGGTTGAATTTATTCTACTGGAATTTTTTCTACTAACTTTTCATCCCTCTATTGATTGGTAGAATTTTTTCTACTAGAATAAATTCGACTAGGAGGAAAACTATGTTTTACGGAAGGACAGAAGAGCTCAAATCACTCCATCAAATGGCGAGAATGCCCGGTTTTAACGGAGCGATCGTCTACGGAAGAAGACGTTTTGGCAAGACCACTCTTATCAAGGAATTCGCCAAACAATTCGATGGCCCCTTCATTTATTATCAGTGCCTTCGCGCAAGCGATTCAATCAATGCCAAAGGCTTAATCCAAGCGGTCAAAGACGTATTGGACAACGTCACCGTTTCGCAAAACTCCTCCTTTACCGAGGTTTTAAATTACCTCTTCCATCGGGCTGACCACGAGAAAATGCTGCTCGTTTTGGATGAGTATCCCTATTTGAGCGGCCGCATTACCATCGACACCGAGTTGCAGTCTTATATCGATCAACACAGGGACCAATCGAAAATGAAGATGATCCTTGCCGGATCCAGCGTCTCCATCATGGTGACGCTTTTGGATGTGAGCAATCCGCTTCATGGCCGTTACCCCTACCAGATTAAAGTCGACGCGTTTGATTATCGCGATGCCGCCTCGTTTTATCCGGATGCGCCATTGGAGGATAAAATCGCCTACTACTCCGTCTTCGGTGGCATTCCCTACTATTTGTCGTTGATTGATCCGCAATTGGGGTTTGAGGAGAATCTAAAGACGCTGCTTTTAAGCGAGTTCGCCCCGCTTGAGTCGGAGATTCATTCCACGATGAAGGAGGAGTATGGCAAAATCGAGAACGCCACCGTCATCATGGATGCCTTGTCACGGGGACTCCATTCTTATCAAGACATCAAACGCGCTTTCGAGAATCAAAACTCCCGCAGCGATTTTTCCTATGCCATCAATTCGTTGATCGATTTCCGCTTTGTAGACAAAAGCTACGCCATCAACGATCACACGAAAAAGCACGCTTATTACACGATTTCGGACAATCTCTTCGCTTTCTATTACGAGATGATCTTCCCGAACCTGAGCCGCCGTGCTTTGCTGAACGTCGACACGTTCTATGACCTATTTATCAAGGAGAAGCTTTTTAACTCCTTCATCCCAAAACGCTTTGAGATGATTTGCACCGAGTTCTTGGTACGCCAAAACAAAAACGGCGCATTCGATCCCGTCTTGGAGAATCTTGGCCCCTACACTTATAACGATTCGAAAAATCGTATTAACGGTCAATTCGACATCGTCGGCGATACCAAAAACGGGCCGATCTTCTTTGAATGCAAATACACGAAAAGCAAAGTCGGCCACGCGGTCTACCATGAGGAGATCGAGCAAATTAAAAAGGCGGGGTTCACGCCTTACCGCCTTGGTTTCTTCTCCCGCTCCGGATTTGAGGATTTCGCCGAGAAAAAGGATTGCTATTGCTTTGAGCTAAGCGACTTATACCGCTGATTAAATGTCGGCCTTTATTACGGCATAAAAAGCCTCCGGTTTTTTCACCGAAGGCTCGACAGGGAAATCAGATCCTTGCTAGTAACTCGTTGAATTCCGCTTCGCTCATAGCCTCAACGACTTTGCTCGCTTCGGAATAATAGTCATCAAGCCTCGCAAAGTAGAGCTTTGCAATCTGATAAGTCGATAGATTCCCGTAATCCACACTTGAGAGGAACGCCTCAAACTCTTTATAGACGGCGGGGTCGCCGCTACACTCCCCCTCCCAAATGTGAGGATTCGCCTCGGAAAGCCATTCTTCTAGGGCTCCAGCGTTTTCCGGATGTTCGTCGTAGAACTTGTCTATCGCTCCGTAAATGGATCGATATATGGAGAACTGTTTGCTCATTTTTTGTTTTCTTCCTTTTCAGAACGTCGGTCTCCGAAACCAAGAGAAAAAGACCGATCAGATATCGGTCCTCTTTCCTTTGTAATAGGTGGATTCGATGATGCCACCCCCTAGCATCCTCTCGCCATCGTAGAAGACGGCGATCTGCCCTGGGGTCACGGCCTTGACGGGCTCCACATAATCAAGCCTCACGCGGTCTCCTTCAAAAGAGAGGTCGCAATATTGATCAGGCTGGCGGTAACGGAATTTGACGCCAACGCGGATCTTTCCTTCTGGCTTTGGCCCAACCCAGTTGATGCCATCGACATAGCAAGCGTCACTATACAAGAGTTCTTCGTCTCCCGCGTGAGCGACATAAAGCACGTTGTTCTTCACGTCTTTTTTGTAGATGAAGAAAGCGGAGTCTTCTTCGCCAGAGATGCCGCCGATCCCTAAGCCATGGCGTTGGCCGAGGGTGTAATACAAAACGCCGATATGCTCGCCTAGGACGCGGCCCGTTTTGCCTTCGATGATCTGCCCCTTCTTCGCAGGGAAATAGTTTTGGAGGAACTGACGGAAGTTGCGTTCTCCGATGAAGCAGACTCCTGTGGAGTCTTTCTTGTTCTTCACCGAGTCGAGGCCGAGTTCTTCCGCGAGTTTGCGGACGGTTGGCTTGTCGATGTTCTCTAACGGGAACAAGCAAGAGGCGATCTGCTCTTCATTAAGCTGCGACAAGAAATAGGACTGGTCTTTGTTTTTGTCGCTGGCTTTGTAGATATAGGAGACGCCTTCAAAGTCAGCACGTTTCGCGTAATGGCCCATCGCGATCTTGTCGAAGCCGTGCTCCAAAGCGAATTTGCGGAAGGAATCGAACTTGATGTATTTGTTGCAGAAGACATCGGGATTGGGCGTTCTCCCCTTCTCGTATTCCTTGAGGAAATAGGAAAAGACGTTGTCCCAATACTCTTTGACGAAGTCGGCGCGATGCAGCTTGATGCCAAGTTTCTCGGCGACCGCTTTCGCATCGTCATAATCTTTTTCTTGGGGGCATTGATTGTCACCAATCGTTGGGTTGCCCAAATAATCGTTATTCGCCAAGGCGTCCCAGTTGCGCATGAAGCAGGCTTCCACCTCATAGCCTTCTTTTTGGAGGAGATAGGCCGCGATTGCGCTATCAACGCCACCCGAAAGTCCAACGAGCACTTTCATGAAAACAATACCTCCGAATCAAGATGGAGGGTGAAAGGCCCATCGTTAATTAAAGAAACGGCCATATCGGCGTGGAAAACGCCGGTCTTAAGCGTTGGCACATATTCTTTGAGAATCGCGTTAAAACGGTCAAATAAGGGCCCTGCTTCCTCTTTCCGCAAGGAATGGGTGAAGGAAGGACGGTTCATGCCCTTGGTTTCCGCATATAAGGTAAATTGCGACACCGAAAGGATGTTGCCGCCGACTTGGCTCAAGGAAAGATTGGTCTTGCCGTTTTCATCGGGCCAGATACGGAGCTTCACGATCTTCTCCGCCATTTTGCGGAGAATCGTCTCGTCATCCCCTTCTTGGAAGCCGACGAAAAGAAGGTAGCCTTTTTCAATCGAGGCTACTTCTTTCTCCTCAACGGAGACGGATGCGTTTTTGACAAGCTGCAATAAGACTCTCATTAATGGATGTAAGCGTGGACGATGGGCGGGACCTTGACGGGGTCTTTCTCCAACGAGAAGGCATTATGGACGTCTTCGATGACCTTTTCCACCCCCATGCGATTGGTGTAGCAAGTGGCGAGAAGGTCGCCTTTTTTGACTTCGTCCCCGACTTTCTTGTTAAGCAAAATGCCCGCGGACATATCGATGACGTCATCCATCGTCTCCCTGCCCGCGCCTAAGCGCATCGCGGAAAGGCCGATTTCGAGGGAATCGATTCTCCGGACATAGCCATCTTTTTCGGCGTAGACCGGGATCTCATATTTCGAGACCGGGAATTTCTCCGGCTTTTCGATGTAGGTGAAATCGCCACCTTGGGCCTTAAAGAGGGCGACGAGCTTCTTAAAGCCCGATTCGTCGTGCATCGCTTGGGCGATCTTCGCCCTGCCTTCGTCGAGGTTATTGACCTTCTTGGCCTGCTCCAACATGATGGCGCCCGCCTCAATGGCAAGCTCGACAAGGTCTTTTGGGCCTTCGCCATGGAGGGTCTTGATGGCTTCTTTGACTTCTAAGCTATTGCCGACCGCTAAGCCTAAAGGCTGATCCATGTCGGTTAAGATGGCGCGGGTATCGCGGCCAAGCGCTTTGCCGATTTTGACCATCGTCTCCGCAAGCTCTTTGGCCTTCTCGAAGGTCTTCATGAAGGCGCCAGAGCCAAACTTAACGTCCAAAAGGATGGCGTTGCTTCCAGCAGCGAGCTTCTTCGACATGATCGAAGAGGCTATAAGCGGGATCGATTCGACGGTGCCGGTGACGTCGCGGAGGGCGTACATCTTCTTATCCGCCGGATCGACCGAGCGGGTCTGACCGATGATGGCAATGCCAACGTTATTGATCTGCTTGACGAATTCTTCTTCGCTTAAGCCAATCCGCATCCCAGGGACGGACTCCATTTTGTCTAACGTTCCGCCCGTATGGCCTAAGCCACGTCCGCTCATCTTGCAGACTTTGGCGCCGCACGCGGAGACAAGAGGTCCAACGACAAGCGAGGTCTTATCGCCCACGCCGCCCGTCGAATGTTTGTCGACGGTGATGTCATGGACCGCCGAAAGATCGATCGTGTCGCCCGAATGCATCATCGCATCGGTCAAGATGGCGATTTCCTCGTCATCCATGCCCCGGAAGAGAATCGCCATGCAAAGGGCGCTCATCTGATAATCGGGGATCGGGTTTTTGCTTCTGCTGTAGCCTTTGATGACGAAGCGAATCTCTTCTTCGCTTAATTTGCCGCCATCGCGTTTCTTTTCAATAATATCAACCATTCTCATAGTGGCTCTATTCTAGTCGCTTTCCTCTTCTATTAGAAGAGAGGGCGTTGACTTTGGGGGTCATCTTCCCCACAATGACGGGGCATGGAATTCAAGGAACACCTTTTAGCCCATCTCCCCGAAAAGGAAGTCGAATCGCTGCTTCTTTCTTTGGAGAAAGAGCGGGTCTACGCCCTTTTGCTCAATACCAAAAAGATGAGCGACGAGACCTTCCTTTCCTTGTTCCCCAACGTCAAAAAGCATCCTTTCGTCCCCCACGCCTATCTTTACGAGAAGCAAGAATACGAATTCGGCAAAAGCGTCTTCTATGACGCAGGATGCTATTCCATTCAAGACCCCGCGGCCATGATGGCGGCTTATTTCCTCTCCCCCAAAGAAGGAGAAACCGTCTTGGACTTATGCGCCGCCCCAGGCGGCAAAAGCATCGCCCTTTCCTTTGCTCTCGGCGATTCTGGTGTCCTCATCGCCAATGATCTTTCTTATCTTAGGGCCAAAGACTTATCCCAAAATATCGAGAGGATGGGCTTAGGCAACGTCATCGTCACCTGTAACGACTTCTCGAAGATTTATACCCACTACTTAGGGAGATTCTCTTCGATCATGCTGGATGCCCCATGCTCTGGCTCGGCGATGTTCCGGAAGAACGATCTCGCCAAAGAAGACTGGCGTTACGAGAAGGTCTTATCTTGTTCCTCCAGGCAAAAAGAGCTCTTGGAGATGGCGTATCAGATGCTCTCCCCTGGCGGCAAGCTCCTTTATAGCACCTGCTCCTTCTCTTACGAAGAAGACGAAGAGCCTTTGTTGGAACTCAAAAAGAATCATCCCGAGTTGGGATTCGTTCCTCTTCTGAACGATGAGCGCTTCTATTCGCACCCTGACCTCAAAGAAGGGATCCGGTTGCTCCCAAACCGCTTCGAAGGCGAAGGACAGTTCATCGCCCTTCTTAAGAAACCAGGCCAAGTCGAAATCCATCATGAGAAAGTAGGCAAGCCTCTTAAGCAGTTCTTTAAAGAACTGGAGACCTATGGCTTAAGCGAAAGAGATAACCTCATCCTTCATGATAGCATCGAGTCATTGCCTCGTCCTTTTGATATCCGTCCGCTTAATGTCCTCCGTTATGGAATAAGGGCTTTTGATTTCAAAGAGAAACTCGTTCTCCCCGCCCATCATCTCGCCCATTATCTGAATGCGAAAGAATCCATCTCCCTAAACGAAGAAGAACTCGCCAAATACATCGGAGGCGAAACCTTAAACCTCAAAGCCAAAGATGGCTGGAACGTCGTCTCTTACCAAGGGGCGAACCTTGGTTGGGTCAAAGCGAAGAATAACGTCGCCAAGAACCACTACCCCAAAGGGTTACGAAGGAAACTCAAATAGGAAAAGCCCCGATTCGTTCGGGGCTTTGTTGTCCTTAGATGTGTTCCCACCAATAGGGAGGCTGTATCTTTTGATGGTGCTTGTTCGCCAAAAAATAAGCGTCGTCTTTCTCGCGGATCGCGTTGACTTCCTTCTGGATCATATCCTGGATCTTGATGGCAAGGTCTGGGGTCGCGATCTCTTTGTAGTCTTCCGGAAGAACCGGCTTCAAGAAATGGAGGGCGATCGGGTTGGCCTTGTAATCATGACGGGAGCCAAAGACGCGGAAGGTGCCGTATTCCGCCATCGGCTGGAGAGGGACGCCGGCTTTGACGCCGGTTTTGAAGGAGCCAGGATGCATCGGGAGCATGTTTTCCCTCGGATGCTTTTGCCGGGTGCCTTCGGGATAGATGACGTAGCTGCAATAGCCGCTTTTTAAGCGGTCTTCGACGGTTTTCATGGCGATCACGTTCTGACGGAGGTTGCCACGGTCAAGGAAGACGCCATCGATCGATTGGATGATCTTGCCGACGAAAGGAAGCTTCTTGGTCTCGATTTTGGCGACGAAGGAGACGGGCTTTTCGCTGACGGCGATCATCATGAGGACGTCCATCATCGAAAGATGGTTGCTCACGATGAGGGAGACGCTTTCCCTTTCTTTCCAAGCCGGATCTTCGACGAGGTCAAGATCGACTCTCATGTGCTTCATGAAGAAGAGGATCAATTTCCGCACCGCGGCATAACGGACTTCCAAAGGATACTTCTCGGGATGCTTCGCGTATTTGCGAATCCAGGAGAAGTAGGCTTTGAGGACGCTCATCCCGCAAGTGCTCAGCAAACGAATCCACTTAAACATGGCTAGTATTCTATCATTTTCTTCTTCTAAGAGAAGAGGGTCTTATTTCTCGAAGTCTTTGACGCTCGTCCCAGGATAGCTTGGCCAAATGGAAGAGAAGCAGAGCAATTCACTCCCATTTTTCTTGCCATCGT
>CAMGZU010000057.1 GCA_946183085.1 uncultured Erysipelotrichaceae bacterium | reverse complement strand
AGCGCAAAGGTGGCGTTATCCTGCCATCCTTCGTAAGCCGGAACTCCAAACTTGGAGTCGGCATAACGGGAAAGAAGAATCGCTTTGCCTCTCACCTGGCCCAAGAGGGCCGGCATGACGTTTCCGGTGTACCACTTCTCGGTGAGCGAATCGACGACCAAGGTTTCGAAGTCTTTGGTTCCGCCTTTTGGCTTTTCTTCTTCCTTAATGGAGACGATCACGAATTCGGTGGGATGTTCCGTTAAGAACGTGTCGATGGTATTGACGATCGAGGGGAACTTTTCTTTCTCGTCGACGATGCCATGGACCGCTTTCAACGTATCATTTTGGTTTTGAAGGCGGATGTCGAGGAAGCGGACGCCCGCTTCAAGCTGGGACGCCAGAGACAAGCTTTGGCAGCGACCCGCCAAATCGCCAAGGGCATAAAGGGCCATCGCGTCATGGCTCCCAGGCATCGAGATGTCTTTGATGAGGGTTAGGTCGCTCATTTGACCCAGCCAATCGCCGGCTTTGGATTCCGGGACTTTCGGATTGACGGACCCATAAAGGCCAAACACGCCGAGCACGGAAGCGGATAAGCCGAGCGAAACACCCAAAATCAGGGTTTTCTTCGTTTTCTTTTCCATACGCTAATTATAGGAAAAAAGGAGAAGCATGTTCCCCTTATTTTCGTAAAAGAATCAAATAGTGGTTTTCGTCTTCTTCCGCTTTTTCCACATGGAAGACGTCTTGGTAGAACCTCGCTTCTTCTTTCGCGGGCAATAGGCGTCTTGAGATCGTGGTGGGCACATGCCTATGATGCTCATCTAGTTTGGCCCGGCCCATGTTATGGAGGATCGCCACAAAGCCGCCTTTTTTCAAAAGCGCATCAAGCTTCTCTTTGAGTTTTTCTCTCTCCATGAAATGCGGATAGGCGTTATAAAGCACGATCCCATCGAAGGGTTCGTCTTCGTATTCGTAAAGCGATGCTTCATGAAAGATGACGCCCGTGCCTTCGTATTTCTTTCTCGCGATCTCAAGCATCTTCGGAGAGATATCCACCCCGACCACCTTGCCGGATAACGAAAGCAATTCGCCGGTGATCACCCCGGTGCCGCAGGCGGCATCGAGGATGCGCATCCCTTTTTGGATTGGCAAAGAGGCGATCAAGGCCTTCCGGCCATGGTCGCCATCGTCCATCGCATCCCAATTGGGCGCGAGGCGGTCAAAGAATTCTTTTTCGTCGAGGTCGCTCATATTCTTAGTGAGAGGCAAGCCAGCTTCCGAGGTTATCGATCTTTTGGAAGCCACCGAAGGAAGAACCACAAGCAAGGATATCGCTATAGCAGGCTTTGCCCAAGAACTTCTCGGTGATTTCGTTGGCTTTCGCCGCGATATCAAGATCCTTGAAGATGGTCGGATAAGCCACTTGTGCGCAGTAATAAGCATCGATCGCCGCGGTCTCCAAATTGGTGTAATAAGCGTTATAAGGCATCTGAAGATAGACTTCGCCTTTCTTTACGGCCTCAAGCTCATCGAAGAGAGCGGGCTCTTTCTGATAGGTGGTTTTGAAATTGGCGATGCCCGAAGCGTCTAAGATGATCTTGTCCATCTTAAGGGCTTGGAACTTCTCGGGATCGATGGTCTGATTGCCTTGTCCGCTCACCTGCCCCGCCACTGCGTTTTTGATGTTGGCGACGGTGAACATCGGATAGGTCGTCGAGGTCGCATAGATGTTGGTCTGACCCCAGTTGCCGACGCAGCCGACGTAGATCGAAGGCTTGTCCGCGTCTTTGATGTCTTTGGTTTTGCTCGTGAGTTCGCTTTCGATCGAATCGATGTAAGAGACCAAAGCCTCCGATTTCGCCTCGCGGTTGAAGATGAAGCCAAGCATCGATAGTGACTCCTTCACGTTCGCATCGAAAACGGTCTTCGGTCCGTATTTGAGGGTCACCACGGGAACGCCGAGCTTCTCTTGAAGGGCGTTGGCCGCGTCGACGTCTTCGTATTCGGAGATGACGATGTCGGGGTTGCAGGCAAGAATCTTCTCCGCCTCGGCGGCCTGGTTCTTCGGTCCGCCAACACCGCACGAAGGAAGCTTGGCGAAAACGTCTTTGTTCACGAGATAGTAAGGCCGTGCGACGTCTTGCCACATGAAGATCTTGTTTGGATTGTCGATGTCTTCGACCCCAGAAAGGAGATTGACGTCACCGACATAGGAATACATGCGAAGGGCACCCGCGCCGATGCAGACGACGCGCTTGAAGTCTTTTTTGCCAAGGAGCACCGTGCGGCCGTTCATGTCTTCGATGGTGTAGGTCGGGTCTTCGACGTTGACGGTGCAGCCCATAAGGGGCAAAAGAAGGGAAGCGATGGGCAATAAGAAGGTTTTTTTCATTTGTTTTCTCCGAATAGGGCGACGCGTTCGCCGTTGATATTTTGGATGGTTGCTTTCACGCCATAGACGCGTTCGATGGCGGAGCTTGTGAGGATGCTGGCATCCCCTTCTTCTAAGATCTTCCCATCCAGGAAGAGGTAGAAGCGGTCTCCAAGACGGAGAGCCTGGTTGAGGTCATGGATGGAGAGGAGGATGCTGACTCCTTCTTCTTTGGAAAGACGCGAGAGGATCGAGAGAACCTCGATTTGGTTATGGATATCAAGGTTCGACGTGGGTTCATCAAGAATCCATAATCTCGCGTTCTGAGCCAAGGCTTTGGCGATCATGACTTTTTGTCTTTCGCCGCCCGATAACTCCATCACGTTCTTCTTCCTTAAGCCTTCTAGGCCAAGGGTTTGGATCGCCTTATCCCTTTCTTCGTAATCTTCCTTTGATGGAAAGAGAGAGAAATAAGGGAGCCTCCCAAGGAGAACGACTTCTTCGACCGTCAAAGGCGGGAAGCTGATCTCCTGGGGGACGTAGGCGATCTTCTTGGCCCTTTCTTTTGGCTTTAAGGCGAAGAGGTCTTCTTCCCCTAAGAGGGCCGTCCCGCTTTGGGGATTCAATAAGCCGCCCAAGAGTTTTAGAAGCGTGGTCTTGCCAACGCCATTTTGGCCAAGGAGGACGCCGATTTGCCCTTCCTTCAGGCTAAGAGAGAGGGAATCCAAGACCGGCGTCTTCTTATCGTAGGTATAGCTGACGTCTTTAATGCATAGCATCGTCTTTGACCTCCTTTCTCCGGAAGATAATGTAGAGGAAGAATGGCGCGCCGAACAAAGCGGTGACCGCCCCGACGGGGAGAGACGTGCCATTGAGAACTAGGCGCGACAAGATATCCGATACTTCAAGTAACACCGCGCCCATCAAGCAAGAGGCGGGGATTAAGACCCGATGGTCGTTCCCGACGAAGCGTCTTGCGATATGCGGGGCGACGATGCCCAAGAAGCCGATGATGCCAAGGCTTGAGATGATGACCGCGGATACCGCGGAGGCCGTTAACAAGGCAACGAAGCGGAGCAAACCCGTCTTCACGCCCAAACTCTTTGCAAAGGAATCCCCACCGCTTAACGCGTTTAACGGATAAGCAAGAAAGGAGAAAAGCGCAATGGCAACCCCTGTCACCGCGAGCATGATCCAGTCATCGCGGAAGGAGGCTCTGCCCACATCGCCAAAGGTCCAATAGATGGCCGAAGCGATCTGGGTATCGACGGCAAAGTATTGAATGATGGTCGTGATGGCCGAATACAAAGAACCGAGTGCGATGCCAGAAAGAATGACCACGTTGGGCGCGAAGTGGCGGATCTTGGATAAGCCAAGGACGATCAAAACGCAGCTCATCGCAAAGACAAAGGCGATCAAAGAAACCGCATAAGGGTTCGAGCTCGCCCAGTTGTTGCCGTTGTTGGTCGATAAAAAGCCACCCGATAAGACGATCAAGCCAACATTAGCGCCTAAGACGGCGGCATTCGAAATACCCAAAGTCGCCGGAGAAGCCATGGGGTTCCTTAAGGAAGATTGAAGGATCAGGCCCGATAAGGCTAGGCCCGCCCCCGCTACCAAAGCGGCGATCATGCGGGGAAGGCGGATCATCTGGACGATGCGGACATTCGCGGCTTCGCCATTCCCGAAGAGGGCTTTGACCGCATCAACGAGGCTCATTCCAGACGTTCCCACGAAAAGGCCCATGAGGAAAAAGAAGACGACGAAGAAGGAGAGCAAAACAAAAAGAACGACGCGTTTTGTCACGTTGTTCTCGCTTCTTTTTAATAATTGCCCGCTCATGTGCCTACGCATTATAGGAAATCTGTCGGAATGCTGTGAACACTTTTGCATGATTATCCGAAAGTTTTTGAACGTTATGGAATGTTATGTTCGATAAACTATGGAATAACGAACAGAGAAGCCTTAAACTAGCCCCATGGATCGCAGACAAATCAAAACAAAGCAAAAAGTCAGGGAAGCCTTCACCGCCTTGGCGAAGGAGATGAATTACGAAGACATCACCGTCGAGGACATCTTGAAGCGTTCCAGCGTCGCCCGGAGCACCTTCTATTCCCATTACAAATCCAAAGAAGACGTCTTGATCGAAGTCACGAACGACATCTTCGCTCACGTCTTCTCCAATTTCCCCCAAAAGGAAGCAGACCATGATTTCTCCGACACGGCCACCTTCGAATACAAAAGGCTATTGACCCACCTCTTCTATCACATCGAGGAGGAGAAGGATCTTTTGAAGAGCCTTTATGCTTCGGGCGGCGAATCCACCTTAACCGGCGCATTCCGAAAAAAGATGATGCCTTTCTTCTCTTCCTGCGTCCGCAACAAATCCTTCTACTTCGAAGGCGTCCCCGAACGCCTTCAGGTCTCCCAGCTCACCGAAGGTTTCTTGTCCTTAACGAGGCATTGGGTGGAGATGGACTGCTTGGCGGAGCCCGAAAAGATGTCTGGCTATTTCCAAACGATTTACGGGGCCCGTTAGCAAAAAGAAGGAGCAACGCCCCTTCTCTTTTTTACTTTTCCAGCTTTTCGAATAGCTCCATCGCCGCGAGGATCGTATCGTCCATATCGAAGTAACGATATAGAGCCAGCCGCCCTAAGAAATAAACGTTCTCAAGGCCCTTGGCTTTTTCTTTGTATTTCTCCGCCAGCGCGGTATTAGCTTCGTCGTTCACCGTGTAATAAGGAATCTTGCCCTCTTCGAAGGCATCCGGATATTCGTAGGTGAGATAAGTCCTCTCTTTGTTCGGGCAGGCGGGATCAAAGTGCTTGTGTTCGGTGATCCTGGTATAGCCCGGCTTCCGGTCGGTGTAATTCACGACCGCGTTGTGCTGGAAGTCCGGAATCTCCTTCCATTCGTTTTCGAAACGTAAGCTCCGCCAAGCGAGATGGCCGTATTCGAATTCAAAGAATTCGTCCAAACGCCCCGTGAAGATGATGCGCTCGGCAAACATGTTCCAGTTGTCGCGGTCCGCGAGATAGTCGACGCCAAGCCTTACCTCCGCGCCTTTCAACAAGCGCTCAATGAAGGGGGTATAGCCGCCTTTGGGCTGACACTGATAGGTGTCATTGAAATAGCTGTTGTTCCTCTCGAAGCGAAGGGGCAACCTCTTGATGATCGACGCAGGGAGGTCTTTGCATTCTCTGCCCCACTGCTTCTCGGTATAGCCCTTGATCAAGGTCTCATAGATGGTTCTTCCAACCATCGACAAAGCCTGCTCTTCGAGATTCTTCGGTTCTTTGATACCTTCTTTGGCGACCTCTTCCTCGATCTTCGCTTTGGCCTCTTCCGCGGTTTTCACGCCCCAGATCTCATCGAAGGTATTGAGGTTGAAGGGCATGTGGTAATACTTGCCTTTGTAATAGGCCAAAGGCGAATTGATGAAGGGATAAACCTCGATGTATTTCTTTAAGAAATCGAAGGCTTTCTCATCGGACGTGTGGAAGATATGGGGCCCATAAAGGTGGATGCAGATGCCATCCTCCATCTTGGTGGCGATGTTGCCGCCCACCTCATTTCGTTTCTCCAAAACGAGGACGCTTTTGCCCGCATCCAAAAGGAGCCTTGCCATGGTCGCGCCGGATAGACCAGCGCCGACGATTAGATAATCAAACTGTGCCATAAGACTATTTTTGCATACCTAAGTTTGTAAATCACCATACAAAACGCGTGCCCGCGGAAGGAAAATCGGCCTATAATGAAGCGTTACGTTTTTCACACAGCCATGTTCAAAGAAGCCAAGCACCAAAAGGAAGCCGACGCTTTGGTTCGTTACGAACCCGAGATCGCCGTCGGCTTAAAAGAAGAGGAAGTCCTCGCCAGGGAGAAAGCGGGTCTTTCCAACAAATCCAACGTCCGCGTCGATAAACCCTATTGGAAGATCTTCACCGACAACATCTTCACCGTCTTCAACATCACCCTTTATGCGATTGGCCTTCTTTTCTTGATCACTTCTTTGCTTCTGAATCACTTTGGTTATAACGAAGTCGTTGCCAAATACTTCGGCATCTCCAAATATGGCTTCTTGGGCCCCGCCACCATCAACATGATCATCGGCATCATCCAAGAATGCCGTTCCAAGAGGGTCCTAGAGAAACTCCGCCTCGTCGCCGAGGCCAAAGCCCACGTCATCCGCGATGGCAAAGAACAGGAGATCCTTGCTTCGAAACTCGTCGCCGATGACATCGTCATCTTCCGCCAAGGCGAGCAAGTCACCGCCGACGCGAAGGTATTGGATGGCCTAGCCGAACTCGACGAATCCTTATTGACGGGCGAATCCAACACCGTCACCAAGCGCCCAAAAGCCAACTGCAACGAAGTCTATTCCGGCTCCTCCGTCATGGCAGGCGCCGTCACCTGCGTCGTCACCAAAGTCGGCGAAGAAGCCTACGCGAATACTCTCCAAAAGAAGGTTAAGAAGATGAGCCGCAAGAAGAGCGAGCTCATGAAGAACCTCTATGGCATTTTGAACGTCATGTCCATCTTGCTTTTCTTGGTCGTCGCGGTCGTCGTCTCGACCATGGTCTACAAAGTCAATCGTTGGGGCAGCGTCCCCGGCGTCTTCATGGAGCCGATCTCCCTAAACGAGCCAAGCGGCTGGGCCCAGATCATCACCACGACCTCCGCTTTCGCGATCGGCGTCATCCCAACCGGCCTTGTCTTGACCACTTCCATCACTCTTGCCGTCTCCACCATCTATCTCGCTTCGCAGAAAACCCTCATCCAAGAACTCTATTCCTTGGAATCTTTGTCGCGCGTTGATGTTATCTGCTTGGACAAAACCGGCACGTTGACCGATGGCACGATGAGCGTCGAAAGCATCCTTTACGAGAATTCCCGTCACGAAGACACCAACCGCTATATCCGTTTGCTGCTTGGCGCGATGACGACTCAAAACGCCACCTCAAAGGCCTTGCAGGACTACTTTGGAAGCGAAGTCGATAAGAAGTTCGTCCTTTCGGCCACCCAGTTCTCCTCCGCCCGCAAATACTCGGGCATCAAGACCTTAAATGGCGCCGTCAAGCTCGGCGCCCCCGAATACCTTTTGGTCAACGAGAAGATCCTCGAAGAAAGCAAGAACTTGGCCAGCCAGGGTCTACGCGTCGTCGCGCTCACCTTAGAGGGGATGTGCCTTGCCCTCATCACCTTGAAAGATGGCATCCGCAAATCCGCCGAAGCCACCTTGGAATATTTCTATGAGAATGGC
>CAMGZU010000056.1 GCA_946183085.1 uncultured Erysipelotrichaceae bacterium | reverse complement strand
TATTCTCTACACCAAAATGGATTTCGAAATAGAAGCGATCCGTTCTTTCTAGTGTCAAGTCGGCCTCTTGGCTAAATGTGATCGACGCAAGTCCATCGGAACGGAAAACAACATAAGGATCGACCTTCGTTTCGAAAACGGCATTCTCCTCCCGCTTTTGGTAGTTTGGGGCAACGTCGAAAAGCAAGTAGGTTAAGTCCGTTTCCTCGGTGACGACTTGCGAAATGGAAACAAGAGTAAAATCGACGGCGAACAAGGCATAATCGCCTAGTCCGGGGCATTCATCGAAAAAGTCGGATTCTATGCGAAACGTATGCCCGGGACCAAAGTATCGATCTTGCAGGTTATCGCAACCGGAAACGGAAAGAAGGGCGAGTGCCAGTGATGTCAATTTGAAGATCGAAGCGAATTTCATGATTCAAGCTTTCCTTAAAAGTTTCACCCATCTCACTTGAAAAGCAATAATCTCATTCCCGATCAGGGCATCCAATAGAGCTGAGTATATCGGGGCGGGTTGAAAAACACGGTAATTGGATTATGGGCCGGGAAGATGAGAGCGAACGCGATCTTGCTAATTGCGCGATGCTCGTAGCAAAAAGTAATATCAAAACTCCCTACCTTAGTATCGAAAGAAAGGATGAATACGTTATCCCTTAGGTTTTTTACGTCCATATTTGCCTTTTCTTCAGGAACGATCGCAACAAGACCATCGGAACGGATTTCCATTTTGGGCTTGTAATCCGATTGTTTGTCGTAATTTTCGCTGCAGATAATCACTGCGTTGAAAAACAGACTGGTCTGATCCTTTTCCTCGGCGATCGTTTTGGTGATGGAAACGAGTGTTAAGTCAACCGAAAGGAAGGTGTCCGACCCCAAAAACGAGATGGGTTCCAGAGTGAAGGTGTGGCCCGGCCCATAATAGTCATAGGCCTTCCTCCCGCAGCCAGAAAGTGAGGCGAGCGAAATAAACAAAGCGGAAATCTTATAAAGGCTCTTGGTTTTCATGAATGGACCCTCAAAACCATTTTGATGATGTTCCCAAAAAGAGCAATCTTTTGTTGATGGAATGCCTTTCTCCTTGTCCGAACGATAAACTTTGTTTATAGTTAACTCGCTTCGACGAAGACAAGACCTAGTAGCAAACGAAAGAGAGCCCCTCTCAGGCTGAAAGGGGGCACGCGAACGGCCATCCCTTCTGAGCACACCTCCTGAAGTAGCAGTAGGGAGATCGGACCTGCCGTTACCAGGGAAATAAGGGGACAATCGTCCCAAAGCAAGGTGGTACCGCGTTTTTCCAGAATACGCCCTTGTATCTGGAGAAGCGTTTTTTATTTTGTGGGAGAGCTTATGGAAATCAAAGACACTCTACTAATGCCGAAGACCGCGTTTGAGATGCGCGGCAACCTTAACGTCAAAGAACCTCTTTTCCTAGAGAAGTGGAACAAGCTGAAACTCTACGAGAAGATGAACGAAAACCGCGAAGGCTGCGAGGAATATATCCTCCATGATGGCCCGCCTTATGCCAATGGCAACATGCACTGCGGCCATATGCTCAACCGCTTGCTCAAAGATTTCGTGGTCCGTTATAAAAACATGTCGGGCTTCAAGACCCCGTTTGTTTTTGGCTGGGACACGCATGGACTCCCCATCGAGACCCAGGTCACCAAGAGTGGGGTGGACCGCAAGAAGACCCCGCTTCCCGAATTCCGCGACATCTGCGCCAAATACGCCAAAGAGCAGGTCGAAAACCAAAAATCCCAGATCCGCCGCCTTGGGGTCTTAGGCGATTTTGATCATCCCTATCTCACCCTTCTTCATGAATACGAAGCGAGGCAAATCGAAGTCTTCGCGACCATGGCCCTCAAAGGCCTCATCTTCAAAGGCTTGAAGCCCGTTTATTGGTCGCCTTCCTCCGAATCCGCTCTTGCGGAAGCCGAAGTCGAATACGCGGACGTCTCCGCCCGCACGATGTACGTCGCCTTTGATATCGTCGATGGCAAGGGCGTCATCGATAACGACGCGCAGATCGTCATCTGGACGACCACGCCTTGGACGATCCCGGGCAACAAAGCCGTCACCGCCAACCCGAAGTTCGAATATGGGATGTATCAGACGAACCGTGGCAAATTGGTCTTCCTCACCGATCTTTGCGAAACCCTTAAGACCGAGCTCGGCCTTGAAGAATGCAAGCTTCTTAAAACCTTCCGTGGCCAAGACATGGAATACGTCACCTACAAACATCCGCTTTATGGCACCGTCTCGCCGATCATCGTGAATTCGTATGTCACGAGTGATTCCGGCACTGGTTTGGTCCATACCGCGCCGGACTTTGGCCTTGATGACTTCAACGCCTGCGCCAAATACGGCATCAAGCCAACCTGCCCCGTCGATGACCGTGGCATCATGCACATGGAAGAAGGCGATCCTCTGAATGGCCTCTTCTATGGCGAAGCCAATGACAAAGTGGTGGAGATGCTGGAAGAGAATGGCCACCTCTTAAAAGAAGTGGACATCGTCCATAGCTATCCCCATGACTGGCGCACCCACCAACCGGTCATTTTCCGCGCCACCCCACAGTGGTTCTGCTCCATCGAGCCGATCCGCAAAGAGCTCTTAAAGGCGATTAAGGAAATCAAATGGGTTCCCGCTTGGGGCGAAACCAAGATGGAGAACATGATCAAAGACCGCGCCGACTGGTGCATCTCCCGCCAGCGCGTTTGGGGCGTCCCTCTTCCTATTATTTATAATGAGGATGGCTCACCGATCGTCGAGAAGGAGGTCTTTGACCACATCGCTTCGCTTATCCGCGAACATGGCTCCAACGTCTGGTTCGAGAAAGAAGCGAAGGAACTTTTGCCCGAAGGTTACACGAATTCCCATTCGCCGAATGGCCTTTTCACCAAAGAAAAGGACATCATGGACGTCTGGTTTGACTCGGGCTCTTCTTGGAATGGCGTTTTAAGGGAACGCGGCATCCAATATCCCGCCGATCTTTATCTAGAAGGCAACGACCAATACCGTGGCTGGTTCAACGCCTCGCTCATCCTTTCTTTGGCGACCAATGGCGTCGCGCCCTTCAAGACCTGCCTCACCCATGGCTGGGTCATGGACGAGAAGTGGGAGAAGATGTCCAAGTCAAAAGGAAATGGCATCGATCCGAGCAAAATCGCCAATCAATTCGGCGCGGACATCCTCCGCCTTTGGGCGGCGGAAGTCGATTACACCGCCGACGTCCGCTTAAGCGAATCGATCATCAAGGTCATCTCCGAAACCTACCGCAAGATCCGCAACACCTTCCGTTTCTTGCTTTCGAACCTCCAAGATGGCGAAAAAGAGTACGTCCATCCAGCCAAAGCTCCGAAACTCGGCGTTTTGGACACTTGGATGATGGCGGAGCTCGAAGAAACGAAGAACAAAGCCTTGGATTGCTACGACAAGTTCGATTTCGCCGGCGTGACCACGGTCATCACTTCCTTCCTTTCGGGCGATCTTTCTTCCTTCTATTTGGACGTCTCGAAGGATGCCCTTTATTGCGATGCGGCGAATAGCGAGCGCCGCAAAGCCATCCAATACGTCATCTACGAATGCGCCTATACCCTTTGCTTGCTCTTAAACCCGATCCTTTCCTTCACGATGGACGAGGTTTACGCGAACCTCCCTGTTGCGAAGAAGAAAGAATCGCCGCAGCTTGAAGATATGCCCAAGCGCTCTTCCTGCTATGGCGAGAAAGAAAAGAAAGAGCTTGCCTCCTTCAAGAAGGGGAGGGACGTCGTTCTCAAAGCGCTTGAAGAAGCCCGCGCGAATGGCTTGATCGGCAAGGCGAGCGAAGCGGAGATCTCCGTTTCCTTAAGCGGAGAATCCTTCGATGCCTTCTCGCTTTTTGGCGAAGAAGATTTGGCGTCCGCTCTTGGCGTCTCCCACGTTTCCTTAACCAAAGGCGAAGACAAAGTATCCGTCAAGAAAGACGAGCACGAATGCTGCGCCAGATGCCGTAACCCCAAAGAGCATTTGGAAGAGTTCAATGGCGTGAAGCTTTGCCATCGCTGCCACGAGGCGATTGGAGAATAAGATGGAAAAGAAGTTCGTCTTCAACAAGAGCAATCCCTTCTTCTACACGATCCTTTTCGGCGCGCTTGCGGTGATTCTCGTCATCGTGGACCAAATCACCAAATGGGCTGCCCAAAACGCTTTGCTCCAAGAAGGGAATTCGGTCGCCGTCATCCCCAATTTCTTCTACATCTCGCTTTATCACAACACCAAAGTCGCCTTTTCGCTGGGCCTAGATGGCCTTTGGGGCCGTATCCTCAACATCATGATCTCGATCGTCCTTTCGATCGCGATCGTCGGCTACATGGTCTTCAATGCGAAGAAAAACACGCCTTTTATGACCTTCGTCCTTTGCCTACTTTCGGCTGGGGCGGTGGGCAACATGATCGACCGCATCTTCTATTGGACCAATACGACGGGCTTTGATGGGGTTATCGACTTGTTCCAGTTCTATTTGGGTGGGGGTCCTGGCAACGCCCAGACCGTCGGGATTCCTTTTAATCCTTTCCCAACCTTCAACATGGCGGACGCCTATTTGACGATCGGCGTCATCCTCTTCTTGGTCCTTCTTGTGCTCGAGACCATCCAAGACACGAAGAAGAGGCAGAAAGAGGAGAACGAGCCCCATTTCACCAAAAACAACATGGAGAAGGGGACGCTTCAGGAGAAACAAGAGGATGGAAAAGAAGATTGATTCATCCTTGAGAGGCAAAAGACTCGACGAAGCCTTGGCTTTGCTGTCTCTTTATCCTTCGCGTTCCTTGGCGCAAAAAGCCATCAAAAAGGGCGATGTTTTGGTTAATGGCAAGCTTGAAAAAGCCCATTACAAGCTCGAGGAAGGCGATCTCATCTTCTACAAAGAATACGAAGAAGAATCGACCCAATTGGCGGGAGAGGATATCCCGCTTAACGTCGTCTACGAAGACGATGACGTCTTGTTGATCGATAAGCCAGCCGGCCTTGTCGTCCATCCGGGGAATGGCCATCATTCGGGCACCCTGGTGAACGCCTTGATCGGAAGGGAAATGGCGTTATCGAACGCCGACCCCAAACGGCCTGGCATCGTCCACCGCATCGACAAGGACACGTCTGGTTTGTTGCTCATCACCAAAAACGATGCCTCCTATGCCTACATCCAAGCCCAGTTAAGCGATCATTCGATGCACCGCGAATACAAAGCGCTCGTCAAAGGCATCATTTTGGAAGACGAAGGCAAAATCGACGCGCCGATTGGGAGAGACCATCTCCATCCCACCAAAAACGCGGTGGACGTGGAGCATGGAAAAGAAGCCATCACTTACTTCACGGTCCTCAAGCGTTTCTATAACGACGACGCGACTCTTATCTCCTGCCGTCTTCTTACGGGCCGGACCCATCAGATCCGCGTCCATATGGATTACATTGGCCACCCGGTGATCGGGGATCCTCTTTATGGCTCAGGCAACCGCAAGATCTACGACAAAGGCCAATTGCTTCACGCCTATCGCCTTAGCTTCCGCCACCCAAAAGATGGCAAAGAAAGAAGCTTTGAAATCGATCTCCCAGACTACTTTAAAGAAGTCTTGGACAAACTGAGTTAAGCAAGAAAAAAAGTTCGAATTCATCGAACTTTTTCTTTTAGTCTATCGAAGTTTTTGAAGTTGGTTTTCGCGACTTTTCTTAATTCGTCTAAGCCATATTTATTCGCGAATTTGACGGCGAATTCATCGACATCTTTTCCAGAACCAAGGGGGAAGGTCAGCCCATATTCTTTCCCCATCTCTTCCATCTTGGTCAAGAAGCGGTATCTCGCGATGACGGAGGCAAGGGCGACGACGGGGAAGACGCTTTCGCCTTTGACGGAGAAGTCGAGGTCTTTTAAGACTTCCTCTTCGCCTTTTAGATAGGAGAAATAAAGCTTTGGTTCCGCGAATTGGTCGATGCAGGCGGAGGCATTCGGATATTTCTTTTTGAGGTTCAGCAAAGCCCGATTATGCATCTTGGCCTTGATGGCGTTCATGTTGAGCCCATCTTCGTGGACTTCGTTGTATTTAAGGTTATCGAGAGACAAAGAAGAGTAGTGGCACTGTTTCGCGAGCATCGGGCCGATCTTCAAGATGGTTTCGTCGTTCATCTTTTTCGAATCCTGAATGCCATATTCTTTGATGAGTTCCAAGGTTTTTATATCGCAATAAGCGGCGACCACGCAGACGGGGCCGAAGAAATCGCCCGTCCCGACTTCGTCGGAACCGATGGTTTCTTTTGAGCCGATCTTTTTGCGGATTGGGGTCGGATGAAGGGATTTCCGGATGGCTTGTCGCCTCTCAAAGAGCTCCCTCTCCGAAAGCTTGCCCCAAAGGACGCTTTCTGTTTCGGCGTTCGGCCCTTGGAAAACGACCTTGCGGAGGCCTTCTTTGTCTTTCTTTTTGTAGCAGGTGATCGTGACGCCTTCTTGCTTCACGACGAAAAGAACGTATTCGTTTTTGCTCTCGACGAAAGAGCCGTCATAAAAGCGGTCCATCTTCTTCAAAGAGGCTTCGTCCAAGGAGAGGGTGATGACGTCATTCTCACTCATGACAACCATTATACGCGGGAGCGTGAGGAAAAGGTGTCTTTCTATGCTATAATCTCGCCGTTATGAAAGACGCGGCCGAGACCTTAGAGTTCCATAAGATCCAAAGCGAAGTCGCTTCTTTTGCTCATACCGAGCTTGGCCAAGAGAAGGCGAAGGCTTTAGCAATCTTAAAGAAAGACGCTCTCATCGAGGAGCTTTCCTATACCAAGGAAGCCATCGACGTCATCGCCCGTTATGGCTATTACCCAATCGACGGGAGCCCAAACCTCAAAGAAGTGGTGGAATACGCCGCCCGCGGTGGCGTTTTAAGCGCGAAAGACTTAGAAGACGTCGCCAAAGACGCCTTGACCGCCAAAGGATTGAAGTCTTATTTCTCCAAAGTGGAGCTTTCTCCGCTTCTAATCGCCTACGCCGAAACGATTCCAGATCTTGATTCCTTGGAGGTCACGATCCACGAAGCGATCGGCCCTGACCTTGAAGTCTTAGATAGCGCCTCCCCCTTATTGAAGAACCTCCGCATCAAGAAAAAGAGACTCGAAGCCAAAAGCCTTTCGCTTTTATCGGTCCTTTTGAACAAATACAAACCCTATCTTAACGGCACTTCCTTCGCGCTTAGGAATGGCCATTACGCCCTTCCCGTCATCAATTCTTATCGGAGCAAAGTCCCAGGCCTCCTCCAAGACATCTCCTCCAGCGGCGAGACCATCTTCATCGAGCCCCAAGAGATCTTGATGATCCATAACCAGATCGCCGAGACCGAGCAGCAGGAAAAAGAAGAGATCGCTAAGATCCTCCGCGAATTAAGCGCGGTGGTGGCGAGAGAACGCGACTACGTCTTAAAGAATAACGAGATGATCGGCTATTTGGATTTCCTCGCGGCCAAATCGCGTTTCTCTGAGAAATACCATTGCTCCGTCGCGGATGTCTCTCCCGACAAAGAAATCGTGTTGTTCGGCGCCCGTCACCCTTTGTTAGACCAAAAGAGCATCGTCCCCAATGACTTCGCCCTTTACGAGAAGGAGCCGCTTTTCCTGATCTCTGGCCCCAACGCCGGCGGCAAAACCGTCGCCTTAAAGACTTTGGGACTATTGGTGATGATGCACGAAGCGGGCCTCCCGATCCCCGCGAAGGAAGGGGGAGAAATCACCTACGTCGAGAAGATCCATTGCGACATCGGCGACAACCAGTCCTTGGA
>CAMGZU010000055.1 GCA_946183085.1 uncultured Erysipelotrichaceae bacterium | reverse complement strand
CCTCAATACGAATTGCATCAAGGATTGTGTACTTAGATGGTTGGCAAGCATAAAAACGACGAGAACATCGAAACGCCGATGTACATGATTCCCCTCTTTTAACTTTGTGGATTCTTTAACTCCTGCCAATTCCTGCCAATTCCTGCCAATTCCTGCCAAAGCCTCTTTGCTTGTCCCGCATCATTTTCAGGTTTTGATCTTTAGGCAAGCAAAGGTCCGGCGTTTGCAAGGCGTGCTTTTCCGCGCGTTGCTTCCATGAGCAAAGTTTCATCGCAAAGAAGACTATTTCGTGGCTAGGTTTTCAAAATCCTCCATTAACTAATAGACAGAAAAGCACGTGTTCGTATTAAAAACTTCATGACAAAAACAAAAAGGGCCGATGGTATCGACCCTCTTTTGGTGAAGATGGTTAGTTGGCTTTGGCTGGATCTTCCATGTTGAGCTCTGGCTCTTTGACCTCGCCCCCTGCCGCATCCAGCTGCTTTTCTTGCTTTGGGCCTTCCATGTCAAGGTTAAGGGAGATATCCATGACCGGATTATTCTCTTCGACAAGCTGGATGTTGTCGCCTTCGATGGCCGGCTCCCTCTTGATGGGGGCATTATCCTTCGGGAAGTCTTTGACGAGGCCTTTGTCGATTTCTTGTTCGATCGCCTCTTCCTTTTGCTTCATTTCCTGAATCGTTTCGAAGGAGTCTTTGACGAATTGGATCCTCCTGCGCTCGATGTCGCTTAAGCCCTCAAGGTTTTGTTGGTTTCCTTCGCCGAAATTGAGATAGGCGGCGCCCAAACGGAGCACCCTGGTCTTATCGCCAAAGTAAGGGCCTCCGACCTTGGAATAGTCCTTTAAGGCCTTCATGTAGGTTTTGAAGGAGGAGGAAGGACGATGGAAGAAGCGATCCCAGAGGTTGCCCTTCATCTCTCTTTCGGATTTGAAGACGTTATAGGGCTTATGGAGCCTCTCGCTCATCGCCTTATGGAAGACTTCGTTGTAGCGATATTGGTATTTCGAGGAGAACTGTTTGATCCCCGAGATCTCTTCTGCGCTTCTCTTCTCCAGGTGGACGCCTTCTTTGCCAAGGTTCATCAAGCTGGTCTCGACGTCTTTGTTCTTCTCCGCGTCGAAGGTGACCGCTTTGTATTTGAGGAAGAAGTCCTTCTCTTCAAACTCAAGGCCCTTGCCTTTGAGCTCTTCGATCTTCTGCGAAAGCGACTTGATGTTCTTTTGGGTGCCATTCATCGCGAACAAGGCGTTCTTGACGGGTTTGGGGGTTTTCGGGCCAAACACGGCCTTCGAATTCTTAAGGAGCTCTTTGGCTTGCTCTTCGCTTAATTCCGGGAAGCCGAAGTAAAGGAGGTCTTCGGCGCGGGCCATTCCTTTGGATGCACCATTGATCGACTGAACGAGCTCCCTCATGGAAGGGAGGGCGCTTTTGACGCTTTCGAGGACGCCCGGGGCCTTCTGCGAGAAATAGTCGCCGAATTCGTTGGCCTGATGGCATAAGGCTTGGTTATCGCGATAGAACTCCGCCAAAGCGACGGGATCATCGTGGAGATCCAACAAAGGCTTTGGGTTATAGGTCATGAGCTTCTTGTTGGCGACGTGGGCGAAAGCGACCGGGTCATCGCAATAAGCGTCCCAAAGCTTTTGGTTGTAGGCTTTGCTCTCTAGCGAGCCATCCGTCTTCAAATAGAACTTGAAGTTGCGGCCCAAGAGGTCGTCTTTGGGGGCTCTGGTGGCATGAAGATCACTCATGATTTTCGACTGCGCCTCGTCCCTTTCTTTGATTTCGCTGGCGATGCGGTATCTCGCAACCATCGCTTCGTCATTTAGCCTCGCCTGGAATTTGGCATAGGCTTCTTCCTCGTTGAGGGTTGGCTGCCCTTGGGAGGCGAAATAGGTATTGATCTTCTCTAAGTGTTCACGGAAGAGCTTCTCGGCCTCAGCCCTCTCTTCGGCGGTCAATGGAGCATACTGTTTCTTTGGCATAATTGGACTCCTTCTCTTTTATCGGCAATAGGATAACGCGTGCGATGCCACACAAGTGGCACACAAGAAAAAGATTTTCATTTGTTTCAAGATAGCCGGGGAGACTCTCGATGAATTCTAGGGGGTTCTTTGTCCTTATACCTGTTTCTTTGGCAAATCGCGCCACAAGCTGTGGCGCAATTAGCTTTTCCGAATTTCGGTTTTCAAAAACCAAGTGTTTATCGAAGGAAATTTGCGCAACAACTTGTTGCGTAATTTCGTTTTCCGCCACCAATCATTGCCTTTCCTCAATTTGCGCCACAGCTTGTGGCGTAATTAGATTGCTGCAAAAGGCGCTCTCCAAAACCCAGTGTTTATCGAAGGAAATTCGCGCCACAACTTGTGGCGCAATTTGGTTTTAATACCCTCTTCTCGTCCTTCAATCTTCTGATCATTTCTTATTGAGTTCGTTCTCGATCTCTTCGATGCTCGGCAGATCACTTTGGTATTTCTCCGGAATCAAGTTAGATAGTTCGAAAGATGAGATACCCAACGGTTGCGAAGACGACTCCAACGCATAACGCGCTAGGTATTCATCTTTGTCTTTGCAGACAAGAAGACCTATCGTTTTCTCGTCCCTGTCCCCCTTCAAGAGATGGTCCACCGCCACAACGTAAGTGCCAACCTGCCCGATGTCTCGAGGTTCAAATTCACTCGCTTTCACCTCGATTACGACATACGCATGGACCTTCGTGTTATAGAAGAGAAGATCAATAAACTCTTCTTTATTGCCGATTTGGATCCGATATTCGCGGCCCATATAGGCGAAGCCGGTCCCAAGCTCGACGAGAAAGCGCTGGATATTATCAACAAGAGCATCCTTGAGCTTGCGTTCGTCATATCCTTTTTCTATTGCCAAGAAATTGAAGTTATAGGGATCTCTTGTGATCTCTTTCGCAAGGTCGCCACGGATTTCCGGAAGGTTTTGTCTGAAATTGTTGATGGCCTTGCCTTGGCGTGCATAAAGATCGGACTTAATGAAGCTGAGCAACATGGCACGAGACCAGTTATTTGTGACAGTCTGATTCACATAGAACAAAGCCTTCTTTCGGTCTTTTCCGACATGGTTGAGAATGAGGCAGATATGACCCCAAGGAACAGATAACAATTGAGCGACGTCTTGTGGCGTGATTCCCAGATCCGACCGTTCAATAGACTGTTGGGTCTTCTCTTTACCATCAGGAATCAGCCCTTTTTCAATTTGCGCCACAACTTGTGGCGTAATTGGAAAGTCCGAAAACAATTCATAGTATTGCTTCATGCGTTGAAGATTGCGGACCGAGAAGCCCTGAGCATCAGGAATGGATTGCCGTAGATCTCTTGAAAGAACATAGTAGAAACGCTGGCCCCACTTCTTTTCGGGTTTCATCGTCACAATATCGCGTCCCAAAGACCAATAATAAGAAAGGAGCTCAGCGTTAACTTTTACCGTCGCTTTGATCTGCGATTGCCGATAACGTTGTTTCAAAGCGGTGACCCATTGCTCATAACCTTCGTCAAAAATAGATAACACCTTCTTCGTCATAAAAAGTTCTTGTTTGCCAACGAATGGCTTGAAATATGCCTCCACTATGAAATAGGCGTTAAAAAGTGGTTTGGTATTAAAAACTTTTGCAAAAAGGTGATTTCAGAGTTAAAAACATAGTGTTTATCGATAGTTTAGGCTCGGTATTTGTTTCTTGACCAAATTGCGCAACAAGCTGTTGCGTAATTTCGTTTTTGCAAAAAACCATCGGGTTCTCAATTTGCGCCACAACCTGTGGCGTAATTACATTTCCTAAGAAAGCGACTGTATACGAGTGACCTTTCTTTTGCCTTCTTGGTGAACTTGTGCGTTTTCCGCACATGTTGACTTTTTATCCAATTCGGCCGAGCCAAAGATGTTTTTTAAGTGGCGGCCGACCCTGGTGCGATCCACACCAAAGAGTTCTGCCATTTCCGCTTGGGTGAGCCATATTGTTTCTTTGTTCGGATCCACGCGAACATCCAAGGCAAAGCCACCCTCCGAAAACGTGATCATCTTGTATTTCTCTTCGCCCATGAGTACCTCCACTAACTAATAGGCGAGAAAGCGAGGGTTCGTATTGAAAAGCTTCAAAACGAAAAAAGGCCAACTTAAGTTGGCCAATTCCTTTTTGACATTTTTATTTCTTCTTCATCGTGATGGAGAGGAGGTTATTCTCTTTCGCATGACGATACGTCACCGAAGAAGCGAAGGTCTCAGTCAAGAGAATGCCAAATCCACCCGGCTCGTCTTCGTCTTTTTCGATTTTCACCGCCGTTGGATCAAAAGGCGTGCCATCGTCGCACAAGGTGACGTTGACCTCTTTCTCGTTATAGGAAAGAGAGATCGAAGCGGTCTTCGCGTTCGAATAATGGACGATGTTGGAGACCATCTCGTCCAGGACGACTTGAAGAGGCGCGATGAAATCGGGGGTAAAAAGAGGCGACAAGGTATCGTCCACGAAGGAAGCGACGTGCCCCAAGCCTTCCTTGTCCACCGAGAAGGGGGTGGAAGCCTCTTGGCTATATTGGAAGAAGAGGAGGCAGGTATCGTCGCTTTGCTCGGCGCCCGAGACGAAGGAAGCGACGTCTTGGTCGATCAAAGAGAAGAGGGCGTTTCCCGAGAAGGCTTTGTTCTCGTTTAAGACGCGGAGGATCGCCTCTTTGCCATAGAGGTCCCCCTTGGGGTTCATGGCCTCGGATAAGCCATCCGTATATAAGAAGAGGGCATCCCCTGCTTCTAGCTGAATCTTCTGTTTGACGTAGGGATAATCTTCCAAACAGCCCAAAGGCAAATTCGGCGCTTCCTCAAGCGGCGCGTATTCGCCTTTATGGCGGAAATAGACCGGCTCATGGCCGCAGTTGACGTAATGGAGCTCGTTGTTTTTGGTGTCCACCACCGCGAAGAACCCGGTGACGAAGAGGTCTTCGGAGTTGTCTTTGGCAAGAACCTCCCCGATCTTCTCAATGTCGAGGTCGCCGATCAATAGGCGGGAGACGGTCGCTGCCTTCGCCATGAAGAGAGCCGCCGGCACGCCTTTGCCGGAGACGTCGGCGATATAAAAGCCATAACGGGTCTCATCGATCTGGAAATAGGAGAAGAAATCGCCGCCGACTTCTTTGGCGGGATGCATCTTGCCATAGAAAGAGAGTTTCTCGGCGATAAGGGGCGCGCCAGGAACCATCGAGGCCTGGATCTTTTCGGCCAGCGCCAAATCGGCTTTGGCTTTTTGCTCGCGGACCGCCGCGTCGCGGATGGTATTGGAATACTCGAGCATCGCGCCTTGCATCACATAAAGCGAGTCATTTAAGGTCGTGATCTCATTGCCGAAATGCTTCTTGTCCAATTGGAAGGCCTGATCCAAGAGCTCGCCCTCATTCATCGCCTTGACGTAACGGTCCGAGGTTTTGGAGAGTTTGCGGACCGGATGGATCAAAAGGAGCTCGATGGCCAAGAAGGATAAGACGGCCATCGCGACGATCGAAGCGATGCCGACCCACATGAAGCGGGAGACGAATTCGTCCGATTGGGAATAGACGGTCCTTAAGGACGTATGGCGGATCAGCCAATAAGTGTTATCGAGCTGGGTGAGTTTCCCCGCGCGGCCCGAGATCAGATAATCCTCGTTGCGTTTGTAATCGTGCCAGACCGTGCCGTAGAAGATCCCTTTGGTATCGCTTTTCGGCAAGACCAAATCATCGAAGGTGCCCGGGAAAGAAGGGTTATAAATCGAGCCAGAAGCCTGGCAATAGACGGTGACGAAGCGGCCCCTTGGCGGATCGAAGAAGCCAACGGTCGCGTAATCGGCGTAATCGCCGAGGGTCTCGGTAGGGAAAGCGCTGACGAAATCGGTGAAAAGGTCGGAATTAACGACGGGAAGGAAATTCGTCCGGTAAGCGCGGATCTCTTCCTCACTCTCCGGCTGCTTTTCGGGATTGACCGTTTCATAGATCTCTTTGATGGCGTCCACCACTTCCATGGTGTTGTTCGGCATCTTCCAAGTCGCCTGCTGGAGATTGGTCTTATCGACGCCGATCGCGTCGTTATAATCCGCCTCGCGCGACAAAGCCACCGACGCGCCGAAAGCGCCACCCTGCACGGCGGAGACGCCAAGCAAAACGGGGACGAGGATCGTGATGGCTAAAGGGATGCGGCGCTTCTTCTTCATTAACGAATGGTGACTTGGTTGACAAAGCCAGTGACGCGGAGGATCTCGCCGATAAGCGCGTTTACGTGGGTCAAGACGACGTGCTCTTTGCCGCCGAGCTTCTTGCGGTAGCTAAAAAGCAGGCGGAGGCCAGAGGAAGAAAGGTATTCGAGCTTCTCGAAATCGAAGAGGATGTCGGTGAAGCCCTCTTCTTGGGATAAGGATTCGGTGAGCTCGGCCGAAGTGATGGTGTCTAGACGCCCCTCAAGCTTCACTTCCAAGACGTTGTCTTTCTTTGTTTTGATGATGTTCATGTTTCTATTCTCCTACTTTGGATAAAGTAATCTCCATGATTGTGTTGTTGGTGTTCAAAAGCCGCAAGTACTTAAAGTCTTTCGCGACTTTGCGGACGACTTCGATTCCATGATAACGCATTTCCTCGTCTTCCGCCTCGTAGGTCGTGGGGTCGTAGGCGATGCCATCGTCCCTGATGCGGACCAAGATTCCTTCCTCGGTCTTCGTAATATTAATATCGATGTATTCCGATGGGCCATGGTGTTTGTAGCCATATTCCATCGTGTTGACGATGATTTCTTCGCAAGCCACGGCCAGCATCCCCGCGGCCTTTTCGTCTTTACTGAGCGCAAAGGCCTGCTTTTGGATTTCCTCGACGATCTTCGAGACCTCTTCTTCCTTCGCGGGGATCGAAAGGTCGATCGAGGCTTCGTTCTTCTCGTCTTTGGGAAGCAGCAAGACGCCCTTTCCTTGGTAACGGTTGATCTTCTTCATCAAAAGGATGAAGAGGAAGACGATGAGCGAAGCGGAGGCTTCCATGAGGATCACCCCATAGGAATAGCCGCTCACGCCAAAGCCCATCATCAAGAAGAAGATGGCGATCGGGCCGATTAAGCCCATGCGCAAGACGTTTACGAGAACGGCTGGGGTGATATAAGGCGAAGAAGGATAGTAGAAGTCGATGAACTTGTTGACCGTATAGAAGAGGAAGGAGATGCAATAGATCCTCACGACCAACAAAGGGTCAATCGAAAGCCCTTCGCGGATCGAAGAGAGATCGACGCCGAACATCAGAAAGAAGAGCTCGGGGAAGGCGATCGAAATGACCGTTAGGACCGCGGTGACGATCATCGCGATCAAGAAGACCCTGTGGCAGATCGAGCGAACGGAAAAATAGTCTTTTTCACCAAAAAGCGACGAGACCACCGAAGGCATGACCTGAAGGATGCCGATCACGAAGATGTCGATGACGAAGGAGAAATTGGTGAGCATCGCGTAAAGCGGCATCTCCATACCTTGGAGGTAATTCGTCGCGGCGATGTTTAAGACCAGGTAAAAGACGAAGGAAAGCGCGGTGAAGGCGCCGCCAGAAGATCCCGCCTTTAAGAGAGACAAGGTGTGGGCGAAGGAGCCCTTGAATGGGATCTTTAGATCCACCACCCTCTTCTTCGATTTGAAATAGACGAAGAAGACGCTCATGCCGGCGAGGATGCCGATGCCCATGGAACTCGCCACGCCCCACATGGCGAGGCTATGATCCAAGAAGAGGCAGAAGAGGATCTCCGCGCCAAGATGGACCAAGTTGGTGATGATGAAGAAGGCCGC
>CAMGZU010000054.1 GCA_946183085.1 uncultured Erysipelotrichaceae bacterium | reverse complement strand
ATACTTGCCATATGTCTATACTGAAGAAGGGATCATTACGCTTGCGGGTATCATTAAAAATGAGATTGCCGCTTTGGGCCGAAACCGTCATTAGGAGTCATTTATGCCAGTATACAAAGTATTAGGGGACAGGATTAAAAAGATTCGTCTCGAGAACAATATGACGCAGCAACAATTTGCTGAGGCTTTGGGCTATACCCATAAATCCATGATCAATAAGATCGAAACGGGCTTAACCGATATGTCTTTTGATAAGGTAATCGCCCTCATTTTAGCCTTTGATGTGAACGCTGCCGAGTTCTTGGATTTGAGCGACGCGGAGACGAATAAGCTGATGGATATGGCGCATGACGCCGACAAACCGGATTGGCGAAAGATCCATCCCCTAAAGTCTAGAGACGAAAGCGTCATTTATATCAAGCCAACGCTCATTGCTTCGACGAGGAAGATTGAAGTGGGGAAATACTCCTATTACGATGGCCAAAACTTCGCTAGCAGAGTAACCCATCATTATGATTTTTTGGGCGATAAGCTCATCATTGGAAACTTCTGTCAAATTGGTCACAACGTCGAATTCGTTATGAATGGCGCCAACCACCAGATGAACGGCGTCTCTACCTATCCTTTTTATATCTTTAAAGGTTGGGAGCAGGATCCACCAAAAATGGATGATCTGCCATTTAAAGGCGATACGGTAGTGGGAAACGATGTTTGGATTGGCCAAAACGCCGTTATTCTCCCGGGCGTTCATATTGGCGATGGCTGCATCATTGGTGCTAATTCGGTAGTCGGTTCCGACGTCCCTCCTTATTCTGTGGTGGTTGGCAACCCCGCTAAAGTCATCCGAAAAAGATTTGACGATGAAATGATCGCTTTATTGGAAAAGCTTGCGTGGTGGAACCGCAGCGAAAAGCAAATCCAAAAGCTTATCCCCATTCTTTCCAATCCTGATGTCGGTTATGTGAAAGAAGAGATTAAGCGCATTTTGGGCGCCGATGAACGATAAAAAAGCCAAGGCTTCATCTTTCTCGCTTATCCAAAAAGTTTTGGGACGTTTTTGGGACGAAGACGCGGATGAGCGTGCCGCCGTTTTCGCCATCTAAGATGGTCAGCGTGCCGCCGATCGCGGAAAGACGTTCGCGGATGTTATTTAAGGCGATGTGCGGCTCACCGTTGTCGTCTTTCGAGAAGCCGGGACCGCTATCCATCACGCTGAGGAGGCTTCCCTCTTCCGTCTCCTCGGTTTTGACATAGACCCGAAGCGGCTCTTTCGCGTCGGCATCGAGCCCATATTTGACCGCGTTCTCTACAAGTGGCTGCAAGGTGAGTGGCGGCAAACGGAACGAAGTGTGCGGCGTGTCGAACTCCACCGAAAGGCTGTCCTCGAACTGTGCCTTTACCACGGCGAGATAAGCGCGAGCGTGCTCCAACTCCTCCGTAAAGGGAATCGGGCCTTTGCCGGCTATCGCGCTGAAGTTCTTGCGGAGATAGGTGGTGAAGTCCAAGATGACCTGCTGGGCTTTTTCCGCGTCCTGCTCGCAGAGGTAATAGATGCTTGTCATCGTGTTGTAGATGAAGTGGGGGCGCATTTGTAGCACCGCGATGCTCGCGCGCTGATCGGCGATCTCGCGCTGCTGGCGGAGATATTGGCTGACTTGGTCCGACAAGATGATCCCGAACATCGAGAACGCGCTGATGGACAAAGAGATGACGATCAAGAGGAACGCGTCGAGGAACGCTTGGACGGCCATCGAGATAAGAGGCGGAAGAAGATAAATCAGGAAGGCGACGAAATAGTGTTTGCCAAGGGTTTTCCGCCACCGGATGACTTCAAAGAGGTTCGTTGAGATCAAGGCCAACAGCGGGACAATCAAAACCCAATAAAGATCCCCGCGGACGAATTGGTTGTCCTGCGTGAACTCGTAGATGACGCCGGTGAAGTTGGTGACCATAAGCAAAACAAAGAGCGTGGCGACCAAAGCAAGCGAAAGATAAAACGAAATGCTTTCGCGCACCTTTTTTCCGCAGCGGAGCAAAATGTAGACGGTCAATAACGGCATCAAAAGAGCCGGCAAAAAGGTTTCGAAGAAGGCAACGATCCGCCCCGCCCAAGCTAGGCTTGGCTCCGTGAAGATGGATATGTCGACGATGTAGGCCACGATGCTTAGCGCCAAAACCGAGAAAGAGGAGGCGAAGAACGCCTTGCTCCGTCGGTCCAAGCCTGGAAGGTGAAGGGAGGTTAAAAGCCCGAGAAGAACAAGCAGCAGGAGCGCGCCGCCCACGAAGAAATAGGCGTAGATCATCCTAGCTTGGCGCCTCCGGTCGGGAAGGGGTGGCGCAGTTTCGTCAATTGCGCTTTGACGCCCTCTAAGGTAATTGGCTTGACCATGAAGCCGCTTGCTTTCGTCCCCCATGCTTCGACGGAATACTCCGGAAATGCGGTGAGAAAGACCACGTTCATGCGCGGATGGATGTCAAGCAACGCGTTGCAGAGATCGATGCCGTTTGTCAAACCGAGCTCAATGTCCAAAAAAGCCAAGGCAACACGGTTTTCTTGGGCGAATTTGAGGGCTTCGGACGGTTTGCTGAATCCGATGATTGAGGCGCTCGGCAAGGCTTTTTCAATAACGGGTTTGGCGCCATTAAGGACGATTTTGTTGTCGTCTACGATGATGACGATCGGACGCGCGCTCTCTTCGAGTGCGCTATCGAGGAGATCCGCGACTTCAACGCCCAGTATCTTGGCGAGCTTGGCGATGATGGCCGCATTTGGCAAACGCCGGTCCGCCTCCCAGTTTGCCACGCTGGAGCGGCCGACGGGCAAAGCGTCCGCGAGCTGTTTTTGGGACAGTCCTTTTTGTTTTCTGGCCTCAAAGAGCGCTTTTCCGAAGGTGCGTTCCATTTCCCTCAAATTATAGTTTTCTTTCGCGTTTCTATGAACTGTCGAAAAAGAACGTGATGTTTCAATCCGAAACACTGCGCTGATTCGCGCCCTTCTTTTCTTTATAGTTTGTGCAAATGAGGTAATTTTCTATGAAAAAGAGAATCAACACACACATTGGTTTGCCTTTGGCGTGCATGCTCGGCGTCGGCGGGATGGTTTCACTCGCCGCTTTCACCCACAATCCGGGAGACGCTGATGCCGCTTTCGCCAAAGGCGCCGTCACCTACATTTCCCGCTCCTGGGATTCGCAAACAAAAACCGTAGTCGATACCGAGAACTCCTCCACTTCTTGCAGTGTAGTTACGGCCGAAACGACGGAGTGGGAAGACGGCGGCTGGTACGTGGTCGGCACAGATGTCACCATCGCGGACAGAATTACGGCTAGCGGAAACGTCAGCTTGATTCTTAGCGACGGGGCGACCTTAACCGCGGAAAAAGGCATTACCGTCATGGCCGCAGACTCCTTGACCATTTATGGCCAATCTTCCGATACCGGCGCGATTGTCGTTAATAATGCCCCAAGTTGGTATGCAGCCATTGGCAGCCATGGCGCCCGCGCCGATAGCGGAACCATCACGATCCACGGCGGTTCTATTACCGCAACCGGCGGCGATCATGGCGCTGCCATAGGCGGCGGTGGCGACGGAGGAGACAAAGGAGGCAATGGCGGTAACACGACCATTTTTGGTGGCACGGTCATTGCAACTGGTGGCAATCAAGCCACTGCTATCGGCGGAGGTTGCAGAGCATCTGGCGGCACGATTTCCATTTACGGCGGCGATGTCACAGCAAACGGCGGCAGATTTTCCGCCGCCATTGGTGGCGCCGAAGTGGCCATGGGTGGCACGATCACCATCGCTGGCGGTCAAGTCACCGCAACCGGCGGCCAGTATGGCGCTGGCATCGGCTGCGGAGGTGCAGAATTTGCCGATGAAGGCGATCTTTATGGTGCTGGCACGATCAACATTACCGGCGGCAAAGTTACTGCGACCGGAGGCGCTAATGGAGGTGCCGGCATCGGCGGCGGTCTTGACGCGGATGGGGGAACGATCACCATCGGCGGTGGCGAAATTCTCGCGAGCGGCGCGGAAGGTGCATCCGGTATCGGCAAAGGCCACATGGGCCCTTCTTTGGGCACCTTGACCGTCACCGATGAATCTCTTGTCGTCCTTGGCAACAATCAAAACGTACCCTCCTATCCAGACGATGTCATCGAAGATTATGCAACGAAACGCTATCGCTACATGGCTGTTAAGACGTTTCACACCCACGATTGGTCCTATACCGCTTCCGGGAGCGTCATCACTGCTACCTGCGGCAGCGAGGGATGCCCGATTACGTCTGGCTTGACCCTCGAATTGGAAGCGCCCGCAAACCTCACCTACGATGGCAACGCCAAAGCGGCCACCATCAAAACTGGCTACAACGCGGAAGTCTTTCCCAATCCAGGAATCAAATATTACCAAGGGACCAACGAAGTCACTTCCTGCGTCAACGTCGGCACCTACCAAGCCAAAGTGACCTTTGGCGATGCTACCGCGGTCGCGGAGTTCTCAATCACCAAAGCCACTCCAACGCCGGAGGAAGTCACTGATAGGAACGCCATCTATGGGCAAACCTTATCCGAAATCGCTTTGCCGGAAGGCTGGGCGTGGAATACTCCGACCGACAAAGTCGGCAATGCCGGCACGAGGCAGCACAAAGCGACCTTTACGCCGACCGATACCGCGAACTACAGCACAATCGAACAAAACGTCAAAGTCATCGTCGCAAAAGCGACCCCGACTGTCAACGCGCCGACTGGCCTGACCTCCTTGGTCAATAAGACGTTATCGACCATCGCTTTGCCGACGGGCTGGGCATGGGACGACCCGAACCAAAGCGTCGGCTCGGAAGCGGGGGAGAAAACCTTTAAAGCGACCTTCACCCCTGAGGACGTCGAAAACTACAACCTCCTTGAGCACGTTGATATCACCGTCAGCGTCTATGATCACGAACATGCCTGGACCTACACCGCGAGCGGGACGACCATCACTGCCACCTGCGGCGCAGAGAATTGCACTGTCACCTCTGGCTTGACCCTCACCCTCAAGGCGCCTGCTGGCGATCTGCATTATGATGGCAACGCCAAAAAGGCCACCATCCAAGCTGGTTATAGCGAAGAGGCCTTCCCAGAACCCGTCATCAAATACTTCCAGGGCGACAAAGAAGTCGCTTCCTGTGTCAACGTCGGCAAATACACCGCGAAGGTCACCTTCGGAAGCGCGACTGCCTCGGTCGACTTCGAGATCCTTGGCAAAGTCTTAAACGACGATACGTCCAAGGTCTCCGTTGAGATCAATGATGCGGTGGTCCCCGGAGGCGTGGAGCTCCGCGTTGAGGTCCGTTCCGACGTCAAAGAAAAACAAACCCCTGAGGAATACGCCAAGATCGGCGAGCTCCTCAAAGCCAACGAAAGGATCGTTAAGGTCTTTGACGTGAAACTCGTCCAGACCACCGGCGGCGTCGAGAAGGAAATCCAGCCCTCCGACCTCAAGCCGGGCCTTACGATCCGCGTCCGCATGAGTGTCCCATCCGATGTCGGCCGTGAGGATCTCCGAATCCTCCATATCCATAACTCCACTGAGATGGAGTTTGTTGAGAAGTACAACACCGAAGGCGATGACTTCATCTTCGAGGTCTCCAAGCTCTCGCAGTTCGCCTTCATCAACACCTTCCCGCCTGCCGCAAACGGCGGCATCATCGCCCTCATCGTCATCCTCTCCGTCGTCGCTATTTTTGGCATCTGCTTCCTGCTCCTCTTCTTCGTCTTCGCGAAGTTCATCATCGTCAAAGACAAAGAGGGAAACGAGAAGATCGCCAAAGCGATCAAACTCGGCAAGGTGAAGAAAGAAGACAAGGAGCTCGTCCGGCTCTTCACCTTCCTCTGCAAGAAAGAGCTTCGCGCGGAAGAAGAGGTCTTTGCCAAGAAAGAAGACGCCGAGGTGTTCTTAAAGAAGCGCAAAGGCGAGTAATTTCTCCAAAAAAACGATTCTCCTTCCTAACCTGGGGGAAATCTGGGGTCTTGGCATGTCCTGACCCCTTTTTGCATGGGGGGGCAAGGTGCTGTCGAAGGAGAAGATCGGTTCGTTTGGTCCTGAAAGCACAATCCTATTTTTTCAAAAAGCAACGGGCTTGAATCGAATGGCCCCACCCTCTAATATTAGGCGTTAAAGTTTTATTTCCACAGGAAGGGGTTTAACTCATGAAACTGCAACTACGAAACAAAAAACTTTCTTTGGCGGAGCAGATCATCGGCTGGGTTTTCTTGGCTTGCTTTGCGGTCTATGTGGTCTTCTTGGCTTTTGGCCAGTGGATCTTTGGCCTGAACAACGCCTTCTACCGCAGCCTCAACATCTTCTCCAATGCGGGCGATCCCAACATCTTTGTCCGCATCGTCAGCTACACCTTCTTCATCTTTGGCATTTCCTATGTCGTCCGGTTGCTCCTCCAATTGCTCCTTCCGGCCTTGAAGAAGACCAAGGGGCTTATGACCATCTTGATCTCGGTCATCAAATACATGGCCGTCATCATCTGGATCTTCTTCGTCTTATCCGCCTTCCACGTCGATACCACCGTCATCCTCGCCGGCTTAGGCATCGTCTCTCTTATCGTCGGCCTTGCCATCCAGCCGCTTCTTAGCGACATCATCGCCGGCCTCTTCATCGTCTTCGAAGACGTCTTCAACGTCGGCGACGTCATCGTCGCGGACGGCTTCCGTGGCACCGTCAGCGAAATCGGCATGCGCCACACCCAGATCGTCGACGACGCCGGCAACGTCAAAGTCATCAACAACTCCGACATCCGCGCCCTCGTCAACATGACCGATCAGCTTTCCGTCGCCATCTGCGATATGTCCATCGAATATGGCGAATCCTTGGAGAGGGTCGAAGCGATCATCGCCGCCAACCTCGACAAGATCCGCGAAGCGATCCCCGAAATCAAGGAGGGCCCTTTCTACAAAGGCGTCTCTTCCCTTGGCGATTCCTCCGTCGTCCTCAAATTCGTCGCCAAGTGCGAAGAAGGCATGCGTTTCCAGTGCCAGAGGGACATGAACCGTCAGTTCAAGCTTCTCTTTGACCGCAACAACATCAACATCCCATTCCCGCAGATCGTCGTCAACAAACCGGTGACCTTCGAGGAAGCCACCAAGACCGAGAAGAAGGTCGCCAAAGCCTTCGTCGAGGAGCAGAAGGAAATCGGCAAAGGCGTCGAAGACGTCAACGGCCAAGCCAAATAACCTCCATCAAGGAAGAAAATAGAGCGGTTCGCCCGCTCTTTTTTCGTAGAAGGGGGTGGAAATCCCTTTTCTTTTGCAAAGGACAGAGGTATCGTAATGTAAGAAAAGTAAGAAAGGTTGGAACAATGAAGAAAACCGAGGAAGACCGTTTCATCGTGAGCGTCAAAGTCGGCCCCAAAGGACAGATCACGATCCCGGCGGAAGCCAGGAAGATGTTTGACATCAAAGAAGGGGAGACTTTGATGGTCATGGGAGACAAGAAGCGGGGGATCGCCTTATTGAAAGCGGACCTTTTCTATGCGCTGATGGAAGGAAATAAGTGATATGGAATACGCTTTATCGGTCAAAAACCTCAATAAGAAATATCCTTCCTTCTCGTTGAAGGACGTCTCTTTTTCGGTGAAGCCTGGCCAGATCATGGGCTTCATCGGAAGAAACGGCGCGGGCAAAACCACGACCCTAAAAAGCATCATGAACCTGATCCATTATGAGTCAGGGGAAATCAAAGCCTTCGATCTCGACATGAAGGAGCATGAGCTTTTTAACAAGCAGCGGATCGGCTTCGCCTTAAGCGAGCTCAATTACTATCCCAACCGCACCATCCGCCAGCTGGTCAACGTCACCAAACGCTTCTACAAGAATTTCGACGAAGCGAAGTTCGAGCAAGTCTGCAAGCTCTTTAACCTCAATATGGACAAAAAGCTCGAGGAATTAAGCAGCGGCATGAAGGTAAAATACTCCGTCGCCATCGCCCTTTCTCATAAAGCGGAGCTTTTGATCCTCGATGAGCCGACCTCGGGTCTTGATCCGGTTTCGCGCGACGAGATCCTCGACATCTTCCGGGAAATCGTGAAGAGCAA
>CAMGZU010000053.1 GCA_946183085.1 uncultured Erysipelotrichaceae bacterium | reverse complement strand
GCGTCGATCGCGGCGACATCTTGGAGCAGGGGGCTGGCGACCAAGGCATCATGTTTGGCTACGCGACCACCGAAAGCGAAGGCTATATGCCTTTGGCAATCTCGATCGCCCATAAGCTTGTCCGCACCGCGACCGCGATGCGGAAAGAAGGGAAATTCCCAGGGGCTAGGCCCGACATGAAGAGCCAAGTCACCATCGATTACAGCGTCCCCGGCTCTTATAAAATCGACACCATCTTGATGTCGATTCAGCATGACCCCGATGTGGATTTGGACGAATTCCGTTCCTTCGTCGCCGAGAAAATCATGAAGCCCGTTGCTAGGAGTTTTGGGCTGAACGACGACTTCAAGGTCCTCGTCAACCCGACCGGCCGCTTCGTGATTGGCGGCCCGCAAGGCGATACGGGCTTAACCGGTCGCAAGCTCATCGTCGACACCTATGGCGGCGCGTCCCGCCATGGCGGCGGCTCCTTCTCGGGCAAAGACCCCTCCAAAGTGGACCGCTCCGCTTCTTACTATGCCCGCTACATCGCGAAGAACCTCGTCGCGGCGGGAGCGGCGGACCGCCTTGAAGTCCAGCTCTCTTACGCGATTGGCGTCGCCAAGCCGATTTCCGTTGGCTTATCGACCTTCCATACCGCCCATTATGCCGATGACGTGATCTTGGAGGCGATCGAAAAGTTCTTCGACGCAAGACCGGGCGCGATCATCCAAAACTTCAAGCTCACGACCCCGAGCTTCCGTTATCGGGACACCACCAATTATGGCTGCTTTGGCAGACCCGACCTCGACCTCCCTTGGGAGAGGTTAGACAAAGTCGAAGAGCTCAAGAAATTCTTCGCCAACAAATAAAGAAAAGACCGTGCTAAGCACGGTTTTCTTTACTTGATCCAAGTGGCGACGTATTTTCCTTTTCCTTTTAGAAGGCCAGAGACCCCGGCGGGGAGGAAGAAGGTCGTTCCTTTTTGGTAGGACATGCCGTCAAGCGTTCCTTCGCCTTCCAAGAAGGTGATGGAGAGGAAGGAGTCTTTCGAGGCCCGGATCTCGCCTTCGATGACGTCAAAGAGGGCGCTGGTGAAATATTTGCATTCCCCGAGGAGAGGTTTGCGGAAGGTGATGGGCTCGTATTTCTTGTAGTCGATAACCTTGCAAGCCTGGTCGATATGAAGGGCGCGGGGTTTGCCGTCTAGGCCAAGGCGGTTGTAATCGTATAAGCGGTAGGTGAGGGTGGAGTTTTGCTGGATCTCGATGAGGGTGACGCCTCCGCCGATCGCGTGGACGGTGCCGCTTGGGATGAAGAAGTTGTCGCCTGGCTTCACCTCAACAAAGTTAAGAAGATCGATGATGGTGTCGTTTTTCAATGCCTCACGGACCTCTTCTTCGCTGGTGTCTTTCTTAAAGCCGATGTAGAGCCCAGCGCCTTTTTCGGCGGCGATGATATGCCACATCTCGGTCTTGCCGTATTGATGCTCATGCTCCAAAGCGTATTCGTCGGTCGGATGGACCTGAACCGAAAGGTTCGAGCCCGAATCGATGAGTTTAATGAGGACGGGGAAGAAGGGGAAAGATGCGGCCTTTTTGCCGATTTCCTCTTTGCCGACGACGGCAAGAAGGGGCTCTCCATCGTGCTCGCCTCCATCGATGAGGGTCGGGCCCATTTCGTTGAAGGAAAGCTCCCAGGCTTCGGCGATGGCTTGACCGGGATTGCCTTTGTTCCAGGAGGAGAGGTGGGTGCCGGCCCAGACGTATTCTTTGATGGCGGGTTTCGTTTTGTAGATGCGTGTCACGAGTTGCATTATAGTCTTTTGAAATCGCAAGAGAAGCGAATCGGGTGCTGTCTCGAAAAGAAAAACCTCCCAAAGCGGAGGCACAACACACCAATAAGTATCTACTAAAAGCAAGGAATCATCAAGTCTTTATCTTTCTTGTGCAGGAAATACAATGTAGGTGTGATAAAGGCCACTTAGGAGGGGCCAGATACAATGAAATACCAAATCATTGGTAAGAACATCGCCGTCACCGACGCGATCCGGGATGCCGTGGAAAAGAAGCTTGCCCGCATGGACAAGTATTTCTTCGAATCGGACGAAGTCCTTTGCCGCGCGGTGGTCAGGGCGTACAAAGTCGGGGCGAAGGTCGAGATCACGATCTTCACCAAAGCGATGGACTTCCGCGCCGAAGTCCGCGACAACGACCTCTATGCCGCCGTCGACTTCGCCGTCGACAAGCTCGAAGGTCAGATGCGCAAATTGAAGACCCGTTACGAACGCAGCAAGGAAGGCTTAAGCCTCGGCAAGTTCGTCGCCTTTGAAAACTTCGAAGAAGAAGAGGGCGAAGACGATCAAGTCGTCCGCACCAAGTCGATCTATCTGGAGCCGATGACCTTAGACGAAGCCATCACCAGGATGGAGGCCTTGGGCCACAGCTTCTTCCTCTACCTCGATGCGGAGGACGAAGAGATCTCGGTCGCCTACAAACGTTTGGATGGCGGCTATGGCGTCATCCAGGCCGAAAACAAGCTGAAATAAGTTTGGCAAAAGAAGGGGACGGCGAGCCGTTCCCTTTTCTTTTTCTTTTAAATGCGCCTACAATGGGCGCGTGAGCAACATCAAAGTCATCGCTTCCGACCTCGACGGCACTTTCTTCTACCCGAAGAAACGCATCCGCCTCGTTTCGACGAGGAACGTGAGAATGGTCAAGCTTTTCCGTCAAAAGGGCGGGCATTTCCTCATCGTCACTTCCCGCAACCGCGCGATGCGCGAGAAATTGGTCCGGAGACTAAAAGGCAAAGTCGACATGGTCGGCTGCAATGGCGCCTTCATCATCTCGAATGGCCATTTGATCCGCGAAATCACGATCGACAATGGAAAGCTAAAGGCCCTCTATGCGGATTTGTGCCGGGATTATGACTTCATGTTCCCGATGCTTTTCACGAGGGATTACAACCTTTTGCTCCCCAAGAACAAGAAGACCCCTCTCTTCCAGATCTATTCCCTTTATCAGATGCGCCTTGGCGAGTCCTACATCATCGACACCGACCTCTTCAATTACGAGATGGAGAACGGCAAGATCTACAAATTCATGCTCTTTGTCGGCATCTTCAAAAAGGGCCGCGAAAAGGCGAAGCAGCTCAACAAGGTCCTTCGCGAGAAATATCCCGATTTCGAGTTCGCTTGGGTCGGGGAAGCCATCGAAGTCACCCCTAAGGGGTGCACCAAGTCGGACGGCATTCAGGTTTATCTTGATTACAACCACTTTTCCCACGATAATGTCTTAGTTGTCGGCGATTCCGGCAATGACATCTCGATGTTCGAGGCCTTCCCGGAGCACAGCTATTGCATGGCCCATGCCCCCGAGACGGTCAAGAAACGTGCGAAACACGTGATCAAGAATTTCGGCGATTTGAAAGACGAGTTATACCCATCGGTGGATAACAAGCCGAAAAAGAAAGAAGAAAGAGACGAAAAATGAATCAGACCAGCGAAGTTTTGGCCACCCTCATCCATTACAATGTGGCCGTCCGCGACACCCTCGAGTATTGCCTCAACAAGCCGCAGTACGACACCAATTTGTTCAAAGACAAAAAACGTTCGATTTTAATCGAAGTCAACGAACGCACCCCGCTGAAGAGCATCATCGACAATTCGGGCGAAAACGGCGCCAAATTGGAAAAGCAGATCCGTGACTTCTATGACGAAGTCTATGGCGACAACAGCACCATCCTTAAGCTTGCCGAAGACGGCCTCCGCGTCGATCACGCCCAGCACCTTGCCATCTATAAGCACGTCCTCCCGATCCACGAAGCGGTCAACGCGATGATCAGCGGCGTCATTAATGACGCCCACGCCCGCCAGATCGACGTGAGCGACATGGAATCCCTTTGGAACCTCGACGAGCGCCTTTATCGCGGCGTCGCCTCCCTCTGCCTCCTCAACGACCTCGTTTCCTTGTTCAACGACTTCAACAAGGCGATGGCGGACAACAAGGGCGTTCCTTCCCCGACCTCCAACTTCATCTCGAAGGACATCCAGGAAGTCGTCAATCACTTCAACTTCATCAAAGGCAATGCCCGCATCACGACCCTCGATTACAAAGAGGGCGTCGAAGATAAGGTCACCATCCTCATCGAGAACATGACCGGCCGCCGCGCCCTCCATCAGGGCGAGCGTTTCCCGGACGCGATCCGCTCCGTCCAGAATTCGGTCTCCGATTACGTCCGCGCGACCGAGCCCGCCTTCCGCGACGCCTATGTCCCTGCCATGCAGGCCCTTGTCGCCCAAGCCAAGGAAGACGCCGAAAAAGCCCAGGCCAATCCGACGGCCGTCGCCGCCGAGAAACCGGCTCCCGCCGCCTCGAGCGTCGGCACCGATGCGCCGCTCTCTTTGGAAATCGATCCGAAGACCGGTTTGCCCAAAGCCTAAAAATTTCTCTTCCCCTTTTAGGGGGAAACGCCTAGTATTTGTTTCGTTATGAGTGAATCCAAGAAAAAGAAAATCAGCCAGAAGGAGCTCGCCTGGTACATCGTAGCGGGCGTCATCGCGACCATCGCGCTCGTTTTCATCATCTTCGGAATCATCGGCAACCACTATCAGGGCAAAGCCAGCGACAACTGGGTTCAGGTCTCCGAAAAGGCCTGGCTCGTCAACTGGTCCAACATGGGTTACCGCTGGTGGGGCCTCGTCTTGATGGCGATCGCCGCCTTCATCGCCATCGTGACCCTCTTGGTCTTTGCTAGAAGCGGCGACCGCGACGAAGAGCGCGCCCTCCGCAGAAGGCAGCGCCTCATGTTGGAGGAAGAAGCCTCGAAAGAAGCCCAACCCGAAATCGTGAATGCGGAAGTCGCCCCGAAAGAGTAAGCAAACAAAACGGATTGAGGAACCCTTGCGGTTCCTTTTTCTTTCCCCGCTTTCCTCTTCATATTAGAATCATCTTCGATGAATCAGTTCACCCGCAGCGAATGGCTTCTTGGCAAAGAGGCGATCGAAAAACTCCACAAATGCCACGTCGCTCTTTTCGGCGTCGGCGGCGTTGGGGGCGCGGCGATGGAGGCCTTGGCAAGAGCGGGCATCGGGGCGATCGACTTAATTGACAACGACGTCGTCTCTTTGACGAACCTGAACCGCCAATTGGTCGCCACCCACGAGACCATCGGCCAAAAGAAAGTGGATGTCGGGGAGAAGAGGATCCTTTCCATCTACCCCGAATGCAAGGTGAAGAAGTTCCCGTTGTTCTATCTTCCTGGCGAAACCCAGATTGATTTTTCGCAATACGACTACGTGATCGACGCGATCGACACCGTCAAAGCCAAACTCGACCTCATCAAGAAATGCCAGGAAGCTGGAGTTCCTGTGATCTCGGCCTTGGGCTGTGGCAACCGCTTGGACCCAAGCAAATTGTTCGTCACCGATCTTTTTAAGACCGAAAACGACCCTTTGGCCAAGGTGATGCGGAGAGAAGCGAGGGCTTTGGGCATCAAGAAGCTCAAAGTGGTCTGCTCGAAAGAACTGCCTTTGAAACCAAACAAAGAAGAGGAGGAGGGGAAGATCTCTTCGCCGGGCTCTTCGCCCTTCGTCCCTCCGGTCGCGGGTTATCTTTTGGCGAGCGAAGTCATCAAAGACCTCTTGGAGAGAAACGATGGCGAATAAGAAGAAAACTTTAACAAGAGCCCAGGAATTGGAACGTCTTTTGACGACGTCCTATCGGACGGCTTTATGGCACCGCTTCGCAAAAGCCTGCAAAAGCTATGAGCTATTGTCGCCTGGCGACAAAGTCTGCGTCTGCATCTCCGGCGGCAAGGATTCGATGGTGATGGCTTTGCTTTTTAAGCATCTCCATCGCTACAGCGACTTCCCCTTTGACCTCAAATACGTGGTGATGAATCCGGGCTACAACAAAGCCAACTTGGAGCTCATCAAGGAGAACCTTAGGACGTTGGAGATTCCCGCGGTCATCGTTGACACGGACATATTCGAAATCGCCAACAGCGTCTCCGAGTCGCCTTGCTATCTTTGCGCGAAGATGAGAAGGGGAGCGCTTTATCGCATCGCGAAGATGTGGGGCTGCAACAAGATCGCCTTAGGCCATCATTACGATGACGTGATTGAGACGACCCTCATGAACATGCTGAACTCTGGTTCCTTCCAAACAATGCTCCCGAAACTTCCCTCCACCAATTACGATGGTATGGAAGTGATCCGCCCGATGTATTTGATCCGCGAAAAAGACGTGGTGGATTTCCAAAACACAAATGGCCTCCGTTTCCTCCGCTGCGCTTGCCGTTTCACCGAAGAGAAGGACCTCAACGAATCGGGTCAAAGGAAGAAGACTAAGGCCTTGATTGCCTGGCTGAAGGAAAACTACAATCCGTTGGTCGAGAAGAACATCTTCAAAGCGGCCGCGAACGTCCAGCTCGATAAGCTCGTTGGCTATTTTGAGGGGGGCGTTGAGCATTCTTTCCTCTCCGACTACGAAGAAAACAAGCAAAAACAGTATCAAAAGATCAAAGAATCCGGCGCGGAAGAAAAGGCGATCGAGAAGGCTGAGAAGGAGCACCGCGAATTCCGAATCGACGATTCGCTCGAGAAGGAGTTCGGGGAATGATGGAACTCACCGTTTATTATATAAACGCCAAAGAGAACGATTTCTCCTCGCTTCCCGAAGGTTTCTTTTCTATCGAAGAAAAAGCGAAGATCGAACGTTGCAAGAACCCTTCCGTCCAACAAGAGAGGATCGCCTCGGCTTATCTTAAGAAAACCTTGATCGGCGATTATGAGATCGATGAAAAAGGGAAGCCCCACGCCAAAGGCGTCCACTTCAACGTGAGCCACAGCAAGGGCCACGTCGTTTTGGTCAAAGCCCCATGCCCTGTCGGCATCGACATCGAAGAAGTCCGTGAAGTGAAACAAGATCTCATCGACTTTGTTTGTTCTCCTGAAGAAAAAACCTACATCGATAGCGAAGAGAAGTTCTTCGAAGTCTGGACGAACAAAGAGGCGATCCTCAAAGCCAAGGGGATCGGTTTGCGGAATGATTTAAAAGGCGTGCCTTCTCTTCCGATTGATGGCAAAAAGGAATACGAAGGGAAAACCTACCGCACCAAAACGATTCGGTATCGGGATTCTCTCATTACGGTCGCTTTGGAAAATGACGTCGATGAAATCGGATTGAAGGTTGAAGAGATTCGCCTTTGACCGTTCGTCTCAATGCAAAGAGCCTAATCTTTTCACAATTGTTCTTTTTTGGCGCCTCTGAGTGTTAATATTCCTCAAATGGAATATTTGGTCGTCATCATCGCCGCCATTTTGGCGGGCATTGGGACCGGGCTCGTCGGCTTGTCCGCCGCGACGGTCATGGTGCCGCTTTTGGTCGTGTTGTGTCCGACGTTCCAAGGAACGCACGGCGCCTTCATGGCGATTGCCATCGCTTTGGCAAGCGACGTTTTGGGCAGCGCCGTCACAACGGTTACTTACGCCAGAAACAAAAAGATCGATTTGAAGCATGGCTGGATTATGGTGGCTTGCGTCATCGGGATGTGCGCCGTCGGATCCGTCGTGGCCTTCTTTGTCCATCAGCAGGTTTTGGGCGCCTTCTCTCTGTTTCTTTGCATCGCGATCGGCGTTCGTTTCCTTTTGAAGCCAGATAGCAGAAACCAAGAGGCCATCCCCACCGAAAAGAAACTCACGCCTTTCCAGATCGCGATGTCGCTTTTCTTTGGTTTAACGATCGGTTTCGGAACGGGTTTTTTCGGAAGCGGCGGCGGGATGATGATGCTCATCGTCTTCACGGCCTTTTTGGGTTTTGAGCGCAAAACCGCAGTCGGAACATCGACTTTCATCATGACGTTTACGGCTTTGATCGCCGCGATCACCCACATCTTGATGGAGCCGACGATCGTCTTGGAGTGCTGGCCCTTTCTTTTGATTGGCGTCGGGATTGAGACGCTTTTCTCTTTGCTGAGCGCCCGCTTTGCCAACAAAGTGAATGGCAAGGTCGTCGGCTATGTCACGGGCGCTCTGCTTTTCGTGCTCGGCATCGTCTTAGTCTTATTCAATTATCACCAATACTTTGAAGCGGTTTACGTGGAAGAGCTTTTGTGGCTGGCCCTTTGGGTCATCGGCCCGCTTGCTTTGGTTGCGGGCGCGCTCATTCTCATCCGCAAACTTACGAAGATTCCCGATTACATCTTCCGAAAGATGCTTCATAACGTCGCGATCGTGATCATCTTTCCACTTATCCTCTTGGCAAAGACATGGTGGATTCCCTTGATCCTATTGGGCGCTTTGCTCGTGCTTATCCTCTTGTTGCTGAAGATCCTTGAGCCTTTCCCTTTTTACCAAAAGCTCTTCGTCGAAAAAGGGAAACACGAGGTCCTCGTCTCCTTCCTTACTCTTTTTGTGATGCTTGCGGCGGTCA
>CAMGZU010000052.1 GCA_946183085.1 uncultured Erysipelotrichaceae bacterium | reverse complement strand
AAGTTCGTCATAAACCCCAAAAAGGGGTAGAAACAAGTCACTGGATAATGACACCGGCCATAATCGTTCCACTCACCATACATCTCACCCTTCTTCGTTTTTTCGATCAGATGGGATAAGGCCGCTTCGTAAGTCTTTTTGTCCTTGTTGCGATAAAAGGCGACGTTATAGACGCGGATCCTTTGATAAAGAGATGGGAACGATTTGAATTTGGAATAAACCCTCGCCTTTTTGAGTTCGCCGATCACGATGGGGTCAAAGGAATAGGAACGTGGCCCCAAAGGCGGAAGGCTCTTTTTGCCAAGTTCCGTCATCTTGCCTAGGCGAATGAGGCGCCTTGCCCTCGCTTTATTTAATTCCGTCCAAGGGGAATTCTTCTTTCTTGGCGAGAAGCGTTGGTAGAAAACGCCATCGATGTTTTTCCAGACGCTATCGATCCAGCCAAAGCAAAGCGCTTCTTCTACCGCATCCAAATAGACAAAAGGCGCTAGGCCAGGCTTCACCCGTTTTGCATTCACCCAGCATTCTTTTTCCTTCGCTGCGTTTTCTTCTAGCCACGCGCGAAAATCTTCGGCGCTTTTTAGATTCAGGAGATTCATCGCCTTTCACTATATCGGAAGGGACACCTCTTTGCTAAAAAGAAAATGAAGGCAAAAGAAAAACCCTATTTCGCAATAGGGTGATTCTTGGATTGGTGCCGCATGGCAGAGTTGAACTGCCCTTTGAGACTTACGAGGTCCCCGTTCTACCGATAAACTAAAGCGGCGCGGTAGATAATATAACCCTATAGGGTTGCTTCTTCAAGAAAAGAAGGATGCCCCCGAACGAGCGGGGGCATCCTGGTTTTGCTTAAGCGGCTTTCTTTTTCGCGATGAGCCTTCTGACCCATTTGTAGCAGACGATCGCCTCGTGAACGATGAGCGGGGTGATCGAGAGCAAGAAGACCCAAAGGAAGTCGATCGGATGATCGGATAAGGTGTAGACCTTGAAGAAGGAGTTGACGCCCGGGACTTCGATGACGAAGAACTGGAGGCCGATGCCAAGGAAGAAGCTGACCCAAAGGAGGACGTTGGGGTTACGGAAGACATGGACGAAGCTGCGTTTGACGTCGGTCATGCCAAGCATATGGAAGAGCTCGGAGAAGGCGAGGACGCAGAAGGCCATGGACTGGGCTTCCGAAAGCGCGGTGGCGTTCTCATTGAAGTAAGCGTTGATCGCGGAGATCGAGCCGCATCCCGCCGCCCAGGGCTTGATCAAGAAGGCGATGAGGGTCGCGATGCCGATAAGCGCGCCATAGCCGAAGGTGATGGCATAGCCGCCATGGGCGAAGACGGATTCGTCCGGATCGCGCGGCTGGTCGCTCATGATGTTGTCTGGCTTCTTGTCGGCGCCAAGCGCGACGGCCGGAAGCGAGTCGGTGATGAGGTTGACCCACAAGAGGTGGATCGCGATAAGCGGGGAGGGAAGGCCAAAGGCCGCGGCGACGAACATACAGACGACTTCGCCGATGTTGGAGGAAAGGAGGAAGAGGATGGTCTTGCGGATGTTCGCATACATCCCCCTGCCCTCTTCGACGGCCTTTTCGATGGAGGCGAAGTTGTCGTCGGTGAGGACCATGTCGGCGGCGCCTTTGGCGACGTCGGTGCCGGTGATGCCCATCGCGATGCCGATGTCGGCGGCTTTTAAGGATGGCGCGTCATTGACGCCGTCACCCGTCATCGCGGCGATGTGGCCGTTGGCTTTGATGGCTTTGACGATCTGGACTTTGTTCTCGGGCGAGACGCGGGCGAAGACGCGCACGGTCTTCACCTTTTCTTGGAGCTGCTCCGGCGTGCAGGCGTCGATTTCGTCTCCCGACATCGTCTGCTCTTTCGATTCGCAGATGCCGAGTTCTTTGGCGATCGCGAAGGCGGTGTCTTTGTGGTCGCCGGTGATCATGATGGTCGTGATGCCAGCGCCCTTAAGGGTGGCAACGGCCGGTTTGGCCGCCGGACGGGGCGGGTCGACCATGCCGACGAGACCGACGAAGGCGAGGCCCTTCTCCTCGATCTTCTCGGATTTCTTGTCTTCGTAATGGACAGAAAGGGCCAAGACGCGGAGGGCGTCTTCCGCCATCGCGTTGGCGGCTTCGTTGATCGCCTTGATGTCTTCTTCGGTGATTGCGACAGCCTTGCCGTCTTTGATGATATGGGTGGCGTTTTTGAGAATCTGGTCCATCGCGCCTTTGGTGTAGATGGTGAACTTGCCATCTTCCGCGTGCTCGGTCGACATCATCTTGCGGACGGAATCGAAGGGGAATTCGTTGACGCGCGGGGTGGCGGCTTCCAAGTCTTTCTTGTGCATGCCAAGCTCATTGCCAAAGGCAACGAGGGCGATTTCGGTCGGGTCGCCATAAGCGCCTTCGTCGACCGTCGCGTCGGAGCAAAGGGACATGCCTTTGGCCAAGAGCTCGAGGTTCTCTTTCTTGAACTCTTCCTGGCGGTAGGTTTTGCCATCCACATAAGCGCGGACGACGGTCATGCGATTTTGGGTGAGGGTGCCGGTTTTGTCGGAGCAGATGACCGAGACGGCGCCAAGGGTCTCGACCGAGGCGAGGCGACGGACGATCGTGTTGACGCGGACCATCTTCTGCATGCCCATCGAAAGGACGATGGTGACGACGGCGGTAAGGCCTTCTGGGATGGCGGCGACCGCAAGGGCGACCGAATCGAGAAGCGCCTGGCTCCAGGCTTCGCCGATGTTATTTTGAATGAGGGCCCAAATGAGTTTGACGATGAGCATCAAGATGACGATGCCGACGGTCAAATAGCCCAAGAATTTGGAGATTTTCGCGAGGTTTTTCTGAAGCGGGGTCTCTTCGTCTTCGCCACCGGAAAGCATCGAGGCGATCTTGCCGATCTCGGTGTTCATGCCGGTCGCGATGACGACGCCTTCGCCACGGCCATAGACGACCGGGGTCGACATATAGACTTCGTTGACGCGGTCGCCAACGCCGCTTTCCTCGGTTAAGACGAGGTCAGGATCTTTTTCGACGGGGACGGATTCGCCGGTGAGCGAGGATTCGTCGGCTTTGAGCGAGAAGGCTTTTAGTAGACGTAAGTCGGCTGGGACCGTGCGGCCTTCTTCCAAGATGACGATGTCGCCGGGGACGAGCTCTTCGGCTTTGATCTCCACCACTTTGCCATCGCGGCGGACGGTCGCGGTGGGCGAAGAGAGCTTCTTGAGAGCTTCAAGGGCTTTCTCGGCGCGGGTTTCCTGAATGGTGCCGATGGTCGCGTTCAAGATGACGACGCCGAAAATGATGATGACATCGGCGAAGTCACCGAAATTCATCGCACGTGCGTTCTTCGTCGCATCAACGATCGAAAGAACGAGCGAGATGATCGCGGCCGCGAACAAAATCAAGACCATTGGGTCTTTGAATTGCTCGATGAAGATGGCTAGCGGGCTCTTCTTCTTGGCTTCCGCGAGCTTGTTGGGGCCGTATTGCGCGGTCCTTTCCGCCACTTCGGCCGCGCTTAAACCGGCCTCCTGGCTGACCTTGAGCTCGGACAAGGTCTCAACGGCTGATCTGTTTTCGAACATGGGTTCTCCTTGAGGGCTTTCGCCCGAAGGTCTTGCGAGGATTTCTCCCCCTCTGCCCGGCTTTCCTGACGAAAAGCGTGGTGACGAGCCAGAGGATTAACGCTACTCCCCTTTTGGTATCGGGTTAAATATACTCGAATTGTTAACCGACTTAAAGAAAAAAGACTTCGTCTTAATAACGACGAAGCCTCTCCAAGGTGAAGATGATGGAAATGGCGATCATTACTTCGGAGAATGTGATCGATGTAAATGGCAGCCAGAGCATCTCGCTCGAGCCCGCCAAAGCGGCCGCGGAAATCGTGATGGCAAGGTAATAAAGCCAGCCAAGCCCAACGAAGACGCTGAAGAGGATGGCAAGCAGACGAATCCTTTTCCATTCCACGGAGAAGCCCTGCATATAACGCGTGGTATAGATGTAAAGAAGGATGCCGACCACCACTTGGCCAACGGAGAAAAGAAGCGACGAATAAGAGAGGATCAATCCCGTCGAGCCGGTGGCGATCACGTTATAGGTGGCAAAGATCGCCCCGGTGAAGAAATCAAAGACGATGCCGAAGGTGATGTAGAAGACGAACATCAAGATGCCTTGATACGCCGCCCCATCGTTCCGGATGTTGCAGACGAGGATCGTCATGTAGACGAACAAGCAGAAAGCGAAGCTGAAGATCGCGAGGATCATATCCGGAGTCCGCATGCCGCGGAAATAGTTCCAGTTCGACATGATCTCGACCATCAAATAGTGAAGGAGATAGATGAGGACGCCGAGCGAGGCAAAGCCGGTCGCGAAGATTTTGTTGCGGTGTTCTTTGAAAAAAGAGGCGAAGCGATTCATAGCGTGTAGATATTACGCCCATTAGGGCGTCTAAGAAAGAGCGAGTTGAAAAGAAAACGCCACCGCTTACAATGGCGGGCATGATCAAAGAAGCATTCACGTTCGGTTTGCCAAAAGACGCGGAGGAAATCCGCCAGGAAGTCTTCACCTTGGAGCAAGGCTTCGCCCCCGAGATCGATTTGGACGAACACGACAAAGAGGCATGGCACGTCGTGCTGTATCTAGATGGCTACCCCATCTCCACGGGAAGAGTCTTCCCCGAAGATCCCGAGACCTACCACATCGGCAGGGTCGCGGTCCGCAAAAAGTTCCGGGGCATGAAGGTTGGGAGCTATACGATGAAGTTCCTCTGCACCAAGGCGAAAACCCTCGGGGCAAGAAAAGTCGTCCTCGGAGCCCAGCTCGACAAAGTCCCCTTCTACAAGACCTTGGGATTCAAGGAACAAACAGGCGAAATCTTCGATGACGGCGGCGCGCCCCACGTCATGATGGAGAAGATCCTCGTCAAGCCGAAATACAAAAAATAACGCACAACGGGTGCGTTATTTTCGTTCATAAGCGGTTTTTAGAAGGAGCCTTCGTATTGCTGCAAGGGGAAGACCATCATCGCCCCATGGATCTTTGTAAACGAGCTGGTTTGCTCGCGGATTGCTTCCTGAAGCGGTTTTAAGCGTTCTTCCTCGACGATGAAGAAGACGGCGAGGTTCGGGTCTTTGACGCCCTCGGCGTAATTGGACAAAGAGAACATCGGCGCGTTTTTCTTCTCGGAGAAGGTGTGGTTGACCGAGCTTGCCCCCATCATCGTGCCGTTATAGCCTTTCTTGAACAAGTCGGCGAGAAGCGACTGGGTGGCTTGAGAATCTTCGAAGACGGTAAAGAGCACGTATTTCATGATGGGTTTCCTTTTTTTCGCAGGAAGCATTATGCCACGCGAAAAAGAAAAAGCATCAAAGAATACTCCAAACAAATCGCTAACCCTTTTGGGTTAACGCGACTATAATCTCCGTTTGTATGTACATCACGCATTTGTTTTCTTTGAATTCCACCGAGGTCGGCGAGCCCTACATGCTTCTATTGCCCTTAGGCCTCATTCTTTTGTTATCCAAGAGCTTTTCGCTCTTAATGGGCAAAATCAAAATCCCCCAGGTCGTCGGCTTCTTGCTTTCGGGCTTAGTTGTCGGCGCCATCTACTTCATCCCCAATCAGTCCATCCTCACCAACTACACGATGAACGGCATTAGTGGCATCGCGAAGATCGGGGTCATCTTGATTCTCTTCAGCGCGGGCTTGGAAACCGACTTAAAGAAGATCAAAGCCGAAGGCCTTTCTTCGGTCATTATCACCATGGGCGGCGTCATCTTCCCGATGACGTTTGGCTTTTTGGCGGCTTTCTTGTTCTTGGGGCAAAGGACCGATTCCGCCTCCATCTTCACCTATCTTTATTATGGCGTCATCCTGACCGCCACCTCGGTCTCGATCACCGTCGCCGCCTTAAAAGAACTCGGCCGTTTGAACTCCAAAGTTGGCACCGCGCTTGTCTCGGCCGCCATCCTTGACGACGTCATCGGCGTCATCCTTCTTTCGATCGTCATCGCCCTTTCTGGCTCTGGCTCGGCCACCGTACAATACGTCGATTCCCCTGCGGGCAACATCGCGATCCTCGTCGCCATCATGGCCCTCTTCTTCTTGATCTCGATTGGCTTAGGCATTTTGGTCCACCGCCTCTTTGACTGGATGGGCAAGAAATACCCGCACCACCGCCGCATCCCGATGTTCTCTTTGGCCTTCTGCTTCATTTGGTCTTATCTTGCCGAAGCGGTGTTCCACATCGCCGACATCACGGGCGCTTATGTCGCGGGCCTTATCTTGGCCAATACCTCGGCCACGTCCTACATCGATCACCGCACCGACACGACCGCGAACGTCATCTTCGTGCCGGTCTTCTTTGCTTCGGTGGCCATGAAGATGTACACCTCCTTCTCGGGCGGCTTTGACGCGGGCGATAACTCCATGGTGATGTTCATCGTCTTTGGCATCGTCTGGATCCTTGCGGGTTTGCTTGGCAAAGTCGCAGGCGCTGGAATGGGTGGCCTTCTCTCCAAATTCAAATTAAAAGACGCTCTCCGCATCGGCGTTGGGATGATGGCCCGCGCGGAAGTCGTCATCGTCACCGCCCAAAAAGGCGTGGATGCTGGTTTGGTATCCCCGCTCATCATGCCCTTCACGATTGGGTTAATCCTCGTCTCGACGTTCGCCACTCCTGTTTTCTTGAAGCTTCTTTATAAGAACGAGCCGCCAGAGGATGATGCCCTCCCGGTCAGAAGTTAAAGCACAAGCAAAAACGACCGAGATTTCTCCCGGTCGTTCCTTTCGATTTCGCCTACTCTTTGAGGAGAGCTTCTAACTCATCAACGAGTTCTTTCATGCGGTTCGTGACCGCGAGGAAGGCCTCTTTCTTGGTGAGATCAGCACCACCTAGGGCCACCTCGTCGATCGGATACATCGATCCGCCCGAACGGAGCATGTTGAGGTAATTCTCCCAAGCGCCTTTTTCGCCGGCTTTGATCTTCTGATAGATGAGCATGGACGCGGTGAAGCTCGTCGCATACTGATAGACATAGAAAGGCGTGCGGAAGAGGTGCGGGATATAGGCCCAGACAAGGGGCTTGACCTTCTCTTCCGAGATGTCGATGCCATAGTACTGCTTGTAGAGCTTGATCATGATCGAGGAGAGGACCTGATAGTTGATCGGCGAGCCCTTCTCGGCAAGGAGAGAGACCTCGTATTCGTAATGGGCGAACAAAGTCTGGCGGTAGAAGGTCGAGCAGATCTCATCAATCATCTTCTGGAGCAAGAAGATCTTGTCTTCTTTGGCCAAAGTCCCCTTCTTCAAGAGGTAATCGACGAGGTTATGCTCATTGAAAGTCGAGGCAATCTCCGCGACGAAGATGGTATAGCCTTGTTTGACAATCGGCTGGGCCTCCATCGAATAAAGCGTGTGCACGGAGTGGCCGGATTCGTGGGCGAGGGTGAAGACGTCATCCAAGCCGCCTTCAAAGTTCAAAAGGATGAAAGGATGGATGTCGGAGCCACCGCTCGAATAGGCGCCAGAACGCTTGCCATCATGGTGGTAGACGTCGACATAGCCTTCTGCGGTCGCTTCTCTCGCTTTTTTCTGATAATCCTCGGGATAGCCTTTGATGGAGTCATAGAAGAGCTCCAAGGCTTCCTGATAGGTGTATTTCTTCTCGCTATGGGCGAGTTGGACGAAGCGGTCATAAGAACGGAACTTCTCTAAGCCGAGATACTTCCGCTTGATCTCGTAATAACGCTTCAAGGCTTCGTTCTCGGTCGAGGCGACCTCAACGAGGTTATGGAAGACCGAAGTCGGGATGTTGTTGCGGTGCAGATGTTCTTCAAGGATCGAGGCATAGCCACGGTTCTTCATGATGGCGACTTGGGCGTTAAGCACTTGATTATAGGACTCCGCGAAGGCGTTTTTGTGCGCATCGTAATAGGAATAAAGCGATTCAAAGACGGCCTGGCGGTCTTCTTGTTTCTTGAGTTCGCCCGCAAGATGGGTCCAGTTGGACTGATTGACGGGGACTTCGCGGCCATCGCTAAGCTTCGCGGTCTTTGGAACGTAGTCCGCGATGGAGAGAAGAGCGTAGAAATTGGCGCCCGCATCGGTAAGCGGGCCAAAGTTCGCCATCAAGCGTTCCTCTTTGGCGGATAAGACGTGATCCTGCTCGCGGAAGAGCTTCTCATAAGAGAAATCGAACTGCTTGTATTCAGGGTTTTTGGCGAAGAAGGCGTCGATGTAGTCCTTGCCAAGGGCCAAAATCTCCGGCTCGGCGTAGGCGCTCTTCTGGCCGAAGACGTTGAAGAGGTTCTCGATTTTGGCGAGGGCTTCGGCATGCGGCACGTTTTTCTTGTCGAGGTCGCTCCGCATCGAGGCGAACTCGGCGAGGCGGGATAGGGTCTTCTCCGCCTTGAGGTTGAGGTCGAGATAAGCCTTTAAGCCTTCTTCGGTTCCGAGCTTGCCTTCGAGTTTGGCAAGCGGCTCGGCGATTTCGTTTTTCGCGAATTCGAGGTCGCGCTCATATTCCTCTTCCGAGGCGTAGAGCACGGACAAATCCCACTGTTCTTTCAT